>JAPUIA010000077.1 GCA_027297435.1 Gammaproteobacteria bacterium | reverse complement strand
CCCACTCGAGCGCCGCAATTTGGTCGAGAATGCCGTTGACGCCGGACGTCGCATAGTCCGAGCCGAAACGCCGAAGGTCGGTAAAACCGAGCGCGCCCAATCGGTAGTTGATGCTGACCACGACGATATCGCCATTCGCGGCGAATCGAGCGCCGTTGTACCAGGGAATTGCCCCCTGTCCGGTTCGATAGCCGCCACCGTGAATCCAAAACATCACCGGGCGTGCGCCGGTCAGTGCTGGTGTCGCCACGTTGAGCGTCAGACAGTCTTCGGACCAACGCGGCGCCACGGCATCCGTCATACCGCCGGTGGCGACCTGCGGGGCGGCGGGTCCGAACTTCAATGCCTCGCGCGGGTCCTGCCAAGCAGGATGTGGCTCCGCGCTCTTGAAGCGCAACCGATCGACGGGTGGTGCGGCGTAGGGTATGCCGGCGAATAGGTAGACGCCGTCCTTGTCGCGGCCGCGTATCGGTCCCGTAGTCGTTTCGGCAATGGTCACGTTCGTGTCCCCTCAGTGGAGTGCAAGAAGCAGATCGGATTGTACGATGTGAACGCCGTTGGCGGTCAATTGTGCCTCGAGTGCCGAATCGCCGCTGGGATCGACGGATCGAGTCAAGTCCCATATCACAGAGGTGTCGAATTCGGCCGAGACCGCGTCGAGCGCCGTCCATGCAACGCAGTAGTCGCGTGCGAGCCCGCAGACGAAGACGCTATCGACCGATCTATCGTTGAGGTAGCCGGCAAGACCCGTCGATGGTCGGTTGCCGTGTTCGTCGAAGTTGTTGCGAAATGCGCTGTACGAGTCGACGGCAGGATCCGTGCCTTTGCGCACAATCATGTCGATCGACGCCGACGCCAGTGCCGGGTGCAACACGGCGCCCTCGGAATCTTGAATGCAGTGATCGGGCCAGAGCGTCTGTTCGTGACCGTAGAGTTCGATCACGTCGAACGGTTGATGATCGGGATGGTTGCGCGCAAGCGAGATGTGGCCGGCAGGATGCCAGTCTTGGGTTGCAACCACCGTGTGGAACTGTGGATCGGCCATCAGCGTTGCGATGCCGACCAGTATCTCGTCGGCCCCTGCGACCGCGAGACCGCCGCCGGGCATGAAGTCGGGCTGAACATCCACCAAGACAAGGGCTTTACGCATGTCGCGTCATTCCTTTCTTACGAGACCAATCATAGCGGCAAATTTGGCTTAGAATGAGCCTCTTGAAAGGGTTGGGGGCTGCTCTCGTATGCGATGGTGTTGCGCAAGCTTGCTGTGGTTCGCGGTGGTCGGTGTGCAAGCCGAAGGTCTGCCTCGCACCCTCGCCTGGACCGCCTACAACCTCGGCACGACCGGTTACAACCAAGCGGTCGCCATCGGCATGGTGCTCAGACAACACTACAACGTCAGCCTGAGGGTGGTGCCCGGCAAGAATGACGTATCCCGCCTGTTGCCGTTGGTGAGGGGGCGCGTGCACCTGTCGGCAAATGGCATCGCGACCTACTTCGCCCAGGAAGGCGTGTTTCAGTTTGCCGGCCCCACCTGGGGGCCGCTGCCGGTGCGCTTGGTCTTCACGTCGAACGGCGACGCCAATCAGGCTCTTGCCGTTGCGGCGGACACCGGTATTACCACCTATGCCGAACTCAAGGGGCATCGCGTCCCGTATGTGCGTGGGGCACCCTCGTTAAACGTGTCCACCGAGGCCATGCTGGCGTGCGGCGGACTCGGCTGGGAAGACGTCGAGCGGGTAGATTTCCCCGGTTACAACGCCATGTGGACGGGTATCGTGAACGGTCATGTCGACGCTGCGTATGCGACCACGGTGAGCGGACCCACCCGCAAGCTCGAAGCATCGCCGCGCGGAATATTTTGGCCGAGCGTGCCGCACGACGATCCGGATTGCTGGCAACGCATGATGCGTTTGGCGCCTTATTTCTCCAAACACATGGCCACGCGGGGTGCTCAGATATCCGTCGAGGCGCCCCACGAAGGGGTCACCTACCCATATCCACTGCTGATCGGTCTCGATCATACGGACTCATCGTTGGTCTATGCGATGGCCCGTGTGATTCACCTCCACTATGACGAATTCAAAGATGCCGATCCCGGGGCTATCGGTTGGGCATTGGACCGTCAGCTAAAACAATGGGTCGTTCCGTGGCACAAGGGCACGGTGAAGTACTTTCGCGAACTGGGTGTGTGGAGCGAGGCCGATGAAGCGCACAACCAACGATTGCTGAAACGCCAATCGGTGTTGCAAGCGGCTTGGGACGAACACACTGGTGACGAGCATGTCGATGCAGACGAATTTCGGTCCGCGTGGCAGATGCGGCGCGTGGCAGCGTTAGAAGCAGCGGAATTCGATCCGGTTTGGCGCTGACCGGTTTGTTGCGCTTGTTCGTTGTCGCGGGTGCCACGGTGGCGCTCGTGCTAGCGATGGACGCATTGCGTCTGTTCGGCGGCATCCAGTTCCTGGGCGAGTGGATTCGCATCGAAACCCAATACTATTTCGCACTGTTGGGCTGCTTGTTGCCGCTAGCCTTTTTAACCTACCCCCGCCAAAAGTTCATCGATCTCGGAATGGCGTTGATCACGTTCAGCATCTGCGGCTACTTTTTTTGGAACGCGGAAGCCTTGGTAGACGAAGCCTGGGAGTTCGGCGCGCCACCGTTGGCGACGTGGATGAGCCTGGCGCTTTGGATTGCGCTCCTCGAAGCCTTACGTCGTAGCGCCGGTTGGACGCTGTTCGCAATCGCCGGTTTTTTTTCGCTGATGCCGATCTTCGCCGAACAAATGCCGGGTCCTTTGAGTGGTCTTGCGGCCACCTGGCAGGAGACGGCCGTCTATCATGCGCTCAGCATCGAGAGCATCTTCGGCTTGCCATTCCGTGCGTTCGCGGGTTTGGTCATCGGTTTCGTGCTGTTTGGGCTGACCTTGCAGCATACGGGTGGCGGCCGGTTTTTCTTGAATCTAGCCTTTGCGTTATTGGGTCGAGTGCGCGGCGGCCCAGCCAAGGTGGCCATCGTGTCATCGGGACTCATGGGGTCTATGAGCGGCAGCGTGGTGACCAACGTTTTGACGACGGGTCAACTCACGATTCCGGCGATGCAGCGGGCCGGCATGTCGGCCCACTACGCGGCGGGGGTCGAGGCGTGTGCATCCACCGGCGGGGTCTTGCTGCCGCCCATCATGGGATCGACGGCCTTCGTGATGGCGACGTTTTTGGAAATACCGTATTACCAAGTCGCACTTGCCGCTGCGATCCCCGCGTTGCTGTATTTCATCGGTCTGTTTCTGCAGGTGGACGCTCATGCCGGACTGCAGGGCTTGCATGGCTTGGACGAGTCGGAGCTGCCCACGGTGCGCGATACGCTGCGGGAAGGTTGGTACTACGTCACCGCGTTCGCAGTGCTGATCTTTATGCTGGTGTATCTGCAACGTGAAGCGATAGCGCCCTACATCGCGACCGGCATCCTTCTGCTGCTCAACCAATTGTCGCGGGAACGGTGGAACTGGAGCGAGGTCATCGAATTTCTGCATGCCACCGGCAAGCTTCTCATCGAGTTGGTCGTGGTGCTGGGAGGCGTCGGCCTTATCGTCGGGGCATTGTCGCTGACGGGTCTGGGCGGGACCCTGGTCAACGATCTGTTGTATATCGCCGGTGGATCCGTCGGACTGCTGTTGCTGATGGGGGCCGCGACCAGTTTCGTCCTCGGTATCGGCATGACGGTCACCGCGGCTTACGTGTTTCTGGCGATCATTCTCGCGCCCGCGCTCATCGCGGCGGGATTGCCGTCGATGGCCGTACACCTGTTCATCTTGTACTGGGCCATGCTGTCCTTCATCACGCCGCCCGTGGCCCTAGGTGCGTTCGCCGCCGCCAGCATTGCCAAAAGCCCGCCGCTGCTGACCGGGTGGACGGCGATGCGTCTCGGCAGCATCATCTACTTCATACCCTTCGTCTTCGTCCTGGAACCGAGCCTCGTGCTTCAAGGGGACGCGTTGTCCGTGTTACTGGCTGTGGTCGAGGCCCTCATCGGCATATGGTTGCTGGCCGGGGCCATCCAAGGATTCCTGCCCCTGGTTGGTGGTGGTTGGAGTTGGTGGACCCGGTGGTTCTTGGGATTAGGCGGCTTCTTGATCGCGTTGCCGAGCCTCGAAGGGGTGCTGGAGACCGGCGTCGGCAATTTCTACCAGGCACTCGCCGGTGCCGTGCTCGTCGCCAGTGCGTTCGGAGGACGTTTATGGATCCGACGAGGATTGGGGTGATTCCGGCCGCGCTGTGACGATCGGGAAACGGCGGCGGAAGGTATCGAACAACCCGGCCAGCTGCGCCAACGCTCCGACGTCTCCCTCGATGGTCAGTCGTTCGTCGCCCATCAGCTCACCCGCGTCTGCGATGCCTAGCATCAACCGTTTGAAATCGAGACTGGACACCCGCAACGTTGCCGTTGGCGTGTCCGATAGCTTGTCGGGGAAGGCAAAGAGCACGCCGTTGTCGATGCTCAGTAGATAAGGCGTGTCTACGTCGTCGAATTGCAAGTTGATTTTGAGCACCACGCCATCGGCGCGTGGCCCGTTCAGGCGCACCGCCATGGCTTGAAACAGGTTCTCGAGCGGCATACCGCGTGCAATGCCCTCGCTCGCCCGAAAGTTCGACCCCTGCGGCAAGCCCTGGCGAAGCTCCAGCGCGCCGGAGAGATAAAAGTTGCGCCACGGTGCCGATTCCGATTGGTAACCCAACTGTTCGAGGGCATCCGCCTGCAGCGCACGCCCTGCGATATGTTCTGGGTCGGTCATCACGACGTGGTCTAGCACTTCGACTACCCAGCGGTAGTCGCCTTTCGTGAACTCCGCGCGCGCCTTTTCGACGACGGCATCGGCGCCCCCCATGAAGTCGACGTAGCGTTTGCCAGCCTCTACCGGTGGTAACGGAAAGAGATGTGCCGGATTGCCGTCGAAGTAGCCGAGATATTTCACGTACACGGCACGTGCGTTGTGATGCACCGTGCCGTAGTAGTCCCTATTGGAGAACTCCAGTCCCAAACTGTCCGGCAGCCGCAACTGCTCGGCAATCTCTTCGGCCGTGTATCCGTGATTCGCCAACCGGAGGGTCTGATCGTGAATGTATTTGTACATATCCCGTTGTTTTTCGAGAAATTCGACCGCGGCCTCGCGGCCCCAGATGGGCCAGTGGTGGCAGGCGAACTGTACGTCCAGCCGGTCTCCGAAAAGATCGATCGACTCGTTGATCTGGTTCGCCCATGCTAACGCGTCGCGTACCTGGGCGCCGCGCGGCGTGTAGACGTTGTGCAAATGGTGCGAGGTGATCTCGGACGTGCACAAGGCCTTGAACTGAGGAAAATAGAAAACCATTTCCGCTGGCGCCTCGGTACCGGGGGTCATTTGAAACTCGATCTCGATACCGTCGATCGTTCGCGTTTCACCGGTATTGGCGATGATGTCGTTCGGTACCACGAAACCGGTACTGCCCATGCTGAGCGCGGCACCCAATCCCGCGGTGACGAAACCGGTTGGTGAAGGTGGCAACAAATTGCCGTACATGTACGTCGCCCGACGGTTCATCACGTTGCCCGCAAGCACGTTTTCGCTGAGCACCTCATCGACGTAGTCAACCGGCGCGAGCACCTGCACGCGGCCGGATTCCACGTCGTCCACGTCCACGACGCCCAACACCCCGGCAAAGTGATCTGCGTGACTATGCGTGTGAATGATGGCGACGACGGGGCGTTCGCCCAAGTGGTCGTTGGCCAGTTGCAAAGCGGCGCTCGATGTTTCGGAACTGGTCAACGGATCGATGACGATCCATCCGGTCGCGCCGCGCACGAGCGTCATGTTGGCGATGTCGAAGGAACGCACCTGGTAGATGCCGTCGACCACCTCGTACAGGCCGGCGTGCTGCGCGTTGAGTTGCGCTTGACGCCAAAGACTCGGATTGACGGTCTCAGCGGCGTCTCCGGCGAGAAAGTCCACCTTGGAGAGATCGAACGCAACCTGGCCGTTATCGCGCACGATGGTCACCGGATCGATACTGGCGATGAACCCCTTGGCGGCGTTGTCGAAACTACGGACGTCGTCGAACGGTAACAGTTCTCGAACGCGTGCGTTGGCGCGTTTGGTATGCTCGGTCGCAGATTTGGGTTCGGCGAGATGTGGTGGTAAAGGGCTGTAGCTCATGTGCATGCTCGAGTGGTCATGAAACGTTTACTTTTACGGCAACCTCCAGTTGCTGCGTACCGCCGCCGTGAATGAAACCGGTCGTCGGGCTAATGTCGCCATAGTCGCGTCCCCACCCGAGCGTGATATGTTTTTGGTTCGGAATGAGATTGTTGGTTGGGTCGAAGTCGACCCAACCGAATTCAGGGCACCAAACCGAATACCAGGCATGCGACGCATCGGCGCCAATCAAAGAAGTCACATTTGGCTCGGCGTTGGTCAATAGGTAGCCGCTGACATAGCGGGCCGGTAATCCGTGCGTGCGTAGGCAGGCGATGGCGACGTGGGCAAAGTCTTGACAAACGCCTTGGCGAGCCGCCAGGACGTTGGGTACGGGGGTATGGACGTCAGTAACGCCGCCCTGATAGTCGAACTCGGTGTAGATTTTTTCGGCAAGATCCATGGCTACCCTCAGCAGCGGCTTGCCAGGTGTGAACACGGCTTCTGCGAAGGCGCGCGCCCCCTCCAACTGAATCTGCGGTGAGGGGTAACCGTAGGCTGCCGCATCCCAAGCGCCGTCATGGGTTGGGCACGTAAGGTCTCGAGCCACCTGCTCCCAGGCGGGGCTCAGATCGAAGAGGATTTCCGGAAGAGGGCCGATCTCGACGCTCGCATCGGCAGTGATGATGAGTTCGTCGTGGTAGTCCTGGATAAATATCTCCGTAAGCTCATTGCCGAAACTATCGTGGCGCGTCGTGGTCGATGCGGGTTCCGGCGTAACTCGGATCGCATGCGAAAGCACCTGCTGGCGCGCCAGGTTGCGCGGCGTCAGCCGCAACAGTTGATGAGATATCGACACCGGCCGTGCATATCGGTAGTGCGTTTCGTGTGAGAGTGTTAGACGCATGTGCCGGGTATGCCGCACACTAGCGGTCGGGTCGCAGCGTGTGCTCGAAGTAGGTTTTGTTGATCAAGTCGGAAAGATGATCGGTCGCCGTCTCGGTACGCTTGAGTAGTCGTTGCAAGTGGGTGCGTACACCTTTTTTGCTGATCACGTCCGCGAGCTTGTTGACGTCCGCGAGTGTCAGGTCGTTGTAGATGGAGAAAATGGTTCGCTGCGATTCGCTCAAGCCCGTGCTGGTATCTTCGAGCGGCATCTGCTGAACGTGTCGGTACATGCGTTCGATCTGGTACATGACCGAGCGGGGATTGGCGCCGTCCAACAACAGCAGATCGAGCACGCCGGTCAGATGCGGAGCGCTCTGATAGCGAGTGCGGTAGGTGATGACGCTGTCTTGGATGTCCAGCAGCAGGTGCAGGCGCCCGGCGGTTCGTCCGGGATCGTCCGCCGCACAGAGTTCGCGAATCACCTTGATCGATAGGCGTACCCGTTCGATGCGACGCCCGAGATCCAACAGTCGCCACCCGTAACCCCGCGTCATGTTGTCGGCCACCTGACCGCTCGCGGCAGACAGCCGCATCACCAGGTCGTTCAGAAGTTGCATGGCATCGTTGATGGTGTGCACGCGCCAGCGTAGATGCTGAGTTTCATCTAGCCCTTGAAACACCCGCCAAGCGTCACGCGACAAGCGTTCGCGAACTTGCTCTGCGGTGCGATGCACGTTGCTGAGTAGTTTGGCCAGGCTATCTACGCTTTCCGGGTCGAACAGGATGTTCCACAGTTCCTGTTCGACCGCTATGCGGCCCTCCTGCATGGCCCGCCGCGCGCGGCGAACGGATAGATGACCCAACGTCACCAGTACGCCGGTCAAGATCTCCAATTCCAGAGCGTGTTCGTCGCCACCCTCGGCAACGTAGTGAAAGAGACTGCGATAGGTACGCACGGCGCCTTCGGTGCGTTCCAGGTACCGGCCCAGCCAGAACAGGTCGTCTCCGGTTCTGCTGGGTAGCTCTCGATCGCTGGCCCGCGACACCAGGTTGGCGGCAACCCGAGGTGCGCCGGTTTGCGCACTACTGCCGGATACCCAAACGTCCTTGCTCAGATCGCCGCGATCGGTCGAGATACGTGCAAGCCCCCCCTGCATCAGTTGATAGCCGTCGGGCGTCGCGCCGACAAACAGCCGGAGCGTGACGGGTGCGGCTTGCAGCGTGTCGTTGGTGCTCCAGAAGGGGGCCGTCGAGAGTCGTATGATTTCTTTGCCGACGAAATTGTACGGCTGATGCGTTATGGCGTTGCGTAACTCGTCGATATTTGCCGAAGGTAAGTCCGGCGACATATAGGTCGCGACGCTGCTCGAGACCAACGGTTTGCGTTGAAACGCGTCGCGCAACACGACCTGCTCGAGGTTGTCCATCACAAACTGTGCTTCTCGTGGTTGGCCGCACCACCACGTGGCAACGCTGGGTAGCACGAGTTCCTCGCCGAGTAGGCTTTGACAGAGTCCTGGTAGGAAGCTCATGAGGGCTTCGTTTTCGACGACGCCGCTACCGATCGCATTGGCAACCGCAACCCGCCCCGTCGCGGCCGCGTTTAGAAGTCCCGCCGTGCCCATCGCCGCACCCGGCGCGTTGGTCGGCGCGAGCTGCAACGGATCGCATGCTGAGGATTCTATTTGTCGCGCGATCGCGCCCACCGGTTTCAAGCCATCGAGGGTTTTGAGAAATACCTTGCCGTCGCGAATGGTCAGATCGGCGCCTTCCACGACCGGGTAGCCCAGGTACTGTCCAAGGTAGGCATGTTCGGCGTAGCCGGGTTGTGCCGAGCCACCGGACAAGATCACGGTCAGGGCGTCGCTACCGGCGAGCGTGGTGCGGCCTTGCTCTGTGAGCCTTTCCGCGAACCGGCGATAGAAACCGGCAAGTCGCACGATACGCGCCTCGTCCAACAAGTCCGGAAACAAGCGAGCGGTATTGATTCGGTTTTCGAGTGCGAAGCCAAGACCAATGGGCGCTTCGGTTCGATTGCCGAGCACGCGCCACTGCCCGTCCGGTGATCTGCCTAAATCGAACGCAATGAGGTGCAGGTAGCGGCCATCGGGCGCACCGTAGCCCCGGCAGGCAACCAGGTACTCCGGGTTGGCGAAGATCAGCGCGGGTGGCAGCGCAAGCTCGCGCAGCACCCGCTGAGGGCCGTAGATGTCTCCTACGATGGTGTTCAAGAGCTCGGCCCTTTGCAGCAGGCCGCGTTCAAGGACCTGCCACTCCACGGGGTCGATGAGTAGGGGTAGCGTATCGAGTTGCCAGGGCCGCCCCTGTGCCGACTCCTCGGTCGTGAGGGGCCGTTGAATCAGGCCAGCCGTGTCTTTTTTCAGATAGTCGACGAGCGGCGTCCAGTGCGCACGAAAGCTGCTGCCTTCGACCAACTCGTCGTAGGCGTTGGTGAATGCCTGGTAGTGCCGCAGCACCTGGGGCGCTTGACTGATGGCTTGGCTAGAATACCGGTTCACTGTCATCGGGCGACAATAGCAGGCCGTCGTCTACCTGCAAGTTTGACTATGCACCGTTGGAATGTCTCACCGAAGCGTGCCGTTGCCATTCAGCAAGAACTCAAGAGTAGGGTTCGGCTGCGGCGCCTTGGGGCGGTCTCGCGAGTCGTCGGGCTCGACTGTGCCTTCAGCCGGACGCACGTTTACGCGGTCGCGGTCGTCTGGGACGTGGCACGAGCATCTGCCATCGAGGCGCGCGGCGCGCGGCGTCTACTTGAGTTCCCCTATATTCCCGGGCTTCTGTCGTTTCGCGAGGTCCCCGCATTGCAAGCCGTGCTTGGAAGGATTCGCAGCGACTACGATGTGTTGCTGTGTGATGGCCAGGGTATCGCACATCCTCGAAGGTTCGGTTTGGCATGCCATCTCGGCGTGCTGCGCGATGTTGCGACGATCGGCTGTGCAAAATCCCGTCTCGTCGGCGAGTTCGAACAACCTGGCGACAAGCGGGGTAGCCAGACGGCGTTGACCTTCCAAGGCCAGCGCGTCGGCACCGTGCTTCGAACCCGCGATGCGGTAAAACCGGTATTCGTCAGCCCCGGACATCTCGTCGACCATACAAGCGCCGTCGAGGTGGTGCTGAGGTGCGGCGGCGGGTTGCGGCTGCCCGAACCGGTGCGCTTGGCCGATCGAATGGTTTCCGCGATGAAACGAACCGGTCGGTCACCGATGCATCAATTGCGAAGCGTCGCAAAGTAGCGAGTAGCCGCTTGCCGGACCTTGGGCGCCAGCAGCAACGCCGAAAGCATGGTGGGGATGGCCATCATGGCAAACGCTATGTCGATGATGCTGATCGCCGTCTGCAGCGTAACGATCGCGGCGATGATGATGAACGCGAGATACAGCCACCGATAGTAGTGTTGCCGGTGTGCACCGAAGAGATAGCTCGCACACTGCGTTCCATAGAACGAATACGTGAAAATGGTCGTCGAGGCGAAACAGACTACGCAAATGAAAATGATGATGAGACCGGGCAGTCCCAAGAGTTGTTGGAACGCCGACGCGGTCAGGGTCACGCCATTGGAATCTTCCGATTGCCAGGCGCCGGAAATCAAGATCATGAAGGCGGTTGCCGAACAGACGAGCAGGGTATCGATGATCGGCCCCAACATGGCAACCAGACCTTCACGTATCGGCTCTCGGGTACGCACCGCGCCGTGGGCCAGAGATTCCGTACCGATGCCGGCTTCGTTCGAGTACGCGCCACGTTGTACGCCGTACAAGATGACGGTCAGAAGTGCGCCGCCGCCGACCGCTTCGCCGGTAAACGCGTCTTGCACGATCAGCTTGATCACGCCCGGAAGTTGCTCGATGTTGAGCAACACCGCCACCAGGGCCGCAGCGAGATAAAGCACTGCCATGAACGGCACTAGCCGCGAAGCAACCTTGGCGATTCGCGGCAAACCGCCGAGGATGACCGAGGCGGACAGCGCGCAGAGTAGGGCGCCGAACGTGAGGTTGAAACCGAAGTGGCCTTGATCTGCCGAGAGCCAGCCGTTCTGGATGAAAAGCACCTCGCGCACGATCTGCGTCAACTGGTTGGCCTGGAAAGCCGGCAGGGCGCCGATGAGGCCGAAGCACGCGAAAAAACCTGCGAGAAAGTGCCATCGCTTCGGCAAGCCCTCCCTTATGACGTACATGGGCCCGCCTTGGAGGTTGCCGGCGCTGTCTTTGCCGCGGTACATCACAGCGAGCGAGCAGGTAAAAAACTTGGTCGCGACGCCGACCACCGCGGTCACCCACATCCAGAATATCGCGCCCGGCCCGCCGATGACGATCGCCAGCGCGACCCCGCCGATGTTGCCCATGCCGATCGTACCGGCCAGGGCGGACGACAAAGCCTGAAAGTGATTGATCTGGCCTGGGTCGTCCGCGCTATCGTAGCGACCGAGCAATAGCGCTAGGGCGTGTCCGAGGTAGCGAATTGGGGTGAGGCGTGAGTAAACGAGGAAAAAAAGCCCTCCGCCCAACAGCAGGACGAGTAGCCAAGGACCCCATGCGTAACTTGATAAAAGTGACGCAACTCGTTGAATTTCCTCAAACATTTATCAGAGTTACAAAAAGATTCGTGACAGAGTAAACCGGATCCGGTCACCCTGCACTATTGATTAAAGGGTGCCTTCAATAAAAACCAAAGGTTGAAGGCGGGTGTCATGCCGAGCCGCTCAGACGAACAGTTAGTATGTGAATTTCAGCGCGGCGAAGAGGAAGCGTTCTCGGTGTTTGTAAGGCGGCACGAGGATCGACTCTATCGGTTGGCCGTCATGTGGTTGTGGGACGGGAGTTTGGCGAGTGACGTGTTGCAGGAAGTGTGGGTCAGAACCTATACCGGCGTGCACCGGTTTCGCTTCGGCGCGCAACCGAGCACCTGGATCGCGCGCATTTGTCGTAACGTTTGCCATGAACAAAACCGGCGAACTCAGCGGAGCGCCGCGATGGTGAGTCACCTTGACGGGGCCGAGAAAGGTGTCGACATGGAAATTTCACGACCATTTGACGAGTTGCATGACGCCGTTCGTAGCCTGCCGCAACGGCAACGTGAAGTTGTCGTACTGAGAATTTTTGAAGAGTTGAGTGTTGCGGACACGGCTGCGGTAATGGGTTGTCGTGCCGGAACCGTAAAGGCGAGCCTCAGCAAGGGCCTCGCGAATTTGAGATCGAAATTAGAGAATCGGGCATGGATCGACGACCTAAAGATTTAGACCGAATCACCCAAGCCTATCGCGAACTGCGCGCACCTTCCGGCGCGCACCAGCAAGCGGTCGGTCGTTTCGCTGTGCGTCAGATTAAGGTTCGTCTTGGTTGGTGGCCCGCCGCGGCCTTTGCGTCGGTGGTCGGACTTGCGGCGCTGATCGCGCCGAACGTCTGGCAAGCATCTCATGATGAGTCGATTGCGGCCTCGCCGACTGCGCTCAGTCGCCTGAGCTTAGAACAGCCGCTGACAGTCCGTACGCCGAGTCTAGCCGCACTGTCGCTACCGGCGTCGAGTGTCCTGCAGGTGCCGCATCTCAACCGAATTTCCACGTTGAAACTCGCAATCCAACAGGAGACCTTGTGATGAAATTTCTCTCTCGAATGGCCGCGGTGGGACTGATGATCTTCGCCGTGACACCCGTATATGCCGACCAAATGGACGATCTTGCCAAGATGCAAGAATTCATGAAGGTGATGCACGGCTACTATGGGATCATCCACGATGTGCACGGCGTCGCGAGCAACCCCGAGAAGGCGGCCATCATGCAGTTGCAGAAGATCGAAGAGATCTATAAAAAGCGCGGCGACAGGGCCGAAGCAATTGCCGTGTTGTCGGACGTCGTCAACACGACGAAGAACGCGACGGTTCGAAATGCGGCGGCCATGATGCTGGCCGACGCTCTCAACGAAACGGGCCGTGCGAGTGAAGCCGTCGAGGTATTGCGCGCGGCGCTCGACAGCAACCTGAGATAAGCGCGATGTTACGGGTACTCGTCATTGGCCTACTGGTCGCTCTTGTTGCCGCATGCGGTGGCGGTGGCGGAGGCGGAGGCGGCAATCCTCCTCCAGCGCCGGCGCCGCCTCCCCCTCCGCCGCCACCATCAGGTTTGTTCAACGTGGTCAGCGGTGCGGTTTGGAATGAGACCGCCGTGCGCCAGGTATTGCATACCTTTGCCTTTGGCGGTCATGCGAGCGATAGCCAGATTGACACGTGGGCGGACATGGATCCGCTGCTAGCCGCTCGCGAAATCTTGGTGCTGACACCGCGGCACGATTTGCTTTCGCCGCCGGATCCGATCGACGAACTTGCCGACAAAGGCGCGACGCTCGAGGCAGTCGCCGCCTATTGGGCTAGCGACGATCCGACCAATCTGGTCGGCCAGCAGTTTCGCTATCTGTTCGATGCCACCCAACCCAACATGTTCATCGCAGCAGAACTCACCTGGGGTGCGATGACGAGCAAGTTCGGCGTCAACCCTATCCGCCAGCGCATCGGTCTATTCGAGACCAACTATCACATGGTGGTCCACCAATTGATTGGCAACATCAACGATCTGCAGTTGATGCGGTACTACGACAACGTCGTCAACGGATTGGCGAGTGGCGCCAATTACGAAGACGTGCTGACCCAGGCAGCCGTTTCCAGCGCGATTGCCACCCAATACGGTCATCGCGAAAACGTGTTCACCGGCGGTCAGTTTTTTGGCAACGAGGATTTTGGTCGAGAGTATCATCAATTGTTTTTCGGTATTTTGGGCGCGAACGACCCCGCTTATCACGAGGCGGTAACCATCAAGAACACGGCGCAAGCCTTGACGGGGATACGCGTGCCGTTCGTCAGCACGGGTTTCGCACCCGATGCGTTCTATGACCCGGACCTACACAATCCCAACGATCTCGAGATTCTGGGGCAGTTTATTTCGGGGAGTACGGCGCTCGAGAAGTTTCAGAACCTGTCGGATCATGCGATCAATCATCCGGAGAGCTTGAACAATCTACCGATCATCATCATCGGCGAGCTGGCGGATGACAATCTTACGGACGCCAAGAAGCAGATATTGCGAGACGCCTGGGCGTCGATGACGGACAAGAATCTCATGCAGTTTTTGCAGGACTACGCTGCATCGACGATGTTCCACTCCTCGGAACGTGTCAAACAGCTATCGACGTTCGAACGGCATTTTCTCGTGCAAAATCTCATGACGTTGAACAACACCGAGGGCTATCTAAACGTTTACGACTTCTTTCGCTACAACACCGCGGAAGGCGTCGCCGTTTTCAAGCCCATGGAAAACGTATTCGGCGGTCAGCGGGGTCGAGATGCAGCGGCAAGCAGTCTGATATTTCGCTCGGTGTACAACCGCAGCACCGAGGAGTTTGCAAGTTTCGTCAACCCGACGTTTACGCGTGCCGATGGCAGTACCGTAGATAAAGACTGGCGACAGGGTATCGGCGTAAATCCGGCGACCGGTTCCTACGACGTTCGCTACGTCGCGGAAAAACTCTGGCAACGATTCATCGCCGACGGCCTGGACAACTTTGGCACGTTGGAGCGTGCAGAGGTGTACGCGCTGCTCACGAGCGCCCAAAACTTCGCTTTCGTCGCCACCAACGGTGCGGATCCTGATCGATTGTATAGCACGGCGGAAATCGAAAACGACGTAGATCTGCAGAACTTGATGAATTCGATGGCCGGCAACGCCGTTGCACTCGACGACCCGGACATCGATACGCGCAGAATTGGCAACGCGGTCGTCGGCCAGGCAGTCAACTTCATTGTCGCAACGCCGTTCGCGTTCGTCTTACAGGGCCATAACTAATGGATAGGCGAACTTTTTTAGAGCGGTCGCTCAAAGCGTCGGCTGGCGCGGCAATTGGCGCGCATCTACCGTTTGCGATGCGCGCGCATGCGGACCTACCCACGCTGTTGAACCGTAATCTACTCGCACACTTCATGTTGTTGGGTGGTCCCGATTTCCGGCACATATTTCCACCGGCTTTTGATCCCACGCCAAACAGTTTCGGTCGCGAGTTTTTTCGAATTCGAGCGACTGCCTACGGCATCGCCGCCACGCCGGAAGCAGGAGAGGCATATTGGAACGCGAATTTCACGCCGGTCACCAGTAACG
>JAPUIA010000076.1 GCA_027297435.1 Gammaproteobacteria bacterium | reverse complement strand
GCCCATCAAGCCAGCCACTTCATCAACCCCGACCTTGAACAGAAGGCCGAAGCTGCGTAGCCTGCTTAACCAGCAATGCCTGCTCTACGAATTTCAACAGTAGGCGGGACATTCCCTTTCCTCCCCCTGGTGTGTGTCGTTGTACTTCGTCGGAAGCGCACGCATCGTACACGCCGAGAACGATCGACACCACGTTTGTCGATAGTTGCGGAACGCGCGCTTCACCATCAGCCTGGCAATCGCTGAGCATCAATACATCGTACAATTCTTTCGCGGTGTCCGTAAGTCGGGTGTCCGCGCCGGTGCAGAAATTTGGGATGCGAGATACTACTTGTCTGCGCCGGAGCGTCAGAACTCGATTCCTACGAAGCGGTGCGTGATTCGCCAGATACCATCGGGGAATATCATCGTCGGGAAGGTGCCGCTGGAAGTTGATTACCGACCCTATGCGGAAGAGGTGGGCCCGCTTGCGGCGAGGCAGTAAGTAGCGATGTTCGAGCGTGCCGCCGGAAGGCTACGTGTGCCTTCGCGGCCTCCATGTTTCCTAACATCAGGATGGTGTCAGGCAGCGTCGGTTGCTGTCATGGCTCAGTCCTCCATCACGGTGGGGTCGGTCTTGGCCAGGCTGTACAGCGTGGCCATGGTGTCTGTGTACAAGGTGCTGACCTCACTCTTGGGCACGCCTGCGTCCTCGGTCTCTCGGATCAACGCGGCCAGGCGGCGAAGCTCGGGCGCGTAGACGGTGCGGAACCGTTTCTGGACGATCTGTTGCCAGTCCGCATATTCGCGGGGTGAGGCCTGCAGCCGCTTGTCGGCGCTGTGCCACGGCTTGTTGGTCATCTCGGTTGCTCCCGGTGCCCTCGGCAGTACGATTATGTCGATCATGAGTTACGAGGGCAAGTGCGGCCTGCTGGCACTGCAAGCGTGTTTGCCTGGAAATCTGGCCCTGAAACGGTGTACGGGCGGCTGTAGGCGAGTGTGGACCTGCTGGACAGGAATGCGGTTTCTCATGCTGGACGTGCCACTGGCGCTTCCGCTCTGCCACCCGCTTCAAACGTCCACCTTCTCGGCAATAAAGGCGGCGCCTAATGCCTCGTCAAGTCGGCCCTAGACAGTGTTCATGCGTTTGGTAAGATCCGCCAGAAATGGCGAAGAATGATCTCTCCTCAGGACGTCTCGGCCGGTATCGAGCGAAGCGACAATTTGACCGCACTTCGGAACCAAAGGGTTCCGGGGCATCCGGCGATGGCGCGCTGTACGTCGTTCAAAAACATAGCGCTCGCCAACTTCATTACGATCTCAGACTGCAATTTGGCAATGTCCTAAAAAGCTGGGCGGTCAGCAAAGGACCTAGCCTCAATCCCAAGGTTCGCCGATTGGCCGTGCATGTTGAGGAGCATCCGATTGAGTACGCTCGGTTTGAGGGCACCATACCTAAGGGCGAATACGGAGGTGGATCCGTTCTAGTGTGGGATATTGGAACTTGGGTGCCAATGGATGACCCAACAGCCTCCTTCGATAAAGGCATCATAAAATTTCGTTTGGCGGGTGAGAAACTAAAAGGCGGATGGAGCTTGGTGCGATTGAAGGACGAAGAGGACGATAAAGTCTGGCTTCTCATCAAAGAGCGCGACATTTACGCCGATCGGGACGGCGACATTCTCCAGGAGAAACCGCTTAGCATTTTAACAGGGCGGGCGATTGAAGAAATCGGCGAGGCACAGTCGTCCACCAGCGTTCGCAAAAAGCGAAGACCGTTGCCCCGACCGAGCCGCATTGACGGGGCAACGCGTGCGCCACTACCTCATTCCCAAAAGCCTCAGCTTCCGACCTTGGTTGACAAGCCGCCGGCTGGGGCAGATTGGCTCCACGAGATCAAACATGACGGGTACAGGACGCTCTGCCGTATTGAGAATGGTCAGACGCGACTGTTCACCCGCAACGGACACGATTGGACCGATCGGTACCAACCCATAGCATCAGCATTTGCCGCAGTTCTCTGCAAGTCCGCCATGATAGATGGAGAAATCGGTGTACAAGACGCAAATGGCATCATGCGCCTCTCAGAAATTCAGGAGGCATTGAGCGACGGGGCGACGGAACGTCTATTGTTCTACGCCTTCGATCTTCTCCATCTCAATGGATACGACCTGACACCCGTTGGGCTGGTCGAGCGCAAGTCCGCTCTTGAGGCATTGCTGGATCGTGTCGTTTCGGAGACGTCACCGATCCAGTTCAGTGATCATATTGTGGGAAGCGGACTTTCGTTTTTCGACCAGGCGGCGGAACTCAATTTAGAAGGGATCGTCTCGAAAAAAGCGAATGCGACCTACTCGCCCGGTCGCTCAAATTCCTGGGTGAAAGTAAAATGTGTGAAGAGTGACGACTTTGTAATCGTGGGCTATACCGTCTCCAGAGCCGCAGGTGGGCTGGCGAGTTTATTGGTCGCTGAACCCACTGATTCCGGTCTTCGCTATGTAGGCAAAGTCGGCACTGGTTTCTCCGCAAATCATCAAGCGGTCCTTCAGAAAGAACTCGAGAAAGACCCGTCGGGCAAGCCTCTCCTCGTTGTGCCGAAGGGAAGTCGCTCCAATGTGAATTGGGTTCAACCCAGACATCTTGCAGAAATCGAATACGGCGCGCGCACATCGGCAGGCCGATTGCGAGCGGCGGTTTTCAAGGGCCTGCGTCCAGATAAGGGGATTAGCGAAAAACTGACCGAGACGAAGAAGCGTAAGCGCTACATGACGGACTCAGCGCTTGCGTCCGTTTGGATGACAAACCCTGACCGGGCTATGTTCGGTCTAGGCGGGCCCACCAAATTAGATATCGCCCTTTATTACGCCAAAGTCGGCGACTGGATCCTTCCCGAAATTGAGCGACGCCCAATCACCCTGATCCGGTGTCCAACTGGTGAGGTCGAAGACTGCTTTTATCAGCGACATGCTGGCGAAGGCATGCCGAAGTCCGTTCATCAGCTTTCCCTCGACGACGACGAATCGAAGTCAAAAGCATCACTCCTCTACATCGAGTCAGCCGAAGCGATGTTGGCTCTTTGTCAGTTTGGTGTGGTGGAGTTTCATCCCTGGGGTTGCCGCATCGATAAGCCGGAAAGCCCTGATCGCTTGATTTTCGACCTGGATCCTGACGTATCCGTCGACTGGTGTGAGGTGGTCAATGCGGCCAACGAAATTCGAGAAGAACTCGCGAAACTGTCTCTAACGTCGTTCGTGAAGACCACGGGCGGAAAGGGATTGCACGTCGTGGTGCCGATCCAACGGCGAGTCTCTTGGCAAACCCTCAAGGCCTTCTCGGGCACCTTTAGTGAGATGATGAGCAATCGATCATCGAGGCGCTATACGTCTAATCAGTCAATTCGAAGCCGGAAAGGGAAAATCTACATCGACTATCTTCGCAACGTTCGTGGTGCGACGGCTGCGGCCGCTTACACGATCAGAGCGCGTCCAGGGGCACCGGTGGCAACGCCCTTGGACTGGAACGAGCTACAGGAGATCGATGGGCCCGAGGATTTCAATTACGCCACGGTTCCTGACCGATTGGCGAGGTTGACCCACGATCCTTGGGAAGGGATCGATACGACGAAGCAGCGGATTACACGCAATTTGCAGGAAAAATTGGCGTGATTTGCTAGCGCGGCACTGCTATACGAATCAGCGCAATAATCAAGGATGATATTATGGCCGCCGCCCCACGCGCGACTTGGAAGGGTTTCCTGAAGCTGTCACTGGTTTCCTGTCCGGTTCGCC
>JAPUIA010000075.1 GCA_027297435.1 Gammaproteobacteria bacterium | reverse complement strand
CGGTGCGTTTGTTTTCGGTGCGCCCGCGTAAGTTTACCGTAACAGTTTGCTGCACCGCGTGAATTGCCCGAGCACGCACGAGCGTCGGCGTTTTGTCCTCGACCGCTGCGCGGTTCTGGTCATTGAGTTCCGCCAGGGTCGGATGCTCGCCCTCAAAGGTGGCGGTTCCGAATTGCCCCGAGAGGAGCCACAAGCCGGTAATGGCGGCGATGACCATGGCAGTGACGTAGGTAGCTCGCATGAACGCCTATGGTTTAACTCAGATCGGAATGCTACCAAAAGTAACATATGTTCAATCCTGAGGCCATTCCCGGAACAGCCACAAAAAGCCACCTTGAGGCGGTATTTTGAATGGCGTAGCGGCGTCTGCGCCTAGAGTTCGACAATATCGACAGACCAGTAAACGCGAAGGCCGGAATGGACGGAGGGTTACGTTGGCTCTAGCTACCTTGATCCGACGTGTACGCAGTCCTGCTCGTCTTCACCAGTGGCGTTACGAAGCGTATTCTGTTTGTGGGTCAGGCAAACGGGGGACAGATTGTGAATCGATCGACAAGGCGTACTTTTCTACAGCAAGCAAGCACGGTGGCCGGCACCGCGCTGTTGGGTGGGTTGACTGGCGCCGCGCGTGCCCAGTCAACTTCAGAGCTTGGCTTCATGTCTGCCGTGGACCTTGCCGCCAAGCTGCGTAATAAGGAGATCGGCTCAGAGGAACTCGCTCGTTACTTCATCAGCCGCATCGAGAGGTACGATGAGAAGCTGAATGCTGTAGTCGTCCGGGACTTCGACAGAGCGCTGGACGCGGCCAAAGAAGCTGACAAGAAGTTGGCCCGCGGTCAGGTTGGCGGCCCGCTGTACGGTCTGCCGATGACCATCAAGGAGTCGTACGACATTGCCGGCTTACCCTCCACGTGGGGTGTCCCGGAGGCTGCCCAGAACATTGCGCAGGCGGATTCCGTGGTGGTTGAGCGGTTGAAAAACGCGGGCGCGTTATTCCTCGGCAAAACCAACGTGCCGATCAATCTCGGCGACTTTCAAAGTTACAACGAGATCTATGGCACGACGAACAATCCCTGGGACCTGACGCGGACGCCCGGAGGTTCCTCCGGCGGATCTGCTACCGCACTTGCTGCGGGTCTGACCGGACTCGACAGCGGATCCGACATCGGCGGCTCTATCCGCAACCCTTCACACTTTTGCGGCACCTATGGTCACAAGCCAACGCTCGGCATCGTTCCATCACGGGGGCAACAACCGCCCGGAGTGCCACCGGGTGCTCAGCACCCGGACCTCGCAGTCGTCGGACCCATGGCGCGAAGCGCCGAGGACCTCGCGCTCGCTATGGAAATTGTTGCCGGTGCCGACATCTTGACGTCCCCAGGTTGGCGTTTGGAGTTACCGCCACCGCGCATGGCGTCCCTGCGGGGACTACGGGTGGCGCTGTGGGCGGACGACCCCGTTGCTCCGGTGGATAGTGAAATCTCGACACGGGTGCATGAGATTGGCGAGCGCCTCGACAAGTTGGGCGCAACAGTATCCGATTCGGCTCGCCCCGGTTTTGCGGCGCAAGTTTACAACGACACATACCTGGGGATATTGCAGGGGATCATGAGCGGACCGGCGAGCGACTTGAAGTTTTTCGATTATCAGGTGATGCATGGTCGGCGCGGTCACTTTCGCACCGAGTGGCAGCGATTCTTCCATGACTGGGATGTGCTGATCTGCCCGACAACGGCAACCACCGCTTTCGTGCAGGATCAAAGTGATATCAACGCGCGAACCATCAATGTGAACGGGCATCAGCAACCTTATTTCCAGCAGGTTTTCTGGGCTGGTCTCGCTACCCTGAGCTATCTGCCGAGTACGGTCTTTCCAACCGGTCTTTCCGAGCGCGGACTGCCGATCGGTCTGCAAGCGATGGGTGCTGAGTTCGACGACAGAACCACTATCGAGTTCGCGCGTTTGCTGGCACGCGAGATAGGCGGTTATCAGTCACCTGACGGTTACGTCTAAGACAATGGGGTGGTTCAACTATCTATGCTGCGGCTTGATCGCGTTGACGATCATTACATCACAACCCTCGCTGGCGGAAGATTTGCGTCAACTACCATCGGATGACCGGCAACTGGTTTTTGAGATCTACAAAGAACTCATCGAAACCAATACGACAAATTCCATCGGCGACAATACCCTGGCCGCGAATCGAATGGCTGCGTGGTTGAGAGCCGCGGGGTTTCCCGACCAGGACATTTTCATCGGCGGTCCAAAAGATCGCAAAGGCAATCTGGTTGCACGGCTTCGCGGAACCGGTGAGAAGGAACCGATGATTCTTCTCGCTCATCTGGATGTCGTCGAGGCCAAGCGTAGCGATTGGTCGATGGACCCCTTCACGCTTCATGAAGTAGATGGTTACTTTTACGGGCGAGGTACATTGGATGACAAAGCCCAGGCCGCCATCTCGACGGCGAATCTCATCCGCCTGAAACGACGCGGTTTTCAACCCAACAGAGACATCATTCTCGCGTTGACTTCGGATGAGGAAGGGGGTGGCAACAACGGAGTGTACTGGCTCCTCGATAATCATCCGGAGTTGATAAACGGCGCGTTTGCCTTGAACGAAGGTGGATCTGGATTGCTACAGGACGGCGTCCGTATCGCGAACACCATCCAGACCGCCGAAAAGATTTTCTTGAGCTTCACGGTTACCGCCAGAAATTCAGGTGGTCATTCGAGCATGCCTCGCCGCGACAATGCCATCTATGAACTGTCGGAAGCATTATTGCGAATTCGCGATTATGAGTTTCCGCTGATCTTCAATGATGTGATGCGGCTGGGTTTTGAACGACTTGCCGAGATCAGCCCCGGTCAACTCGGTGAAGACCTCAGGGCGCTATTAGCTGAACCACCTGACGCTGAGGCGCTCAAACGTTTGGGCAACATTCCTTCGATCAACGCCCTGCTTCGAACGACGGCGGTCGCTACCATGCTCGACGGAGGGCACGCTCGGAACGCTTTACCCCAAACCGCCTCCGCGGAAATCAATGTGAGAATGATGCCAGGGTCGGATCCAGCTGATGTGCTAGCAACCCTGATCGACGTTGTCGACAACCCGGATTTGGAGGTCACCTTCAACGGCGGAGGTCGCCCATCGGATCCATCGCCACTGACCGATGAAATTTTCGGTGCCGTAGAACGTATTACGGCGGAAATGTGGCCTGGTGTTGTCGTGTTACCCACGATGACGACTGGGGCCACCGACGGAGCGAAAATGAGGAATGCCGGTATTCCAACGTACGGCGTTTCTGGCTTGTTCGTGGACCGCAACGACATTCGCATACATGGTAGAGACGAGCGGCTACTGATCAGGTCTTTTTATGAGGGTTACACTTTCATGTTGTTGCTGATCGAAGAGCTGAGTTCTTGAGCCGTTCATCGAGAATAATGGTGCAAGTTCCGTGCGATGAGTGACACCGAGAGCAACACAATAGAAGAACCATTCGTCGGCGGACTCATCCAGACGCTATAAGTACTCAGGCGGGAAAGCTATCTCATCTTTCAGCAGTTTCATCGCCGAAACGAAAGCGATCGTCAAGCTGGGTGCGCCGATGGCGTTGACGCAATTTTTCATCATGAGCATGGGGTTTCTCGATACTGCGATGGCGGGGCACTACTCGGCCTCCGACCTTGCTGGTGTCGCCCTCGGCGGCAGCATCATGTGGCCCGTATTCATGCTGCTCTCGGGTGTCACATTGGCGCTCACCCCGATTACGGCTCAGCTTCGCGGTGCCGGGCGAGAGGGTGCAGTCGGCGCGAAGCTCCATCAGGGTATCTGGATCAGCGTCATTGGCGCGACTGGAATAGTCGCCATCATGATCACAGCCGGGGAATTCCTGGCGTTCATGGACATCGATTCCGAAGTCATCCGTATAGCCGATGAGTACCTCGATGCAGCAGCCTGGGGGATGCCGGCCGTCTTGGTGTACATCACATTGCGGTACACGTCTGAGGGATTGGGTAAAACGGTGGCGCCTATGATCATCGCCGGTTCGGCGCTCGCTCTGAATGCCGTGCTGAATTACGCATTCATTTATGGTCGTTTTGGTGCGCCTGAACTCGGTGGTGTTGGCTGCGGTTATGCGACCTCAATCGTGATGTGGTTCGAATTAGCGTTGATGTCCATCCTGCTGACGCGGCCATATTTCCGTCGCACCAACGTACTTGCGAAATTCGCACCGCCCGACCTTGCCACCATTGGCGAAATTCTCAGAATTGGAATTCCGATCGGCATCTCCTCGTTTGTCGGAATGGCGATCTTTTCGGTCATCAGTTTCATGGTTGCGACCCTGGGTGTCGTCGCACTTGCCGCACATAGCATCGCAGGACACATAAACTGGGCCACGTTCGTGATTCCAATGTCAATTGGTAGCGCTGCCAGCATACGGGTGGGATTTTTGATCGGCTCGGGAGAACTCGAACGCGCACGTGTTGTTGGCTATACGGCGTTGAAGTTGGCGCTGGGTTATGCCGTGTGTGTCAGTGTGACTCTGGTTGTTGCTCGGCATCAGGTCGTTCAATTGTACGGCAACGATCCGGAGGTGCTCGCCACCGCGGCAACACTCATTCTCTTCATCGCGCTCTACCAGATCGCCGATGACACGCAGGCGACCGTCGCCGGTGTATTGCGAGGATTCAAGGACACGCGAGTGCCTATGTTCATTTCGTTGGTCGGCTACTGGATTATCGCCCTGCCAATCGGCGCCTGGCTCGGGTTCGGTGACTACGGCGTCTACGGATTCTGGATCGGACTGACCGTGGGGCTGGCGGCTGTGGCCATTGGCGTCAGTGGGCGCTTCTGGAGCACAAGCCGTAACACCGAGAGGATACGGCGCTTGGCGCTCGAAGCTTGAGGGTTGTGGCTTGCGACCGAAGGTAGAACGCACCCGCTATCGGTCATAACATGGTCTTGTTCCCAATGCCGCCGCTTGCGTGGTGCTCCAATGAAGCCGCCCGGAGAGAACCCATGAATAAGATTTCCCCGCTCGAACTCAAGCGCTTGCTCGTTGGAGACGAGGAACTTGCATTGATTGATGTACGCGAACAGGGTGCGTTTTCGAAATCACATCTGTTGTTTACCGTCTGCATACCGCTCAGCCGTCTCGAGCTTCTGATAGGCGACCTTGTGCCGCGCAAGGATACTGGCGTGGTGATTGTCGACGACTCGGCGAGCGACGACTTTGGCGAGCGTGCCTTTTATCGCTTACGAGGATTCGGTTACAAGAATGTCGTCATACTGGATGGTGGCGTAGCAG
>JAPUIA010000074.1 GCA_027297435.1 Gammaproteobacteria bacterium | reverse complement strand
TCAGTCACGGTTCAGATCGACGACGAAAAGATCAAGGCCAAGAAGGTCGTCGTGCAGAAGGACCAGATCTCGTTCGTCGTTGATGGCCGACCGTTCGACGCCGAAGGCTATGTACGTCTCAGCGGCGTTCTGACTGACGGGGCCATCGTCGGAACCGGCGCCCTGCCCAACGGCCAGCGCTTTGCGTTCACGATTTCGCCCCACCAGGACACGGACGATGAGCCCGAAGAAGTCGCTGCAGATGAGACAGGTAACGATTCGGACGACGACACAAGCGTTGGAGATAGCGACGCGGGAAGCGGTGACGATGATGACGAGTCCGAGGAAGATGACGAAGATTTCCAAATGCCGCCACAGGAGTTGGTCTATCCGCTCGGCGCGTACGGATTCTCACAGCCGCCTGAAGCTCAGGACGTGCTGATCACCAACGCAACTATTTGGACCAGCGGCCCCGACGGCATCATCGAAAATGGCGAGATGGAGATCCGTGAAGGGAAGATCGTATACGTTGGCCCAACCCGAGCGCGCGCCGTCACAGACGATCTTCTGGTCATTGACGCCGCGGGCAAGCACGTCACCGCCGGCCTGATCGATTGCCACTCACACACGGGCATCAGCAGCGGTATCAATGAAGGGGGCCAAACCAACACCGCTGAAGTTCGGATCGGCGATGTCATCAATCCCGATGACATCAACTTCTATCGCCAGTTGGCCGGCGGCTTGACCGGTGCCAATCAACTGCACGGCTCGGCCAATCCGATCGGCGGGCAGAACTCGGTCATAAAACTGAAGTGGGGCGGCAGTGCTGAGGACTTTAAAGTGACCGACGCGATTGCTGGGATCAAGTTCGCCCTCGGTGAGAATGTAAAACGCAGAACCACGCGGTATCCAAATACGCGCATGGGGGTTGAGACCTTCATCCGCGACGGCTTCATCGCTGCCCGTGACTATCAGGCAAAATGGGATCGATACCTGGGGATGTCAGAGGACGTGCGAGCCCACACGATGCCGCCTCGACGAGATCTGGAGCTGGACACGCTTGTCGAGATACTCAACGGCCAACGTCTCGTCCACTGCCACAGCTATCGCCAAGACGAGATTCTCATGCTGATCCGCGTCGCGGACGAATTTGGGTTCACAATCGGAACGTTTCAACACGTACTGGAGGGGTACAAGGTCGCCGAAGCGATCGCCAGCCACGGGGCGGGGGCGAGCACGTTCAGTGATTGGTGGGCCTACAAGATCGAGGTGATGGACGCGATTCCGTACAACGGCGCGCTGATGCACGATGTCGGCGTGATCGTGTCGTTCAACTCGGATTCATCGGAGCTTGCGCGCCGCATGAACACGGAAGCGGCCAAGGCCGTTCGCTACGGCGGACTCGACCCGCAGGACGCGCTGAACATCGTTACGATCAACCCCGCGAGACAACTTCGAATCGACCATCGCACCGGTTCGTTAGAGGTCCGCAAAGACGGTGACTTCGTGATCTGGTCCGAAAGCCCGCTGAGCACTTACGCTCGCTGTGAGCAGACATGGATCGAAGGCGCACGGTACTTCGACCTCAACCGGGATCGTGAGCTTGGGGCCTCGGCTCAAGCCGAGCGAGAACGTCTTATCCAACTCGTTCTGCGCGAAGCGCACGGGAAGCCTAAGACGAACACATCAGCGGAATCTACGACACCGGACGAACCGGCGAACTCAGCCATAGGTGGGTTTAGGGCCAATTTACCCTTCTCTTGCCTCTGGGAGGCGAACCAATGAACAACTACTTCAAACGATCAATCGGTTTAGTTGCGATACTGGTCATCTGCGGGCAGGTTGCCGGGCAATCTCGGCAAATCCCAGCCCCGCCGCAAGACGCTCCGGTCGTGATTCACTCGGCGACGATCTATACCGTCTCCTCCGATCCCATCGAAAACGACGGGTACATCGTTTTCGACAACGGCGTGATCACCGACGTTGGGCGAGGCCGACCACCCCAACTTGCAGGGGCGGAAGTGATCGACGCGCACGGTCTGCACGTCTACCCCGGCTTTATCGCTGCGGACACGACAATGGGGCTGACCGAAACTGGTTCGGTGCCGGTCACCGTCGATACGACCGAACTGGGCCAAGTTACGCCGGAAGTGCGCGCTGCTGTCGCCATCAACCCGGATTCCTCCCTTATTCCGGTAGCGCGGTCCAACGGCATTCTCACCGGCTTGGTGTTTCCGCGCGGCGGTCTTGTGTCGGGGCGATGCTCGATCATCCGGCTGGATGGCTGGACATGGGAGCAAATGTCCATCGACGCCGAGGCGGGACTTGTCGTGAACTGGCCGCGAACCGAGCCGTTCACGGGCTTCTCCTTCCGCCGGCCACAAAGCAGTGAAGCTGAGCAGCGCAAGCAAATCGCCGAGAGCCTCGACCAGATCGAACGACTCTTCGATGATGCCGTCGCTTATTTACAAGCCCGTGAATCTGATCCAACACAGGCAACGGACCTGCGTTACGAAGCGATGCGCAGCGCGATCAACGGCGAGAAGCCGGTCTTCGTACGAGCGTCATCGGTCGGGCAGATCGAATCTGCGATCGCCTGGGGTGCGCGCCGCGAGCTGCGAATCGTGATCGTCGGCGGTCAGGAGGCCGACAAGGCAATTCCACTGATTCTCAAGCACGATGTTCCGGTGATTATCGCTGGGTTGCACCGGTTGCCCCGACACCGCTACGAGCCCTACGACAGTCCGTTCACCCTGCCCGCCAAGCTCCATACGGCCGGGGTTCGATTCGCCATCGCCTCGGGAACATCGCCCGCCCATGAGCGCAACCTGAACCACAACGCGGCCACTGCGGTCGCCTTTGGACTTCCGCGGTCCGAGGCGTTGCGGGCGGTGACGCTCAGCGCCGCTGAGATTCTCGGCCTCGGCGATTCGCACGGCTCGATCGACGTCGGTAAAGCCGCGACGCTCATCATCACCCAAGGCGATCCGTTACAAATCACGACCGATACGCTCGTCGCGTTCATCGACGGCCGTCAAATCGACCTCGGGAACCGCCAAAAGGCCATGCACCAAAAATATCGCGAGAAGTACCGGCAGCTTGGATTGCTCGACGACCGTTGACTCTCGCTGTGAGCGAGCGGATTCAGACACGGCTTGTTTGCGAGTCAGTGGTGGTGCGAATTGCACGAGCCTGGCCGAGCGACATCTTGGCAGGCTTGGGTTCAGGCTATTTGGTAGGTCAGGTGAGTCGCCGTAGCGCTATTCACCCAACTCAGCGTACAGCCGTTCGATGGCTTCGCCGAGCTTCTGAGGCGTCTCGTAGGTGCCATGGGTAATTGCGTCGCGGATCGTCTGAACGAGCTCTTGGCGAATGTCCGGCAGATGGCGGAGCTGGTCCAACAGACGGGAGTATTCGGACAACTCGACACGATCGCCGGGGCGCGCGGTCGACTCCGTCGCTTCCTTCGTGTCCGACCGGCGCAGCGAGGACGCGGCTCCTTCTGGTCGGTTCACCGGTCCAACCGATCCGTGGCCGATTGAGGAAATGTCGGGCATGATGCAACAGCTCCAACACGGCCCTTACGGGTCCGTCTAGCAAGTCAATCCACCCTCCATTACGTGGTCGTGGAAGCGACTCAAAAGCCCGCGACCACGGACAGTCTATCGTCGGCTCGCGCCGTTTCGCTTGAACTTTGGGCGATTTGCCCGGTTTGCCGCAAGTTCATTGCTCGCACCATCTTAGGGTATCATTGTCATCACAGTTGCCCCTACGATCGCCGCCGTGCGGCCACGGAATTTTCAGCGATGAGACAGC
>JAPUIA010000073.1 GCA_027297435.1 Gammaproteobacteria bacterium | reverse complement strand
CGTTTACAACGACGACGAGGTTATGTCAGCTGCGATTCACTTAGCCGTCACTCGATTTACGAGCGCAATCAACACTAACGGCCAACTGCGGTCACTCGTCCAGAACTGTTTCGGAAAGAATCTCATCCACGACCAGCTTGAAACTGGGATGCCAATACATGTCCGGGATCGCGCGCATCCCAGCGCTGAACCGTGCGGATCGTGCGACCCAGGTGGGAGGCGATCTCCTTCCAAGCTGGGGTCGGAGTAAAAATAGAGTGCGAGTTTTTGCTTCGATCCTAGGGTTTTCGCTTTATTTTTACTCCGACCCCACCCCTAGCGTCTGCCGAGTACGGCGGCTACGCGCGCAGCCTTTGCCTCGTCCCACCACCACGCATCGGGAAACGCGGTGCGGTACCTGCCTTGCACGGCGGGTCGGCCAAACTTGTCCCATATGACTACCCGGTTGGCTTCGAGCGCCCGTATCGGAATGTAGTAGAACTGCCAATAAAGCACGCGGTCGAGGGCGTGGCTTGCAGCGATCAGCGCACGACGTGTCGGCGCACTCATCACTTCTTCGAGCAGGGCATCGACAATCGGCGAACTCAAGCGCGCAAAGTTTGCGCTGCCGTAACTGCGCGATGCGAAATAGGCAGGCAATTCCTGGTTTGGCGGGAAGCTGATTGCCAACGAGCCGATCACGGCATCGCTTTTGTTGTTGCGCCGCAGATTAACGTATTGGGCTGCCTCCACAAGACGAATACTGGTTGCGATACCGAGTCGTTGCAGACGGTCCGTATAAGGCAGGAGAACGCGTTGCCAAACATGCGTGTTCACCAGAAACTCGATTGCAAAGTCTTCGCCAGCGGAGTTGACGAGCTGATTGTCTTGCATTGACCAGCCGGCTTCCTGCAGCAAGGCCTGGGCGCGCACGAGAGCGTCACGACTGCTCAATTGCGAGTGGGTACTCGCTGCAAAGGGTGCTTCATTGAACAGGCGCACGGGTAGCGCTGAACGAAAAGGCTCGAGCAGCGCCAACTCGTCGTCCGATGGCAAGCCAACAGCAGCCAGGAAAGAATCGTGGAAAAAACTTCTGGGTTTCTGATAGACGCCGTATTCCAATATGCGATTCACCCAGTCGAACTCGAACGCGAGGCTTAACGCTTCACGCACACGGACGTCTTGAAAACGTGGCCTTGTCAGGTTGAACCCCAAGGCGCTGACGATTCCGACATATTGCTTGAACTCATGTAGATCCTTGATCAACAGGCCATTTTCCAGGTTTTCGAAGTCATAGCCTGTTACCCACTGAGCCGCACTGGGCTCATCGTAGTAGTCCAGCAGCCCCTTGCGCAGCGCCTCGCGACTTACCGTGGCGTCGCGGTATACCTCATAGCGGATCGTGTCGAGATTGTGCCGCCCGCGGTGCAGGCCAATGCTGTATCCCCAGTAGTCGGGCACACGCTCGAACTCGACGTATTTACCAATCTCAAACTTGCCGATTCGGTACGGCCCGCTCGAGAGTGGCGGCTCGATCGTGGTTTTTGATGAATCGCGGGTGCGCCAATAGTGCTCCGGCATCATCGCCACTTTACCCAGCGCCATCATCGCGTTCAGGTTCACTGGATAGGCATAGGTGAAAAGCACTTCCCGTTCGCTAACGACGTCGATCTGCGTTATCGACGCGTAGGCTGCTTGTACTCCTGGAAAGGCATTTGCTTTGATGTGTTCGAAGGTAAACTTGATGTCGCGGGCAGTCACCGGTACGCCGTCGTGCCACCGTGCTTGCGGGCGCAATCGAATGCGTATCTGGGTAGCGTCGTCGGAGACGGCCATCTTTTCGGCGAGGTTGCCATAGTACACGCCCACCTCGTCACCCGACGGCCACATGAGCGAGTCGTACATGACCATCGAACCGATGACGCCGACGCCGGGCGCAGAGATGCCTTTGGCAAGCAAGGGCGTAAAGCTATTGTAGGCTGGGATGGCTCGCACCAGCCGGCCGCCTTTCGGCGCGTCCGGATTGACGTAATCGAAATGAGCAAACCCTTCCGGGTATTTGAATTCTCCGAAATAGGACAGCCCATGCTGCCAGTGATGCTGTTCGCCACCCTGCGCGAAATTGCAACTCGCGACCAGTAGGATGGCACTAACCAGGCGCATTCACGACCTCCACTTCAAAGGCGGCCGCGAGCAGTGCCTTGGTGTATTCGTGTTTAGGCTTGGCAAAGATGTCGCGGCCGGCCCTTGCTCGACGATGGCGCCGTCTTTCATCACGATCAGCTCGTCTGCCAGCGCTTTGATCACTTTGAGATCGTGGCTGATGAACAGATAGGACAATCGGTAGCGCACTTGTAGCTCGCGCAGTAAATCCACCACCTGCGATTGGACAGACATATCCAAAGAGGAGGTGGGTTCATCCAGCACGATGAGCTGCGGTCGCAGGATGATCGCTCGCGCAATAGCGATGCGCTGCCGCTGTCCGCCAGAAAACTCGTGCGGGTATCGATCCTTGTCCGATGGATCGAGCCCAACATCTCTCAACGCTTGATCGACACTCCGGGCCCGGGCTTCGGCATCAAGTTGCGGCTCGTGCACGCGCAGGCCCTGCTCGATGATCTGCTGCACCGAACGGCGCGGCGACAAGGAACCGTACGGATCCTGGAAAACGATTTGCATCGCCCGGCGCAGCGGCTTCAAGGCATTAGACCGCAAATCGTGGATGGGGGTGCCGCCGAGCGAAACCTCGCCAGAGCTTGCGATCAAGCGAAGGAGCGCCAGTCCGAGCGTGGTTTTGCCAGAGCCGGATTCGCCAACGACACCGACGGTGTGACCCTCCCGTATCGAGATCGAGACATCGTCTACTGCCTTGAGCTCGCGTTTTTTAGCGAGAAAACCGGCTCCGATCTTGAAGTGGACGCGCAGGTTCGTCGCAGCAAGTATGAGCTTTGCGTCCTTATCGGCCTGTACGGGAAGGCCGCTGGGTTCTGAATCGATCAGCATTCGTGTGTATTTGTGCGACGGGGTGGTGAATATTTGACGATTAGCACCTGCTTCAACGATTCGCCCGCCTTGCATGACGCACACGCGATCCGCCACCTTGCGGACGATACCAAGATCGTGGGTGATCAATAGCAGCGCCATATTCAAACGTCGTTGCAGGTCTTTGAGTAACCTCAGGATCTGCGCTTGAATCGTGACATCCAGCGCCGTCGTCGGCTCGTCTGCAATCAAGAGATCCGGCTCGTTGGCCAACGCCATCGCGATCATGACGCGCTGCCGTTGACCACCGGACAGCTCGTGTGGAAAAGCGCCCAACCGCTCCTCTGCGCGTTGTAACCCGACCAGGTGCAGCAGTTGCAGAGTGCGCGCACGCGCAGCCTCACGTTTGAGGCGTCGATGCACGAACAGAACCTCGCCGACCTGGCGACCGACCGTATGCAGGGGATTCAACGAGGTCATCGGTTCCTGGAAGATCATACCCACCCGGTCGCCGCGCATCTGGAGCAGTTGACTCTTGCTGGCACCCACCATTTCTACGCCGTCGAGTCGAATGGAGCCTTGCGGATGGCTGGCTTGGGGATACGGCAACAACTGAGGTATCGATAGTGCTGTCACGGTTTTGCCGGAACCCGACTCGCCAACGAGCGCAAGGGTTTCGCCGCGTTCGATGTGGAAGCTCACGTCTTCGACCACGCGCTTGCCGTGGAAGGCGACGGCAAGGTCGCTGACCTCGAGAATTCGTTCGCTCACGCCGCCTCCAGACCGGTTACCGACCGGCGTGGATCGAAGGCGTCGCGTACGGCCTCGCCCACGAATATGAGCAATGTCAGCATGATGAGCAAGGTAAAAAACCCGGCTAGTCCAAGCCACGGAGCGTGCAGGTTGGCCTTGCCTTGGGCCAGAAGTTCACCCAATGAAGGGGACCCGGCAGGTAGACCAAAACCCAGAAAATCCAGCGAGGTCAGCGTGGTTATCGAGCCATTGAGCAGGAACGGCAAGAAAGTCAACGTCGCGACCATCGCGTTTGGTAAGACATCCTGGCGAATGATGTCGAAATGGGACACCCCCAGAGCGCGGGACGCGCGTACGTATTCGAAGTTGCGCGTACGCAGGAATTCGGCGCGTACGACCGCGACCAGGGCCATCCAACTGAACAGCATGAGCAGAAGCAGCAAAGTAATGGCAGTGGGTTGCACCAGGCTCGACAGCAGAATCAGGAGAAACAATACTGGCAGCCCCGCCCAGATTTCAACCACCCGCTGTCCCGCGAGATCGACCCAACCCCCAAAGTAGCCTTGTATCGCGCCAACGGTGACACCAATGACCGCACTCATGAATGTGAGCGCCAACCCGAAGAGAACGGAAAGGCGGAAGCCGTATATGACCCGCGCAAGCACGTCGCGAGCCACGTCATCGGTGCCCAACCAATGTCGAGTCGAGGGTGGGGATGGCGCCGGGACATCGATACCCCGGTCGATGGTCGTGTAATCGAACCGGATCAACGGCCACAGTTGCCAGTCCGCATCACTGATCAAGTCTTGCACGTAAGGGTCGCGGTAGTCGGTTTCGCTCTGCAGGACGCCGCCAAAAGTGGTTTCCGGATACACAAAGAGTACCGGGAAATAGAGTTGGCCCTGGTGGCTGAGCAGCAGCGGTTTGTCGTTGGCAATGAATTCAGCGCCCAGACTCAGGACGAAAATCACAGTAAAAATCCTGAGCGACCAATAGCCTCTTTTGTTGGCGCGGAAGTTTGCAATACGCCGACGTGTCAAGGGGCTCACTAGCCGTCCCTCGTTTCAAAGTCGATGCGCGGATCGACCAATGTGTAGGCAATGTCCCCGACGAGGTGCAGTAACAAGGCAACGAGTGTGAAGGGATAAAGCGTGCCGAACATGATCGGATAGTCGCGCGTGAGCGTTGCTTCGAATCCGAGCAACCCAATGCCTTCCAAGGAAAAGATCACCTCGATGAGTAGCGCGCCGGTAAAGAGGACGCCAATCAGAGCCGCCGGGAATCCCGCGACCACGATCAGCATTGCGTTGCGG
>JAPUIA010000072.1 GCA_027297435.1 Gammaproteobacteria bacterium | reverse complement strand
GAACAGCTCGATTACCTCACGCAACTTAAAGATAGTATTCAGCCGACGGTGCGAGTGGGTATTGCTATGGGCGAAGTTGTAATTGCTGACAATACGATCACCGGCACCGGCGTCGTATTAGCGCAGCGTTTGGAGCAACTGGCATCACCCGGCCGTGTGGTGCTTCAAGGCGCATGCCAAGAGACTATACCGGGTCGATTTCCATTCGAGTACCAAAGCCTGGGAGAGCAGAAAGTAAAGGGATTCGACGAGTCCGTTCGGGCTTATGTGGTTGCCCTGAAGGTCGGAACAGCTATGCCCTCACCGGTGCCTCAAGTTGCCGTTGCCGGGCGACCAACACGTCGTTGGCTTACGATCAGTGTCATTGCTTTTCTCACTATCCTCTTTGGAGGGCTCGCATGGCTGCAGCCGTGGGTACAAAGGGAGGAGTTTGCCCGGATCGAGCGCATGGCGTTTTCGCTACCGGATAAGCCTTCTATCGCGGTGTTGCCCTTCGTCAACATGAGTGACGACCCGAAACAGGAGTATTTCGTCGATGGTATGACCGCAGACCTAATCACAGATTTGTCCAAGCTATCAGGGTTGTTCGTCATCGCACGCAACTCTGTTTTCACCTACAAGGGCAAGCCGGTGAAGGTGCAAAAAGTTGCCGAAGAGTTAGGTGTGCGCTATGTGCTGGAAGGCAGCGTGCGCCGTGCTGGTGAGCAGGTGCGGATTAACGCCCAGCTCATCGACGCCACCACTGGTGGGCACTTGTGGGCGGAACGATACGACGGCACGCTAACCGATGTTTTCGCGTTACAGGATCAGGTGACTCGAGAGATCATCGCCGCGCTGGCCGTTCGCCTGACCGGAGAGGAGGAGACCGCTCGGGCGCAGGTCGAAACACACGATCCGCAAGCCTACGATGCGTTCCTGAAGGGCTGGCAATACTACCGTCGCGGGGCGCCAGACCAGTTTGCGCAGGCGATCCCCTATTTCGAGCTCGCCAGTCGGCTCGACCCAGAGTATGCACGTGCACGTGCGGCACTCGCCGCGGTGTACTGGGATAGCATTCGCAAGGGTTGGTGGGCCAAGAGCCTGGGGGTCAATTACCGCGAAGCCGTTGGACTGGCTCGGTTGTACCAGGGGAAGGCCATGGAAAAGCCTTCGGCACTCGCGCACCGCGTGGCCTCGGAGGTGGTCGCTTACTACGGTGCCTCGCTGTTCGGAGAATCTAGGGAAGCGCTCACCGAAGCCGAGCGCGCCATTGCCCTGAACGGCAACGATCCCGCCGGATACGTGGCGATGGCAACCGCGCTGCTGAAGACCGGAAACCCCGCGCAGGCGCTGGAGCAGCTACGAACGGCCATGCGGCTCGACCCGCATTACCCCGCGTCCTATCTCAACCTCCTCGGTCAGGCGCAGTTCGCGCTAGGTGAATATCAAAGTGCCGCAGCGACCCTGGAACGGGCTGCCGAGCGCAATCCGGACGATGATTGGACTCATGCGTACCTGGCGGCTACCTATGGACAGCTCGGCCAGACAAAGAACGCTAGAAACGCGGTGTTCATAGCCAACGCGCTGAGAGCCGACCGCAGCATGGGCGCGTTGACGTTGAATCATCTGCGGTTCGGGCCGACTTTTTTCTGGCTAAGCGATCGCGCAGCCGTGCGCGAAGGGCTGGCCAGAGCCGGCGTCCCGCCCCACACTGACTGGCTCGCCTTGGTTGAGTGGTTGCAAGATGATTCCAGATTCGAGATCGATGGCGCAACCGTTATCGACGCGACCACTGCTAGGTCGTTGCATCAGCGGGGTGTGCCTTTCATCGATCTGAGCAGTCGTTATGCCCAGCGCCACGTTCCAGGCGCTCAACATCTGGAATTCTTCTACCAGGGGTTCGACTTCAACGAAGTCCGGCTTTCGCAGCAAGTCGACAAGGCCCAGGAGGTTGTGTTCTACCACCACGGTGAGGCGGAAGAGGCGGCGCACGCCTGTGCGTTCGCGGTGACCTGGGGTTTCGAGAAGGTCTACTGCTTTACGGACGGGCTTCGGGCGTGGGTGGCGGCGGGTTACCCGGTCGAGACCGGTAACTGAAAGGGCACCGATGCGCTTCGAGGGAATTCCTCTCAGAGTCTCAGCAACGTCGCTCAGCTCGTGTCAGCACGTGTGCGTACCCGGATTCAAGTGGCGGTTCCTGACTGCGCGCTGCCAAACACACCTCAGCCTCGGGGCCGTAAGCGAGTAGCGCGACGGGATTCTCCAACAGCCTCGCATTAATAACGGACTCTCGGGCGACCAGGCTTGAACTTCTGCTGGGTCGATCTCGGACCTTCGATGGCTGATGGCCTCTCAAATCCTCCCCATAGGCCGAGATCGGCCAGACTTGGTCATTCGGCGTTGTCGAGTTCAAGGTCCGCTTACAGATTAAGCGATCATTCAGAACATGCGACCGAGCGTTAAGAGCCCGTTGTACCGGCGTGGAGGAGCACCCGATCGACATAGCGCGCTTGCCAGCCGTTTGGCAGGTCAAGATTGAGGGATTGATCGCCAAGCAGCGCGAATTCAAACCCGGGCCCGAGGACCATCTGCTTGCGCCAGGCGCTGACGGGACCGGTAGCCTGGTCCGCAATTTCTTTTAGCGGCGCCTCATAGCGGATGCCGCGCGGACGTTTCAGCCAGGCCGTTCGCGTCAATGCTTTCGGATCGGTGTCCCCGAGGACGTGATAGTAGATCCCGCCATGGGCCACGTCGGTCTTGCTGGAGATGCCGGCATGGACATCCCACATATCGGGCGCTACCGCCATTTTGTTCAAGGGATCGAAGGAGGCCGAGGACGCCACGAAGATCCAGTCTTCGTAGCCTGGCATTTCGTCGAGCCAGGGCGTTTCGGAAATCCGATAGGTAGCGGAACCTTGTAAGCCTTCACAGGACCGTTTCACGAGGTCCCGGTGAAAGGCGGTCAGCGCGCCCTCATAGACCTCTTGGTCGATATCGGCAAAGGGCCGGTGCCAGAAAACGTACGCGGTCATCGTAATCGATTCTCCCTATGGTTAAGCGCCGTCAGCGTGGCCGGTCACCGAAGCAGACCGTAAGCGATTCGGTTTGTCTACGTCTACATTTGGCCGGCAATATGAGTACAGATAGCTGTACCTGAATGACAGCTTTTGCTTGCGTAGCGGACGTTCGGCGATCGGGTCGCAACTGACCAAAAGGGGTCGCAAGTCGCCATTGGGCGGCGACGGATGGATTTCATCGCCTAAACGGCGGGAAACGGCCGAGGGTGTGTCAAAAGTCATTTTCAACTTCGGTTTTCAATATTCGACCTCGCAGGATGCCGTGTAAGCGACGATCGACTATCAGGTAGGGGTCAAGGTAGCCCCAGATTCGGCGACATTTCGACTTTTGAC
>JAPUIA010000071.1 GCA_027297435.1 Gammaproteobacteria bacterium | reverse complement strand
GCGTAAGCAGTCGGTGATCACCTGACCATGACCATATTGACGTAGAACGACTTGGGTTTTCCGTGGTCTATCAACAGCCCTCACAACCGCCGGCAACCGATGAAACGAAAAGTAACGCCTTTCGCTGAAAATATTGCAGAGTCCACCACCGCCTGCTTGGTGACGATGGTCCAAGGCAATCTCTTGGCACTCACGTTGGGCCATTTGTTGATTGCGGCTCAGACCGGAATCATCGCGGGCGCTGTCGCGTCGGGAGTATTTCTCATCGTCGGGACCGGCAAGCGTTGGATCACCTCAACGTTCCTGGGGGTGGCGACCGCCGTCGTGGATTACTTTGTTCATCCCGGCCAATTCGGACCCGTCGCCATGGAAGCAGCGGTGACCGGAGTGGCTGCAGCCGTGCTGTCCTACGTCATCGGCGGCGGCGTCGAATTGCTCCGCTCGAAGTACCTTGTCAAGAAAGGGGAGGCCCCCGAAAAGGAGGTTGCCGAGTAGCTCACCGCCCTGATGCCTCTTTCACAGCTTTGAGCCAAAAAAAGCCGCATCGAGTGATGCGGCTTCCTTCTTGGCGATTGGTAACGCTATTGCGCAGCAAAATCGTAAGTTACTTCCAACCCGATCATACGCGGTGCCTGGAACACAAAAACATTGGTGCCGAACAAGGCCGACGTACCATCGATCACAACCTTGTCTTCGTCGGTCAGGTTGGTGACGAACAGCGTCGCTAACCATCGGTTGCTCGGATCACCGAGGCTAAAGCGCAGGTCCGTCTGGCGGCGTTGCGGCAGAGTTAGCGTCTCATTCAAACTACGCGTCTGCTTCGCAAGCCACGTTTGGTTCAACGTCGCCTTCCCTTCCCAACCGCCACCTAGCGGAATCGCGTAATCCAACGTTAACGCCGCGCTCCATTCCGGCGCGTAAGGCAGGTCAGTACCGCTCGGGACGGCACCGAAGTCATCGTCGAGCTCGGATTCGTTAAAGTCACCCCCCACGCGTACCGTGAACCGATCGGTCAGCCGGGCCACCACCTCGAGCTCGATGCCTTGTGTATGCGCTGCACCCGCATTGTCATTGTATTGTTGGTTGATCGTTGGCAGATTGGTTTCCTGGAAAGCCAGAATGGTGTCTTCCCAGTCGAAGTAGTAGATCGAAGCCGTGAGGTTGATGCGGTTGTCCCACAGACGCGTCTTGATGCCAAGTTCGTAGTTGTCCACAGTGTCACCGTCGTACGTGATGCGAGAGGTCGCGAGCGCAGCCGCTTCGTTGCCGGTCAGCATCAAGGGGTTTGCGGTCAATGGTGTTGCGGGTATGACCGTGTCACCGGCGCCCGCCAGTTGGCGCGCGTTGAACTCTTGGCCGAGGTTGAGGTTGCCGGGGCGAAACCCGGTGGTGTAGTTGAAGTAGACCAACGTGCCCTCGATCGGCCGCCAGGCCAGCCCCAGTTTCGGTGATACGACCTGATCTTCGGTCGCCGTAGTGGACTCCTCAAGGGCCTGCTCCATGTCGGTGTAGCGGGCGCCGACGGTTACCTCCCACTGATCGTTGAATGCATAGGACGCCTCACCGTAAAAACTCAGTTCTTCGAAATCATCGAGGTGCACGTTCGACGGATCCGCGTAGAAGTCGGCATAGACGCTCTGGGTCAACGTCGCATTGTCGAGAAACGGGAACATCAAGAACGGTTGACGGTCCTGTCGAAAGTCGTCGCTCTGTTTGTAGAATGCGCCGGCGGTCCAGCGGAACGCGCCATCGTCTTTCGAGAGCAGTCGAGCCTCGAACACGGTGCGCTCGGAGCGCGCCGTGCTGTTGTTGTTGAAGGCATTTTGGTTGGACACGCAGGTCAGACTACAGGCGTCAAACGCCGAAAAAATCCAACCTTCCGCCGCCATCATGTTGAACTCACTGGTCGGATCGAGAAACAGAAGGGGGATGAAAAAGCCGGGTGCTACTTCGATTGGCGTCAGGTCTCCCCGTGCGAACACGTTGAACTGAATGAACCAATCGAATACCGATGCGACCGACTGGGGGTTCTCGGATTGTGAAACCGATTCGCGATCCATGTACGAGGCGAAGGTCTGCAGCGTCGCAAAATCGAACTCGTATTCGACGTTAAAACTGTAGATGTCGATTTCCTCTTCCGAGAAAGGCGCGACACCCGGAATGCGAATGTTCTGCTCCTCTACGTAGGGAGCTGAGCAAGAACCGCACCTTCGGTTTCCATCTTGGAGTAGTAGATGGTCGCATCCAGCGTCAGCCGATCGTTTGGCGCCCACAGCACCGCAAGTCGCCCACCATCGGCCGTCTCAGTATTGACGTCGTCTTCAAAGGTATTGAGCTTGTCGATGTACCCGGCCGTCTCGTCGTGAAACGCCGTCAATCTGACGGCTGCATTGTCGCCCAACGGAAAATTGAACATGCCGTCGATGCGGTTGCCGAGATCATCGGAATCTTGCACCGAATTGACCCCGGCCTTGAGCTTGAAGCTGGTCGTGTTCAGCTGTGGATCGTTCTGAATGAAACGGATCGTACCGCCCACGGAACCTTCGCCGAACAGCGTCCCTTGCGGACCTTTGAGTACCTCGACGCGGTCGATGTCAAACAAGTTACCCGCAAATTGCCTGGCGGGACCTTGCGCGGACGTCATCGGTATGTCATCGAGATAGACGGATATCGCGGCAGAGGTCTGTTGATAGGATTCGAGGCCGGATTGCGACGACACACCTCGCACGACATAGCGATTGTTGCTGGAAGAAGAACCTTCCGTCATGTTCAAGCCCGGGATGTTCTTGAACAAATCCTTCATGTCGATGTAGCCGAGCTGTTCAATGAGCTCGCCGCTGACCGCGCTGATGGCTTGCGGCGTATCCATCAAAGCAGTTTCGCGGTGAGTCGCGGTGACGACAATCTCTTCGATGAATACGTCGTCGGCCGACTCAGCGACCGCACCGGTGGCGATGCAAAAAGACGCGCATAGTACGAGCGTGTGACTAATCTTGGAATGCATGACCCTCTCCCCTTGTCATGAACCATGAAGCCCAATAGTAAACGCCTATTGGCTGAGAATGTATACTAAACTGTAGTGAACTATACCTATTACTGTAAGGAGAGGCATAATATGCGCGAGGCCAGCGAAGTACCCGCTAACCCGTTCGAAATTCCAACTGCACCTCGCCAACCGTTCGAACTGTCCGACGATCTCGCCCTCCATAGCGTCGCTGTGGCGCCCCCAGACCTCACCAAGATTTCTAAAACACATGGGTAAAAACATGAGCACCGACATGAACGCCGAGACCGATAAGGTCGCCTTCGCCAGCCCCGAGTGGATCGCATTGGCACGAACCGTACTCGAAGAAATCGTCGCGGAACATGGTGAGGAAGGAAAATCGTTCTCGGCTTGCGAAGCATTCACCGACGCACCGCCGGGCGTGGCCGGCAAGGACTCGACAACGGCCGCCTGGCATTTCCGCATCGTGGGCAAGACCGTTACCGTCGGCGAAGGTACGATAGATGCCGCGGACATGAACGTGAGCGCCGACTACGAAACGGTTTTGCCGATGGCGCGGCTCGTTTACACGCCGGAGATGATCGAACAAACGCGGCAGAATCCGCCTCAGGGTGACAGCGAGTCTGCGGTCGATGCATCGAACATCCCGCCGTATCTCGTGGAGCTACACAACCGCATGGCAGTTGTGACACAGTAGCCTTATCTAACAAGGGTAGGAGGCGGCCGTGCGACTCATGAACTATTTCGCTATAACAAGTTAGTCGCACGCACCATGCAGTTCCAGGAAACGCATCCAGACGATCTCAACTTCCGCCGTGTCGCAAGGATATTCGTACGCACCTGGCCGTTCATCCGGTCCGTGGGCAAACACCTATCGATCTTCGTCGCGGCTTCTGCAGCGATCTTCGTTTTTCTCGTGGTCTACGGTCTGGTCATCGTCGGCCTGGCATACGGCGGGATGATGGTTGGTGAACCCCTCGGTTCCTTGCACGTCGCTATTTACGGGCTCGACCCGGACGTCTACGTCAACGTGGACTCGTTGTCCGAAGAGGCGCGATTGGCGCTGCCGATACTCGTGGTTTGGTCGACGATCGTGTTGGTGGTGGTGTTGGTCGGCATCGGCTCGGCGCTCTACTACTACGCGATCTGGATCTTCCAACAAATCAACCAACGCATGCGCGCCGAGCTGGTCCAACGGCTGCAAGCACAGTCGCTGACCTTCCACGCCGACGCGCGCACCGGGGACATGATCTACCGGGTGTACCAGGACAGCGCCATGGTCACCCAGATCATTCGTTTCGTCTTTTTGGAGCCGTTCATGTATCTCGGCCGGTATCTCTTTGGCTTGGCGGTGTTGGCGGCGTTCAGCCCTTGGCTAGCACTCCTCGTCGGCGTCGCGTTCCTACCGATGCTACTACTCGGCGCCTATTTCGCACCACGGCTCAGAGCCTGGTTTCGGACTGCGAGAGAGAGAAACAGCGCACTGACGTCCTGGATCCAGGAAAGCGTCAGCGGGATTCGCCTCATCAAAGCAACCGGCAACGAGTCCTCGCGCCAGAAGGCGTTTGAGGTCCAATCCGAGCTTGCTTTCTCTGCCGCTTTCCAAGCACGCAGCCGATTGGCGCTTCTCGGAATCCTGGCGTTCTTTGTCGTGGGCGTGGCGATGCTCGGGGCGCAATCGATGACGGCCGTCTGGTCTTCGACCGAGGCGCCCGTCTTTGCGCGAGATCTGTTGTTGGGTTTCGGGTTTGTTCTTTGGAACCTCGGGGCTTTTACCGCGGCAACGTCGAGGTTCGGCGATGGCGCGACATCGATGGAGTCTTTCCTGCGCCTCTGGGGGCGGGCGCAGGACATGGCGGTCGGTCTCGGACGCGTCTTCGAGGTGCTCGATCTCGAGCCGGACATCCAAGACGCCCCAGATGCTCGCGAGATGGCGCCATTCGAAAAGAACGTCGAGTTCAATCAGGTGAGCTTCGCCTACCGTCCCGACGTGCCCGTGCTGCAAGAGGTTACGCTCACTGCCGAAGTCGGCCGCGTGACAGCGATCGTCGGCCCCACCGGCGCAGGCAAATCGACGATGATGTCATTGCTGCTACGCCTGGCGGACCCAACCACGGGTCGGATCACGATCGATGGGGTGGATATTCGCACCTTGACCATCGACAGCCTGCGCCAGCAGATATCGATTGCTACCCAAGAGAACATCCTTTTCAGCGACACGGTATTGGAAAATATTCGTTACGCGGTGCCTGACGCGTCTCGAAAAGATGTCGAGTCCGCAGCCAAGGTAGCCTGCGCACATGGGTTCATCGAAGCGTTACCCGAAGGATATGACACACCGCTTGGTGAACGCGCGACCAAACTTTCCTCAGGTCAACGGCAGCGTTTGGTCATCGCACGCGCGGTCATCAAAAACGCGCGGATCCTGATCCTCGACGAACCAACTGCAGCGTTGGATGCAGAGACCGAACAGCAAGTGTTGGCCAACCTGAAAGAGTGGGCCCGAGGCCGGTGTATTTTTCTCGTTACACATCGGCTCTCGACGATCCGGCAGTCCGATCAAGTGGCCTACCTTCGTAACGGGCGATTGCTGGAGATCGGCCCCCACGATGTGTTGATCAAAAACGAAAACGGCGTCTACCGGCAGTTCGTGCAGGCTGAGACCGGCGCTGTGGATACGCTGATGGTTGCTGGAGATGCGCCATGAGCACAAACATTAGAACGCGAGAGACGTTTAGCCTTATCCGCCGCGCCACGGTTTTCGTCTGGCCGCTACGCAATCAGCTCGCGGTCAAACTCATGCTTGGGCTGATCGGCATCACCGCATTCCTGATCATGCCGTGGCCGTTGAAGGCATTGATCGACCACGTGATCGTCGGCATGCCGATCGGCACATCGCCGACCCGCTACCCGCCATTTGCGGCGCCTTTGGTTGATGCGCTGCAAGGTCTGTCGCCGTTCGAGATGGTGTTCTGGATCGTGGCGTTTTCTGTGGTACTCGTGTTCCTCATCGGCGCGTTTGGCAGCTCCGGCGTTTCGCGCGATGCGACCGATGCCGAAACTGCGGAAGGATACGACACGGCGACCCGCAGCGAGAACATGGCCAACGTCTCCAACAGCATAGTCGGTGGTTTGCTGGGCTATTTCGAGTATCGGTATCAGTTGCGCACCACGCATCGCCTAAACCACCGATTTCGATCGGCCCTGTTCAAACGCCTGCTCGCACTGCCAATGACCCATTTTTCCGACGCCAGCGTGGGCGACGCGGTGTATCGAGTGGTCTACGACACGCCGTCGATCTCGAGAATCTGCTACGAGCTATGGATCGTTCCAATCCTGTCGCTGTACACCATCACGGTCGCCATCTGGGTCATCACCTACAGCTACTCGGTCGTCCCGAGTGTGGTGTGGGCGGCTTGGGCCGTGACGCCGGCGTTTTTGGTATTTGCGCTCTTGTTAGCCGGTTTCGCGCGCAAGCGGTCCACGGCGAGCCGTGAGGCGGGTGCGGCAACCACCGCAACCATCGAGGAAGGCATGAGCAACATCGTTGCGGTACAAAGCCTCGGCGCCAGTAAGCACACCCAACAGCGTTTCGAGGATGACAGCGCCGAATCATTCAAGCGCTTTCGCGCCTACTACGCGGTCGTCATCGCCCTGATCTTGATCCAATCGGTGGTCGGCATAACCCTGATATTGATCGTGTTTCTCGACGTCGCGGAAGCGATTATCAAAGGCCAAATGACTGCCGGCGATTACGCCGTGCTGTTCGCGTATTTTATTCTGGCGTATACGAACGCCCAGGCTTTGGGCCAACTCTGGTTCTACCTACAGGACAACATTGCCGCCATGCAGCGGGTGTTTCAGATCATCGACTTACCGGTCGATGCGCAAGAGCATGGAGACCGCGAGCTGCCGCCGATAACACAAGGTGTCACCCTGGAGGACGTATCATTTTCCTATGCCGACGGCACGCGGGCGCTGACCGACGTCTCAATCGAAGGCAAGGTCGGCGAGATGATCGCCATCGTTGGCGCCACCGGCGCCGGTAAAACGACGCTCTCCTACCTCATTCCGGCTTTCATAGCACCGACAAGCGGGCGCGTGTTGCTCGACGGCCAGAACATCCAACGTTTTAGCATCGACTCGGTGCGGCGCAGCGTCGCTTTTGTCTTTCAAGAGCCCATGCTGTTCGACGACACCATCGAGAACAACATCCGACTCGGCCATCCCGACGCCTCGATAGAAGACATAACGGCTGCAGCACGGGTCGCCGGTGCACTGGAGTTCATCGAACGGCTACCGGATGGTTTCCAGACGCGGACTGGCCAAGCCGGTGGGACGCTTTCGGTCGGACAAAAACAAAGGTTGGCGATCGCACGCGGTCTCGTCAGTCCGGCGAACGTCCTTATCTTGGACGAGCCCACCGCATCTCTCGATCCCGAAACGGAAAACGCGCTCATATCCGCACTCAACGCCGGACGCGAGAGCCGCTTACTCATCGTCATCGCCCATCGCCTCTCGACCATTCGCACGTCGGATCGGATTTACTTTCTCGACGACGGCGAGAACGTCGAGTCGGGCAGTCACGATGAGTTGATGCAGAAGCCTGGCGGCGCCTACCGTAGGTTCGTCGAGCTACAGCTAGGGGACGCGGCCTGACGAATCAATCGTCCCGATGTACGGCGCGGATGACGTAGCCGCCCGAGCGTTCGTCCATCTCCAAGTCCAGAAATCCGCGGTCTTCCGCTTCCTCCAGCAGATCGCTGAACGATTTGAAGCCATAGAAGCTCTCGTTGAAGCCGGGACGGCGCCGCTTCAGGGTCTGCTTGATCATCGAGCCCCACACCCGGTCGCCACGCTCGGCAATGAGCCCTTCTGCCGTTTCCAAGACGAGGTCGATCCCCTCGTCGTGTTTTTCCCAGTCTTTGCCAGCGTCCTCCGAGGACGAAGATTTCTGCGCTGCTGCCGCCTCTTTGTGCGGCTGCTTTGCAGCGGCTTTTTTCTTCGTCGGTTTGCGGGATTTGGTGGACGCGCTGGCACGGACGAGGTCGTCGTAGTAAATAAACTCGTCGCAGTTGTTCATCAGCAAGTCCGAGGTACTGTTTTTCACGCCAACGCCAATCACCGTCTTCGCGTTCTCGCGCAGCTTGCTCACAAGCGGCGAGAAATCCGAGTCGCCGCTGATGATCACGAACGTATCGATGTGCTCTTTCGTATAGCAAAGATCCAAGGCATCAACGACCATCCGGATGTCCGCGGAATTCTTACCGGACTGCCGCGTGTGCGGAATCTCGATCAGCTCGAAGGCAGCTTCGTGCATCGTCGGCTTGAACTCCTTGTAACGATCCCAGTCGCAATACGCTTTCTTGACGACAATGCTGCCTTTCAACAACAACCGTTCGAGCACGAGTTGCATGTGAAACTTCGGGATCTTTGCATCGCGAACGCCGAGCGCTACGTTCTCGAAGTCGCAGAACAGCGCCATGTTGTTGTCGAGATCCGTTGTTGTCATTGAAGTCCAATGCCGGTGCCAACGCGCAACCGAACGAGCGGTAGACGAACGCCATGATGCGTCAAAATCAACCCAGACCGCTACACTTCGTGCATATTTTTCACGTCGCGCAGGGCATCAGAGGTTCCCGAATCAGCTATACAAGCTCTGCGCACCAAACGCCGGGCCGCCGTCTTCGTCTGCGTAGGCTTTCGCATATTTGAACGCGCGTAGACCGCGTGCCATCGAGTCGTCCTGACTCTTGTAGCCATAAGCGACCCCCTGCTGGGTCAAAATGGCAAATCTGGCCGGGTTACGGTCCAGCATCTCATCGGGTATTTCGCCGACAAGCCCCTCTTGCGTGCGGATGTAGGGCCTCGACATATAGACGGGAACACTGACCCTGAGGCCTGGTGCGGTTCGGTTGAATGCCCCATGCCAGGTGTTGCCGTGCCAGCAAAGCAGCGAGCCGGGTGCGGCGGCGACCGCAATGGCCTTGGGGTTGCCGCCTTCGCCAACCTTGGCCTCGTCGCCTTCCGGTGAGCGACACCACTTGTGACTGCCCGGTACGAAAGCCGTGGAGCCATTTGCCTTGTTAAACTCGGTCAGCACGTAGGTCAAATTGCAGACCAGCGCGTGGGGGGGCAAGGGCGAGGGCAAAGGCGTGTCCGAGTGCAGGAAAAACGAGCTGACGTTCGGCCCTTTCATGAAGCAACCCATGCTCGAGAGCACCACGCTGTAGCCGCACAGATAGCTTGCCATCGTCAGGAGTACCGGGTTCATCAACGCTTCCTCGAATACCTCACCCTCGAACAGCAGCGATTGCATCAAATCGCCGATCGGTGAATCGCCATCACCACCGGCCAGCGCTTGGAATCGACCTTTGAAGTTCTCGTGTGTCGACCCGGTTTCGAGATCCGGGCGTACGCCGTTGCGTTTTTCCGCAACGTCCATCACGGCTTCCAACAAGCGTTCGCACAAACCGTTGGGAGACGCGAGCTCCGGCGGAATCACCGTATAACCGTTGGCATCCATTTCCGCAACATACCTTTCGAGGCCATGCGCTTCGATCTCACCCCAGACTTTTTGCAACGGCGTTTGGGTGACGGCGTCGTCTGCAATCGCTTCACTCATGGGTTTTCTCCGATTCGTCCAAGACTATTCTAACGCGGGTCACCACGCGTAGGCTTCTGGTGCGGGACCCCCCGGGCCCGGAAAGATCTCATCCAGCTTTTTCAGCGTTTCATCATCGAATTCAATATCGAGCGCAGCGATACTCTGTTGCAACTGACCGAGTGTGCGTGGCCCCACGATCGGGGCGGTCACGTGCTCGGATTGCGCTACCCACGCGAGCGCCACGTCGGCGGGACTGTGGCTCAGTTCGTCGCACAACGCGACAAACGCACTCATCTTCTTACTTTCCTGTTTAGGCATGAAACTGCGCCGACCCGCTTCGTTGTCGGTTGGCGGGCCGGCAAGGATTCCACCGGCTAGGGGGCTGTACGTCAGCAGCGCCAAGCCGTAGGCCTCGCAGGCCGGCATCACCTCGAGTTCGAGGTTGCGGTTCATCAAGTTGTAAACGCTTTGCTCCGAGGCAAGCCCTAGGCTGTTTCTACGCTTCGCAGCCTCCGAGGCGGCGGCGATGTGCCACCCGGCAAAGTTGGAGCTGCCGACATACAACACCTTGCCCTGGGTGATGAGCACATCCATCGCTTGAAAGAACTCTTCCCAGGGCACCGACCGATCGACGTGGTGCATTTGATACAAATCGATGTGGTCCGTGCCCAAGCGCTTGAGGCTCGCCTCCACCGCGGCGCGAATGTGTCGTGCGGATAAGCCAGAATCGTTGGGACCCACCCAGCTGCCATCGCGTTTTGCCGGATCAGGCGAACTCCACTCATTGGGTTTCGAGTACACCTTGGTCGCCAACACCGTATGCTCGCGCCGGCCACCCCCTTGGGCAAACCAACGACCCAGAAGTTCTTCGGACTTTCCAGCGTTGTAGTTGTTCGACGTATCGAAAAAATTCAGTCCGACGTCCATGGCATAGTCCAACACCTCGAAGCTGTCCGCTTCGTTGGTCAGCCAGGAAAAGTTGACGGTGCCTACCACCAACGGACCGATGTTGAGACCGGTACGACCGAGCTTACGATACTGCAATGTTCCCCCCCGCGAGTGATTAGGGCTTCTCGACAGATAAATATAGTAAACTACTGGAAACCGATAGTGAATAGACTCCCGATCGAACCTGTGCCCCGGGTTCGCAATTATTATCCATGTCACCGGAACAAGGAAAAGCCGACATGCCTGTGATACCCGCAAGTCCCGCACCGTTTGAGGTGACCGAGTCGCTGGCAACCAAGGCGGCTGAGTTGGATTTGGCAAACAACTTCAGCCAGCTCGTAAAGGATGGCTATACGGTCATCGAGGACGCCGCCCCGCCGGATTTCATCGAGCGGTTGCGGGCCACGATTCTCGAACACCAGTCCCGAGTGAAGACCAGGGGCAGCGGGGCCCGGTTGCTTATCGGCAAGGACCCGGTGTTTAGCGAGGCGATCATCAACCCGAAGGTGTTGGCGCTCGTCGAGCTTGCGTGCGGGGTCGGCGCTCTCGCCTACCAGCTGACCGCCAGCGTCCGCCCCAAGAGTCCAAAAGCACTGTTCCTCCACGCCGACCACGGCGCAAGCATTCCGGCTCCGTTCCCGGAGCACAACTACATTCTCACCGCCTGCTGGGCATGTGACGAGTTCACCCGGGAAGGCGGTGCCACCCTGGTGGTTCCCGGCAGCAACATGCTCCGCCGTCAGCCCACGGCCGAGGAGGCTGCCGCCAAGGAGGGCGCGATCGCGGTGGAATGCCCCGCCGGGTCGGTCGTCGTGTGGGGCGGCTCGGTCTGG
>JAPUIA010000070.1 GCA_027297435.1 Gammaproteobacteria bacterium | reverse complement strand
GCTACGCCGTACCAGGTCGACAACGTACTGCTGTCGTTCGGCATGCCGATGGGGCCTTTTCAGATGAACGACCTGGTCGGCTTAGATCTCGGTTGGCGCGCGCGCAAACTCGCGGGTATGAAGCCGGAGGATGTGCCGATCACGGCGCGAGTAGCGGACAAGCTCTGCGAGCTGGAGCGTTTCGGCCAGAAAACCAATCGCGGCTACTACATCTATCCCGAAGGCAGCCGTGCCGGCCAAGCCGACCCCGAGGTCATCGAGATCGTCGAGCAAACCTCGGCCGAACTCGGCATCACCCGTAGCGATATCGATGATGTCGAGGTATTGAAGCGCTGCCTGTACCCGTTGATCAACGAAGGCGCACGCATCCTCGACGACGGAATTGCCATCCGTGCTTCTGACATCGACATCGTCTACATCAACGGATACGGATTTCCGGAGGTCACCGGTGGGCCGATGTTCTGGGCGGACCAACAGGGTCTCGACAAAATCCTGGCTGACATAGTGCGTTTCCAGGAAATCTACGGAGACGCTTGGAAACCGGCACCGTTGCTGCAGAAGCTGGTCAAAGAAGGTAACAACTTCGCCTCTCTTCAAGGGTAATCGGAGCAAGGCTAAATGGAACGTTTCATCGGTAAATCCGTCATCGTCACCGGTGCTGGATCGGGTTTCGGCGAATCCATCGCCAAACGTTTTGCCAGCGAAGGGGCCAACGTGGTTGTCGCGGACATCCACGCCGCCAACGGCGAAGCGGTCGCAAATGCCATCGAGGCACAAGGCGGCACCGGATTCTTCCACCATACGGATGTCTCGATCTCGGACGCCGTACAATCGTTGGTCGAGACGACGGTAGAGCGTTTCGGCACGCTAGACGTGCTCGTCAACAACGCGGGCTTCTCGCATCTGGCCGGACCGGTCTGGGAGCTGTCCGAGGCCGACTTCGACCGGGTTTTTGCGACCAACACCAAGGGCGTCTGGCTCGGCGTCAAGTTCGCGGTACCGGTCATGCGGGAAGGCGGTGGCGGCGTGATCGTCAACACCGGGTCGATCGGCGCTATCGCGCCACGCCCCGGCGTGACCGTGTACAACTCGACCAAGGGCGCCGTCATGACCATGACCAGAGGCCTCGCTGTCGAACTCGCCCGCTACAACATACGGGTCAACGCCGTCAATCCGGTCGCCGCGGACACCGCCTTCATGCGCGGCGCACTCGGTACCGATGAGCTACCCGACGCCAACCGCGAAGCGTTGATCAAAGGCATACCGCTGCGACGCCTGACCGAACCCAAGGACGTGGCGGCCGCCGTGACCTTCCTGTGTTCGGAAGATGCCGAGTTTCTAACCGGGGTCTGTTTGCCCGTGGACGGGGGCCGCAGTATTAGCTGATACCGGACAACTTTCGTCATTAGGGTAGGAGCGGCTTTAGCCGCGATTTCCTTTGTCCATCTATGGAAGGAATCGCGGCTGAAGCCGCTCCTACCCCACTAGGTTGGTTTTTTTATCCCAACTTCATCTCGAAGAAGCACAGCTTGTTACCGTCCAAATCGCGCACGTAGGCTCCGTAGAATACCGGCATACGCTCTCCCGGCTCGCCTTCGTCGGTCGCGCCAAGCTCCATCGCTTTCGCGTAGAGCTTGTCCACGCCGTCGCGCGATCCACCCGGGATGGCGATCATGTTGCCGTTGCCGGCACTTTGAGGCTCTTCGTTGTGCGGAATGCAGATGGCGAGCATCGCCTGGTCCGGTGCGGTGCCGTAGAACTTGATGCGATCCATATCCATCAAGCGCTTCGCGCCAACCTCGGACAACAGCGTGTCGTAAAACCCGACCGCCCGATCCATGTCGTTCACTCCGATGGTGGTATATCCCAGCATGTGTCAATTCTCCCTGTGTTTAAGAAGTCGATCAGGCGTCATTCAACGTCGTTGACCTCGATAAATCAATTACCTTATACGTTACCGTCGACGCCGCTCGTAATTTTCGAATGCCCGCTCGACCATCGGGCGGCGCGCGCCCTTGGGAACCTTGAGCGCGTAGTCTGGATCCTTCTCCCCTTCAGAGGACACGATGTGCATCAGGTGCGCAGCACTGATCTGTGCGGCGAAGCCTTGCGTGTCTTGCACCTGATTGACGGCGCTCTTGATCATGCGTAGTTGAAACGGATCGTTCTCCGCGATGCGTTCCGCATACTCGACAACCGCTTCGTTGAGCTCGTCCAGCGGAAAGACCCGATTGACGAGCCCCAAGCTCTGCGCCTCTTGGGCATCGATGAAACGGCTCTCATACAGCAGTTCTTTCGCTTGCCGGGGCGGCATGTCCCAAGGCACTGAAAAGTACTGGAAGTTGGAAGCCAGCAACATAGCGTTGTCGGCGGCATAGATGATGTCCATGGCGGACGCGATCATCCAACCGGCAAAAATACAATAACCCTGCACGCCCGCGATCGTTGGCTTCGGCACATTGCGCCACCGCAGCGTCTTCTCCACGAAATTTTCGCGAGAGTGATCGAAACGTCCTCGCAAGCCCTTTTGCAACGGCCGTTCGGCACGATCGGCCTGTTCCTCCATGGAGCCGAGATCATGGCCTGCAGAGAAGTGTTCGCCCGCACCCAACAACACGATGACGTGGACATCCCGGTCAGATCCTGCGACGGCAAACGCCGCGTCGAGTTCCTCGAGCAAGCGACGACTCTGTGCGTTGCGCTGCTTCGGCCGGTTCAGGGTTAGGTACGCAACCTTGTTACGCACTTCAACGTCGATGAATTGATAGTCGCTGCTCACGCTTGATTCTCCACGGTGCTGGTCGAAGAGGGGCCGACGCCGGATATTTCCGCTTCCACCAGCGTCAAATACTCCTCGTCGGACATGTCGATGAGTTCCCGGAATACCTCGAGTGAATGTTGTCCCTGCAGCGGCGCGTGACGGGTAACTCCACCCGGCGTGCGGCTCAATCGGGCAGCAAGCCCCGCCTGCCAAGCCCTGCCACATTCGGGGTGTTCAACTTCGACCATCGTGCCTCGTTCGCGCAGTGCCACATCGTCGGCGATTTCGGCGGAATTTAGAACGGCAGCAGCCGCAACACCGCGGACCGACAACGCACTGGCGAGTCTCAGTTTATCGTGAGCCAGCGTCGCGTCGCCAACCCAGGTTTCAAGCCTCGCTTCGTTGGCCAAGCGAAACTCGTTCTCGGCAAACTCGGTCCCATCGATGTCGAGGATCTCACACAGGTCACTCCACTGCGCATTCGTCTCGACGCCTATCGCTATCCACTGATTCTCTCCCGCGGTACGAAAGATGCCCTGGGGTGCAAACCCGGGGTGACGATTACCCCGCGGGCCTCGGACATTGCCGTTGATCGCGTACTCCAGCCACGCATCACCCACGAACGCAAAGTTCGCTTCCTGCATGGACAGATCGATATATTGGCCTTCGCCACTGCGGTCGCGATGCAAGAGTGCCAACACGATAGCGGCAAATCCGCAAAGCCCGGCGACGGGATCGGGATACATCTGGCCTGAGTTCAAAGGATGTTCGTCCGGATAGCCGAGTAGCGACGACATCCCGGAAGAAGGCTCGATCGTGCCTCCGATTCCCGGCACGTTGGCCCATGGACCGGTCGCCCCATAGGCCGACATGCCGGCCATGATCAGATCGGGTTTGATCTCCGTGAGCGTTTGGTAGTCGATTCCGAGTTTGCCCATGACCCGCGGGGAGAAGTTCTCTGCAACGAAATCGACGTGTTCGACTAAGCGTTTGAATACATCAATACCTTGCGGGTCCCCCAAATCCAACGTGATGCAACGCTTGTTGAGATTTACCGAGTTGTAGAGCGGACTGCAGTTCCACGCATGTACGGCTTCCTTGCGATCGGTTAGGTTCCGGGGTATCGGGTTCTGATACGTACCGCGCCAGCTATCGAGACGGCCTCTAACCTCGAGTTGAATGATGTCCGCGCCCAACAGGCCGAGCAATTGTGTCGCATAGGTTCCCGCCCAGGCTTGGGTCAGCACCAAACCGCGAAATCCCGACAGCGGCCCCTGGCCTTGCGTGTCCGTGCGCACCGGATGGACGTCAATCGGTTGACGCTCCGTAAACGTATCCGCGACGCCGCCCTCGGCAAACCCATCGGCGACCTGCCACAGACACCTCGACATGCGCGCAAAGCTGCCCGGAAAACGCACGTTCGACCCAGCAAGCTGCAAGAACCCGCGCGCGTCGAACTGCGCGTTCGACGCAAACTCATCCATTGTGAGTACCGGTCCCGCAATCACCCTTTGCGCACCCAGTGCTTCGAACAGTTCCATGCGCTTCCAATGCGACATGGCATTCGCGACCGGTTCGACAAACCGATCCTTGAACTTATGTCGCAATCCCGCCTGTTGCAGATCCTCATCATCGGCAAGTTCGGGCAATCCCAAAATACGCATCGCCTTGATCCAGAACGCCGGGCGCGAGATCGTCAGTGCAAACCAACCATCCTCCACCGGTACCGGCCCTTCGTTGACATCGACACCGGGTTTTTGCGGCCAGACAAACCCCGAATACTGATAGCGCAACGGCGCCGGTGAGAAAGTCGACACGAGCACGTCACTCTCGCCGATATCGATGACTTGGCCGGCGGAGTCGTTGGCAAGTTGTTCAATCAGTGCGCTGATCACGACGCCGAAAGCAAACGTGCCTGCTTGATACGAAGCCTGATAACCGCTGCCTTTCAACGGTTCGCGGCCTTGCAGGCCATTCACCGACGCCCATCCCGATCGGGCATTCGCCGTCAGCTCGTTACCGGGCAGTCCGGCCCGGGCCCCCGTCAGTCCATGAGGCGTAATCGCACAGACCAATGCCTTGGGGTTGCGCGCGACCAGGGTTTGCGGGTCGAGTGGTTCTCCCGGCAGCGCGCTGGTGACGATGACGTCGGCTTGCTCGACGAAGCCATCGAGTTGCCCCGGGTCGCCTTGGCGTTGTCCGGCCAATATGTAGCGAGCCGGGATGCTGTTGCCGGACGCATCGAACGGTGGGTGGCGGCGCAGCGGATGACCGTCCGCCGGTTCTACCGCTACGACTTCCGCACCATAGCCCGCAAACAACCGCGCACACCATGCCGTAGAGACACGCGCCCCGAGATCCAATACACGAATGGCGTGCAGCGCAGCCACACCCGGCTACCCTACTTCGCGGACTTTGGCGTCGTCGTCTGCTTCGGGCGCGGGCGTCGCCGCTTCGGGCGCAAACGCATCGGCTGGTGCGTCATCTTCCTCGAGTGGACCGATGATCTCATCGAGGCTCGCCGCCTCGGCAACGATGATTTCTTCCTCCGCAACGGGGGTTTGCCGGTCATCGACAACGTCGCCGACTGCTTCCTCGTCGCTTTCGTCGGTGAGCGCCGACACCAACGATCCCTCCAACAAAGACCCGGCAACCATGTCGCCGCAGAGCACGTTGGCACTCTTCGCCAACTGCTCGTGCAAATCGACATAGGATTCATTGAGAGTTCGAAACTTCGCCGCGGTGTCCGAAAACTGATCGAATACCTCCTGGCGGTATTCTTCGTGCGCCTGCTGCGAGCTCGACAGCTGTTCCTCGAGCTCGATGACGCGTTTACTCGCGCCGGATCGCTGGTTGTACCAGACCCCGAAGCCGGCGCCGGCCAAGCCAGCAACAATTCCAACACCGATCAACCAGCCCAGTGAAAACATAGAGTTCCGCGGATAGCCCGAGACGTTCGGCATGATACATTACCCGCTCTTGGCAAAGCGAGAGAGTCAGGTGGCAGCACCCTTGGACGACATTACCGTGGTCGAGATCGACAATTGGATGGCAGCACCCAGTGCTGCGGCGGTGTTTGCCGACCTCGGCGCCGACGTCGTCAAGGTCGAACCGCTCACCGGAGATCCGATGCGCGGCATGTCACGCCCGCTAAAAATCGAGTCGGCGTTCAAGGACTACGACTTCCAATTCGATGTCGACAATCGCGGCAAACGTTCCATAGCGGTCGCCCTTGATACCGATGACGGGGTCGACGTCGTCCACCGACTGGTGCGGAACGCAGACATCTTCATGTGCAATCTGTTGCTGCATCGGCAGGAACGTTTCGGCCTCGACCCGGCAACGCTGCTCAAGTTGCGACCCAACCTTGTCCACGCCACCCTCACCGGCTACGGCACTTCGGGACCGGATGCGTGGCGCCCCGGCTATGACGTCACCGCGTTTTTCGGTCGCTCCGGCTTGTACGACGCGATGCGGGAAGGCAACGACGGCGTCGTGCCGATGGCGCGTCCAGCACAAGGTGATCACACGACCGGTCTGGCCTTTGCCGCGGCAATACTCGCAGCGTTGCGGCTGGCTGAACGTTCAGGCGAGGGGCAAGTGGTGGAAACTTCTCTCTATGAGACCGCGGTCTGGACCCAAGCGACGGATTTTGGTGTCACGGCAGTCGACAAAGCGCCCGTGCGACGCCGTGCCCGACACGAGCTGCTTACGCCGATGACCAATCGTTATCCCTGCGGCGACGGCAACTGGTTGGTACTCAACATGCTGGATGCGGGCGCTTGGGAACGTCTGTGTGACGCCATCGGACGAGAGGCATGGCTGGAGGATGAACGATTCGCCGACGGCAAGGGCCGCTACCGAAACATGCATGAGCTGGTGGACGGCATCGACGCGACCCTAGCGACAAAAAGCCGCGACGAGTGGGGCGAGATCTTCGATGCCAAAGGCCTTATCTGGGGGCCGGTCTTGGGTCTTCACGAGGTTGTCGGTGACGACCACGCCAACGACATCGGCATGTTCCCAGAGCTAAACCACCCGGAACTCGGACCCTATCGCACCGTCAACGCACCGATGCGGTTCGCTACGGCCGACGTTGGACCGCGGGGGCCCGCCCCGACACTGGGGCAACACTCGCGCGAAATTCTAACGGCCGCCGGATTATCGGATGCCGACATCGATGCACTGATCGAAAAAGGCGCGATCGCCTAACACGTCGTGGCAACCGAGCGCTACTCCAAGCCCAAATGCTCCAGCACGGCTTTCGGCGGCGCCTCCCACTTCGGTAACGGTACGTTGCCAACATAGCCCAGATCATCCATGCCTTCCTGGGTGGTCCAGAACGCTGTCGCGGTCAGATCGCGAACCAGCGCGAAGAATCGGGCGCCGAGCCGGTGCGGCTCGGTCGCATCCGGGAGATTGCATATGTCGCGACAGACCTGGTGTCGTCGATCGGCCGTGACGTCGACGAAGCTCGAACCAAACCGCCGGTTGGATTCGCCGTCCAACCATTCGAGACCCTCGAACAACACCGCTCGATCTTGTAGCTGTCGTTCGTAAGGCGCACTCACCCACTCGTCGATAAATTCGTGGGCACCCAGCTGACTGGCCGAAGGCGAACGTTGGTCGGCGGGCAGGATGAGGTCGCACAGCACGGCGAGCGTTGCAAGTTGGGACTCGCTCAACGTTCGTTCCCAAGGCACGATTGCCTGCTTGAGTTCCGGATCCGACAGCGTCCCGGCCGGACCCACGTTGGGTTTCGCCTCCAGCCTAGCTTGCTGACCGCGGGCAACGCCGGTAGAGCCAAGACCGAGCGCGACCATGACCTTCATTGCCATGCGGCGATTCAGCCCACCCTCTCTGGCGATCAACTCGCTCACGCGATATTTCTCGATCTGAGTTCTTGCACGAGGTAGTCGCACGCGCGCCATGCCACCGCCATGATGCTCAGCGTCGGGTTCTTATCGGCGTTGGAAACGAACGCCGCGCCGTCGGTCACGAACAGGTTCGGCACCTCCCAAGCCTGGCAATACTGATTGAGCACCGAGGACGTCGGATCTGCGCCCATTCGCGCACCGCCCACCTCGTGAATTATCTCCCCGGGTTTTTTGATGGCATCGGCACCATCGTCGTATACGGGGGTGGTCGTCCGCCCGCCCATCGCTTCGATGATGTCCTTGAAGGTGTGTTGCATATGGCGCACCTGGTTGAGCTCGTGATCCGACCAGCGCCACTGAAACCGAAGCACCGGTATGCCCCAGCGATCCTTCTCCTGCGGGTCGATCTCGCAATAACAGTCCTCGTTTGGAATCATCTCGCCCCGACCGGAGAAGCCGATGAAAGAGCCGTAGTAGCGTCGGCAATCGTCCTTGAACTGCTTCCCATACGAGCCCGCGGTCAGCTTCTCCAATCCGGTAAAACTGTTACCCGAAGGCATCCTGCGCCCGCCGCCAAATTCGATGTGATAACCGCGAGCAAAATCGAGTTCGCCCTTCGCTTGATCCTGGTAGAGCCACCACGGCATGTACATATGCATGCCCGACGCGCCATCTGCATTGTGCGCCGGCATATTCTCCATGGCCGGAATCTGGCCGCGAACGCCAGCGCCGACGGTGTCCATGAGGTACTTGCCAACCAAACCGCTACCGTTCGCCAACCCATCGGGAAACGCCGCGCTTTTGGAGTTCAACAAGATCCGTGCGGACTCACAGGCGCTTGCCGCCAACACCACCACGCGTGCCTGCGCGGTGACGTGGTTGCCCGAACGCTTGTCCACGTAACGCACACCGCTCGTTCGCCCGTCCTTATGGAGGGTTACCTCGTAGACCATCGCGTCGGTTCGAATCGTGAGGTTGCCGGTCGCGAGCGCCGGCGGCAGCAGGACGGTCGTCGATTGAAAGTTGGCTTTGATCGAGCAGCCGCGTCCGCACGGCGTGGCCCAAAAACACGCCGCACGCGCTTGCATGGCATCCTGCGTTACCTTCTGCGCCAACCGGTTGCTGGGATGCAGGTAAGCGGGCAACCGACGGTAGTCTTGTTTTTCGGAAAGAATGGCCAGATGCGCCGGTATGACCGGAATGCCGAGCGGCTCACAGCCGTTTTTTGTCAACAGTTCATCCGCCCGCGGAGCCGGCGCCGGCTGCAAAACGCCCGGAGACGAGTTGGGCGTGTTTTCCAGACCCTCATTCGATCCGTACACGCCGATCAACGTTTCGGTTTTGTCGTAGTAGGGCGCGAGATCTGCGTAGCTCATCGGCCAATCGAAGCCAAGCCCGTCGCGCGATCTTGGCTTGAAATCGTATTCGCCCATCCTGAGTGAGATGCGCCCCCAGTGATTGGTGCGTCCGCCGAGCATGCGTGCGCGCCACCATAGGAAATCGACGCCCTCGCCACTCGTATAGGGCTCACCCGGCACTCGCCAGCCGCCGTCGACCGTCGCATCGTAAAACCCGAACGGTTTATCCGGCGTATCGGCGCCGCGCAACGGCGCGTCTTTGGGCAAGTTGAACATTGGCGTCTCGCCCACGGGATCGTAGTCTCGTCCCGCCTCGAGCATCAGCACTCTGATGCCCTCGCACGCTAGGACGTACGCCGACATGCCGCCGGCGGCGCCGGAACCGACGACAATGACGTCATACGCATCGTCCGTGCGGCTCACTCGCCGGCGGCCAGAATTCTGATCTTGATGTTGCGAAAAGCGACCGGGTCGCCGTGATCCTGCAAACCGATGTGTCCGCGCCGCAACCTGCCGTAGTTGGGCCATGCGGCAAACTTGCTGTCTTGAACGCGGCGACGCCAATCGGCACTGCCTAGCTCATAGCGCACGACCTCTTGCCCGTTCAACCAGTGCACCACAAGGTCATCATCGACGAGCACGCGCACGCGATTCCAATATCCGGCGGCAAGCGCTATGCCGGGCTGCACTGGATGCAGAGCATAGTTCGACCCGGCTGATGTCATCGGACTCTGCCCGTCACGATGGTTGGCGTCATCGAGCATCTGCACTTCGGGCGCCGACATGAAGATATAGGGATCGTCCTCGCCTGCGCGGATGAACAAGCCGCTGTTGCCGCCCGTCTCGAGGCGCCATTCGAGCTGCAGCTCGAAGTCGCCATACTGGGCGACCGTCACGAGATCGCCGGCTTCGCCGACGCGCGCCAACGTACCGTCGACGACCTGCCAACCGGGCGAAACCGTCGAAGCTTGGTAGTTGCGCCAGCCTTCTGTCGACTGTCCGTCAAACAGCAGCTGCCAGCCGGCTGCTGCTTCCTCGGCGCTAAGGACATTCATTTCTACCGCGTATGTCGAAGGAGCAGCGAGTGCGACCAGTAGGACTAGAAGCGTTCTCATGTCACGGCTTGCTGTCGGTTGGCTGCCAATGTTCTAACCAGTAGCACCAACCCCATCAGCGTAAAAAACGCCGCCGCGAGAAAGGGTGCTCCGGGAAAATACACCGGCGCCCCTCCGCCACTGAAGTAAGCAAACGTTTGGGTCATGAAGGGCGGACTCAGAATCGACACCAGACTGCTCATGCTACCGAGCGCGCCCTGCAACTCGCCTTGAGAATCTGCCGGGATACGCGCCGACATGAGGCCTTGTACCGACGGACCGATAAAGCCTTGACCGGCGCCGATGGCGATGACGACATACATCATCCACCCATATGGAATGAACGCGTAGCCGATGAAGCTCAACGTCGTAACGATCAGTCCGATGAAAGCCGTGCGTTCCAGTCCGTACTTATCGAGAAACACGCGGATGAGGTAGACCTGGACGAAAATCATGCAAACGCCCACCGCACCCAACGAAAAACCGATATCTCGCGTCGACCAAGCGAACTTCTCCATCACGAAGTAGGACCACACGGCCGGTAGCGAGTGATGCCCGAGCATGTAGAAGAAGTACGCGAAGACCAGTCCTATCACGACCGGGTACTTCCATAGTTGATTGAGCGTCCCGAGCGGATTGGCGCGGCGTATCTCGAACGGACGCCGGTTTTCCGGCTTCAGCGACTCGGGAAGTACGAAAAAGCCGTAGATGACGTTGACGAAAGCGAGTACCGCAGCAGCATAAAACGGAATTCTTGGTCCGTACTCGCCTAAAAACCCGCCGACCACCGGCCCGACGATGAACCCGACACCGAACGCAGCGCCCATCAGTGCAAAGTTCTTCGCACGATCATCGGGTTCAAAGGTGTCGGCAATGAACGCGTTGGCAATTCCGTAAGTACCTGCCGACACCCCGGCGATGATCCTGCCGACAAACAACCACGTAATGGTTGGCGCCCACCCCATCAGAAGGTAATCGGCACCCATGGCCACTAACGACAACAACAATACCGGTCGCCGGCCGAATCGGTCTGACAAATTGCCCAACACCGGCGCCGAGAAGAACTGCATCGCACCATAGACGAACATGAGCCAACCGCCGTAGCGCGCGGCGGCGCTCAATGGTTCTCCGGTCACGTCCATGATGAGCTGGGGTAGTACCGGCATGATGATGCCGAACCCGATCGAGTCGAGCAGCACTACGACAAAAATGAAACTGAGAGCGAGCTTTGGCCGCATCTTAGTGTCGGTCTCTAGCTAGTGCTCGTGCACCTGTACCGGCAGGTCGGTGTAGCCTTTCACGAACGAAGACAACGTACGCACGGGTTCGCCGACGACTTC
>JAPUIA010000007.1 GCA_027297435.1 Gammaproteobacteria bacterium | reverse complement strand
GCGCGGTGAAGGAATCGGATCAGGCGTGCTCATCACGCCCGACGGTTATCTCATCACCAACGACCACGTGATCGATGGGAGCGTCGAAGTTGGGGTAGAGCTGCCCGAGGGCGCGCGGGTTGCGGCGGACGTTATTGGGCGCGACGCAGCAACGGATCTCGCGTTGTTGCGCGTCCAAGCCTCAGGACTGCCGTTCTCCTTTCTCGGGCGCCATCAGCGGTTGCGCGTCGGTCAACTCGTAGTGGCCATCGGCAATCCACTCGGTTTCAGTGAAACAGTGTCTGCGGGAATCGTTAGCGCCAAGGGCAGAACGTTGCGGGCGCGCAACGGGCATTTGATCGATGGTGTAGTGCAACATACGGCGCCGCTCAATCCGGGCAACTCGGGCGGACCTTTGGTCAATACCGACGATAAGGTCGTGGGAATCAACACCGCGATCATCGCGATGGCGCAAGGCATTGGCTTTGCGATTCCGGCCGACACCGCTGAGTGGGTGGTCACCGAGATTCTGAATCATGGTCGCGTGCGGCGTGCTCAGCTCGGTATCCGCGCCCGTACGCGACCGATCTCCGTGCGTTCGGCACGAGCCTACGAAGTTGCGCAGGAGTCCGTGGTCGAGGTCATGGAAGTAGTTGACGGAAGCCCCGCCTCGCGGGCAGGGGTGGCTTTGGGCGATCTGATCTTCGAAGTCAACGGTGTGTCCGTGCACACAGTCGATGCGCTGTTGAAGCAACTCGGCGAAGCCGCATCACTTCAGTCGATTGAGCTGACCGTCGGTCGTCGCGGTCGGATTTCGACATTTGCGTTACGGCCGGCGCTGCGTAGCGATTGAGACTGCATTCTAGCCACGCCTTTGGTGATGACGGATGTCTCGTCGATGACGTATGTGCCTCCGGCTAAGCGTGTTGCTGGATCGGGTGTGCTCAGTCCCGCTCGAGCACCACCACGGGAATGCGGCGCTCGGTGCGGCTCTGGTAGAACGCGTACATCGGCATCCAGCGGGTCACGCGGCGCCACACTCGTTCACGCTCGTCGCCCTCAGCCTCCCGCGCAAGCACTGAGTATCGAGAGAGGCCGACTTCCACCTCGGCTCGAGGCTGGGCCTCGAGGTTCAGCCACCAGTCGGGATGACGTGCACCGCCGCCGTAGGAGGCGATGACAACGAAGTCTTCGCCTTCCGGGAAGAATGTGAGTGGTGTCGTCCGTTGCTGTTGCGACTGACGCCCGGTGGTCGTGAGCAGGAGCACCGGTGCCAGCATCCAGCCGCCGAGCAACCCGCCAGAGCTGCGATACAGAGCAACGTGGCTCTGGGTCACGAATCGTTCGATTTGTTTCTGTAGTCCGTTCATGTCAATTCCTCTGCTCTGACGCGCTCAAGAGTCACTCTCTTGGCAAATCGTCCTGCACGTCAAACCAGGCAATATGCTCGGCGTAGAATACATGTTTTTGAGGTATGAACGCTTCAGGGTGGTCGAAGACGTTGATGTAGAGGTCAATCTCGCCAGGTCGCTCAGCGGTTTCATAGGCGAGGGGCGTGCCACAGGTCGCACAGAAGCTGCGCCTAACTCCGGGTGACGATGCGTAGATCGATCTTTCTCCGGAGAAACGCAGTTGTGTGAGATTCAAATTAACAAAACAACTCACCGGGGATGCCGTATGTCGCCTGCAACTGGCACAGTGACAATACGCCACCCAACGGGGATCGCCTTCCGCTTCAAACTTAAATTGTCCACACAAACAATGACCGCTCGCCATCTTCGTCTCCGCAAATAGAACAGAAAGGAACGGACTGAGAATAGTAAAAACAAACGGACTTTTCGAGTTGAAGCAGCCGGCCAGCTCACAATTCCTGAACATCTGCTTGATCGAAATGCAATCGCTCACTGGCATTGGCCAAATCCAACGCCCCGAGCGATACAAAACGGGCTTCGGTCGAAGTTGCGGGCAGCAGGGTGGGCGTTGGTGGCCTTCCGATAATGTGACGGCGACTGCTCAGACTAAGGCGTGTGTCCAACCACGGGTCGGCGTGCGATAACGCGTGTTTGCCCAACCTTGCCGGCACGCCCGAGATCACGAACGAAGGCAAGCTGACCCGTGAGCATTTCCAGAAGAGCGGGGTCGCCGGGGAAAATCTGCAGGACATCCCAGCCGAATTGCAGGTCGAACATGTCGTGGTACAGCTCGAAGCTGCGAGCGAACCGGCCTACGTCGTTGATCTCAACGATCTCGCAGCCGTCGTCAAGCAGGGCTTTCCGGTATTCATCACCGCTCCACAGTCCCGGGAACTTGAGCATGGCGAACAGCGATTCGCGTTCGGCGTCGGCAAGCGGTCTATCGCCCAGGGTCCAATCGGTGAACGCAATCGTGCCTCCGGGTCGCGTGATGCGAACGGCTTCTGCGACTAGCTTCGTCTTGTCCGGCACGTAACACCACGCGTCTTCGCTCCACACGAAATCTGCCTCGCCATCAGGCAGGCCCGTCTCGCAGGCATCACCGCACACGACGCGGATGCGGTCGCCGAGCCCGGCTTGTTCGGTGCGTATCGCCGTGCGTTCGACCTGCTTCTCAGACAGGTCGACACCGATCATCGATGCCACGTTTTTAAGCTGAATGAGCATTCGCATCGATGCTCCGTTGCCACAGCACAGGTCGACTCCGCGAGAACCTTCCGCGATACCCGCAAGATCCGCCAGCTCGAGAGAGGATTTGAGCCCGCCGACATGCAGCAACTCACCCATCATCAGCTCGTACACACGTCCTTCCGCGCCATCATAAGCATTGCGGACGTCGTCGGAGGTGACCATCGTCATGCGACGCGGGCGCGAAGATTGAGGAGATGGGTAGGCTCGTTCATTGCGTTGTCTTGTTAGACGTCACTTTCATGTTGATCTCCTGACTGGATCGAGACTACGAGAACGAAGAAATGGAACACTCCGAGACCCAGAGAAAACGATATGCCTACTAGATAGATAGCCGCAAGCGAGGTCCGGTCAAAGAATATCCCGTAAAGTAGATAGAGAACCGCTGCCGTAAATATCGTTATGACTACTCTGGGGGACAACTGGTCGTCACGAACACGCGGTCCGATAGCCCTCGCTGCCCAAGCCATCGTCGCTGCCTGAGCAGATACCAACACTACAGCCGATGATAACCAAACAGACGTCGCGCTCATTCCATGGTTCAACAGCACGATGGGCAACAATGAGCCGCCAAGCGCCGTTACGCTATATAGAAGTAGTGCGGAAATTCTAAATGATCGTATAGCCGGGGGCAGACGTGAACGCCCGAGCGCGCTGACGACGCCCGCAAAGCCAACGAGGCCTATGGAGATCTCTGCAAAAAGCTCAAGGGCTGTGGTATCTGGCATGTCTCGCGATGACGCCTAACAGTCGAGTGGATGACACATAATTGTGATTGGATACGAATCGCCGGTGTACATCAGCGAGCGACCGCTTCGGGCGTATCCGCCCATTGCGCGAATAGACGGTTTATCTCGGAACTTGGAGCCGCTTTCCCGGCCCAGCTCAAATCTCCACGATCACGAAGTCCGGTTGCTGCCTCGATGAGCGCTCCTGCAATGACCCGAGCCAAAGCTCCGCCGATGCTCACCCTTTTTGCGCCTGCGTCACCGAGTTCTTCTACCGAATGGTCTGCTAACGGTGTCCCGAGGACGTTCAAAGGCTTGTCGATAGACGCCGATACCTGACGCACCTCGTCCAGCGTCTTCAGCGCTGGGGCGTACAACACGTCGGCTCCC
>JAPUIA010000069.1 GCA_027297435.1 Gammaproteobacteria bacterium | reverse complement strand
GCGGATGCTTCGGGGAGCTCCGCGGAACGCTACGGCGTGTCTGCGTTGCCCGCGGCCTTCTTGATCGATGCGCAAGGAATCGTGCAGCGAGTATTTCGCGGTAAGCAGGTCGAAGACTTTGCCGTCATCAGCTCCTTGGTTGACGAGCTGACGAGTGCGGCGCCATCTACGTCGAGCCAAGCCGGTGGAAACGTTACGGTGGATAAAGAGGCGCTGTAGTGTCATTGGTAGGAAAAGATAGATGATTTTCGCTCTTGCACTGATCCTGTTGGTCATAGGTTCGGTTCTGTTCCATTTTTGGAGCCCGTGGTACCTCACGCCATTGGCATCGAACTGGGGAATGATCGACGACACCATCAACCTCACCTTCTGGGTCACGGGTTTCGTGTTTGTCGTGGTCAATTTGTTCATGGCTTTCTGCGTCATCAAGTTCCGCTATAAAAAGACAAGGCGCGCCGAGTACGAGCCGGAAAACAAAAAGCTGGAATGGTGGCTGACCGGATTGACCTCGGTCGGGGTGGCGGCCATGCTGGCACCGGGTTTGTTCGTCTGGGCCGAGATCGTCACCGTGCCGGAAGGGGCCGACGAGATCGAGGCGATCGGCCAATCGTGGCACTGGAGTTACCGGCTGCCAGGTGACGACGGCAAGTTCGGCAACGTCCACTCACGGTTGGTAACCGACGACAACCCTTTCGGGATGGAACCTGACGATCCGAACGGTCAAGACGATCGGCTGATCGAAAGTAACGAAGTGCATCTGCCGGTCGACCGTCCGGTGAAGATCAACCTGCGGTCCAAAGATGTCCTGCACAACTTCACGGTGACCCAGTTTCGCGTGAAGATGGATTTGGTGCCGGGATTGGTTACCTATATTTGGTTAACCCCGACCAAGATCGGCGAGTACGAAGTGCTGTGCGAAGAGCTGTGCGGCATCGGCCACTTTGCCATGCGCGGCTGGGTGGTCGTCGATGCGCAGGACGACTACGACGCGTGGTATGCGCGGCAGCCGACCTATGCACAGTTTGCCGCGCGTGAGCCTGGTAACGCGCAGGCCGGACAGGCTCAGTACGCGATCTGTAGCGCTTGCCATGGTCCGCAGGGCCAGGGCAACCGGGTATTGAACGCGCCGAAGATCGCGGGCCAGGAAACCTGGTATCTGCGTCGCCAGCTCAAGTACTACAAGTCGGGCGTAAGAGGCGCGCATCCGGACGATACCTTTGGCCGGCAGATGGCGCCGATGGTGACGACGCTGGTTGACGATCAAGCCATCGAGAACGTCATCGCCTATATACGGACGTTCCCCGACCTACCGGTAGAAACTACGATTGCGGGGGATGCCGATCGAGGCCGCAACATCTACACGACTTGTGGTGCCTGTCACGGGTTTGCGGGGCAGGGTATCAAGGCCCTCAACGCGCCCCGCACGGCGGGTATGCATGATTGGTATCTCGCGACTCAGCTGCATAATTTCAAAAAGGGTATTCGCGGACGCCATCGGGACGACATGTATGGCCCGCAAATGGCGGATATGGCGGCGATTTTGAAATATGACGATGCGGTCAACGATGTCGTCGCCTACATCAACACGCTAGGCCCATCTGCAAGCACCACTGATATCGGAGCGGAGGAATAACATGGCTCAAGTCGCACATGACGCGAGCGCACAGGTCGGTCCCCTTGAAGTCGAGGACGTCGAGCTTTACCACCCGAAGACGTTCATCGGTAAATACATTTGGAGCCAAGACGCAAAGGTCATCGCGATCCAGTATGCGATAACGGCGATTGCCATCGGGCTGGTGGCGTTGGTGCTGTCCGTGATCATGCGCTTGCAGCTCGGTTTCCCGAACACCTTCTCGTTGATCGATCCGTCCAACTACCTGCAGTTCGTGACCATGCACGGCATGATCATGGTGATCTATCTCCTCACCGCGTTGTTCCTGGGCGGATTCGGCAACTATCTCATCCCGTTGATGTGCGGGGCACGAGATATGGTGTTCCCCTACGTCAACATGATCAGCTATTGGGTGTATCTCGCGGCGGTATTGTTGCTGGTGGCGAGTTTCTTCGTGCCGGGTGGCCCGACAGGTGCAGGCTGGACGTTGTACCCGCCGCAGGCGATCTCCCCGGGTACCCCGGGTATCGACGGTGGCATCATCTTGATGTTGGTCTCGCTAGCGCTCTTCATCGTGGGCTTTACGATGGGCGGGCTCAACTACGTCGTGACCGTGTTACAAGCGCGCACCCGTGGGATGACCCTGATGCGTTTGCCGTTGACGGTTTGGGGCATCTTCATGGCGACCGTGCTGGCGCTCTTGGCCTTTCCGGCGTTGCTCGTCAGCGCCATCATGATGCTCCTGGATCGTCTGCTCGGTACCAGCTTCTTCATGCCCGCCATGATCTCAATGGGCGAACAGACAGCGTACGACGGTGGCAGCCCCGTCTTGTTCCAGCATCTGTTCTGGTTCTTCGGCCATCCCGAGGTATACATCGTGGCGCTCCCGGCGTTCGGCATCGTGTCTGACCTGTTGAGCACCCACGCGCGTAAAAACATTTTCGGCTACCGCATGATGGTTTGGGCCATCGTCGCAATTGGCGCGCTGAGCTTCATCGTGTGGGCCCACCATATGTACGTCAGCGGCATGAATCCCTACTTCGGCTTCTTCTTCGCCACGACCACGCTGATCATCGCCGTCCCGACGGCTATCAAGGTGTACAACTGGGTATTGACGTTGTGGCGGGGCAATATCCGTCTCAACGTACCTATGTTGTTCGCCATCGGCTTCGTCTTTACGTTCATCAACGGCGGCCTCACCGGGCTGTTCCTCGGCAACGTGACGGTGGATCTGCCGTTGTCGGATACCTACTTCGTGGTGGCCCACTTTCACATGGTGATGGCGGTCTCGCCGATCCTGGTGGTGTTCGGCGCCATCTACCACTGGTATCCGAAGATCACCGGCAAGATGCTGGATGACGGACTTGGTAAGGTGCACTTCTGGATCACGTTCCTGGGCACCTACGCGATCTACTATCCGATGCACTACCTCGGATTCGAGGGCTTGCCGCGCCGCTACTACGCCTACGGTGAAACCGCGTTCATGTCGGAGTCCGCCCAGGATCTCAATGCCGCCATAACGATCGCCGCCATCATCGTCGCGTTTGCTCAACTCGTCTTTTTGTACAACCTCATCCGCAGCCTGACGAAGGGTAAAGATGCCGGCCACAACCCATGGGAAGCCACCACGCTCGAGTGGCAGACAACGCACACACCGCCGAGGCACGGCAACTTCGACGAATTACCCTCGGTGTATCGCTGGGCGTACGACTACAGCGTGCCGGGCGCCGAGCATGACTTCATTCCGCAGAACGTTCCGTCCGAAGAGTTGGTTGCGGCACGTTCCGAGCATCAGGAGGCGTAACGGGTGACGCCTACCTTGATCTTTCTTGGATTGCTCATGGCCACGGTGGTCTGGTGGCTCGTACGCCAATCCGTCAACGTCAAACCTTGGGTGGCAAGCGCGCCCTCCGGCGCGCATCAGGGCGTAGGTCAGCTAGCGACCATCAAGGTGGGTTTGGGCGTCTTTCTGGCTGTCGCGACCTCGCTTTTCGCGCTTTTTGTCAGCGCTTACGCGATCCGCATGGAACTGTCGGATTGGCGCCCATTACCGGAACCGAACCTGTTGTGGGTCAACACCGGCATCCTGTTCGTCGGCAGCGTCGGCCTGCAATGGGCGTGGCGGGCAGCGAGTCGCGAGCAACTACGCGGAGTGAAACAGGGACTCGTCGTTGGTGGGGTGTGCGCGATCGCGTTTGTCATTGGCCAGCTGATCGCGTGGCGGCAACTCAATGCTGCGGGGTATTTCATCACCAGCAACCCCGCGAACGCATTTTTCTATCTGCTGACCTCGCTGCACGCGGTGCACTTATTTGGTGGCCTGGTGGCGTGGTTCAAGACGATCACGCGTGCGTGGGCCGGTTCGGAGATTTCCAGCGTGCGCTTAGGCGTCGAATTGTGTGCCGTGTATTGGCACTTTTTACTCGTAGTGTGGCTAATTTTATTCGGCCTACTCCTTTCTACGTAAGGCGTACGTAAAGTGTGTCTACGTAAACCTGTCTAGCAAAAAGAAGGAAAAACCGTGGCGGAATCGATTCCTCTCACTCCCGGCTTCAAAGGTATCGCTGCCGATTGGAGTTCTGACCAGCGGGCGTTCAAAAACGTCCCCTGGGGCAAGGCGATGATGTGGATCTTCCTGTTGAGCGACACGTTCATATTCTCGTGTTTCTTGGTGTCGTACATGACGGTAAGGATGTCGACCACCGTTCCTTGGCCGAACCCGAGCGAGGTTTTCGCGCTCACCATATTCGGCAATCACATTCCACTGATCCTGATCGCCATCATGACGTTCATCCTAATTTCGTCGAGCGGTACGATGGCGATGGCGGTGAAGTTCGGTTACGAGAGAAACAAGAACGTGACCTTTTGGCTGTTGATCGTCACAGCGGTGTTTGGCGCCAGTTTTGTCGGCATGCAGGCATTCGAGTGGACCAAGCTGATCGTCGAAGAAGGGGTCCGGCCGTGGTCCAACCCGATGGGGGCCCCGCAATTTGGCGCCGCGTTTTTCATGATTACCGGATTTCACGGCACCCACGTGTCGATCGGTGTGATCTTTCTGGTCATCGTCGCGATCAAGGTCCGCAAAGGCCATCTCGATCGAGAAACTCCTGGTTTCATGACTGGGCGCAAGAACCGCTACGAGATCGTCGAAACCATGGGCCTGTACTGGCATTTCGTCGACCTGGTATGGGTATTCATCTTCGCGGTTTTCTATCTCTGGTAACGGGTTAAGGACGTTTCATGTCAGATCAGGGTCAACAACATCCGATCGCCATCTATTTTTGGATCTGGGGATTGCTGTTCGTACTGAGTGCATTCTCGTACATGGTGGATTACCTGCAGTTTCAAGGGTATCTGCGCTGGACGCTGATCCTAGTCTTCATGTTCTTGAAAGCAGGTCTCATCGTCGCCGTGTTCATGCACATGATGTGGGAGCGCATGGCGCTGATCTGCGCGATTCTCGTACCGCCTGGCTTGATACTCGTGCTGATCGCACTGATGGCGGGCGAAGCAGACTATACGTTTCTGACGCGCCTAGCGTTTTTCTCGGATTTCTCGCTGTTTTCGGACTTTGCGCACTAAGAAATCAAATCGCGGCGTTGCATCGCTTGGACGCGGTAGGAGCGACTTCAGTCGCGATTTTCTTTAAATTCAATGGTTTCCATCGCGGTGTCGCGTCCCTTGGACGCGCAGCCGCCTCCTACCCAGGAATCCCAGGTTTTTCGAGGTCCCTTTTATCGCGATTTCTCTTATCGCGATTTCCTACGGTAGTGTCTCCCCAAACAGACGCTTGAGCCGTACCTGCCAGACCACCAACCAGTGCGGACTGGCGGTACCGGTACCGGCAATCTCAGCCCTTGGATGATCCGTAACAAGGCGCTTCAGCGTCTCTTCTTGGCCGGGCTCCAGGTCCACAAAAAACACGTGGCGCCCGGCTTGCAACTGCTCCTCGAACTGTTGGAAGTGGACGTTGCGCGTTTGAATACCCCACAACCCGCCTTCCCAGGTAAAGAACCCCAAGCTGATGATGGCGAGGAAGATGAAAGGAATCCATCCGGCGGGCGAGGTGGTCCAGCCCGCGTAGTATGCGACCACCAACACCAGCACCGCGACGACCGCACCGATGACTGCGCCATATTCGATCGAGTGAATGAGATCTCGCTTCATGAGCGAGGCGACGTCGTGCAGGTGGTGGTGGTTCTCGACGGCCGTGTCATCGAGGCTAAGCACATGAATCTGCGGCGTCGCCACGCCGTTTTCTTCCAACTCCTCTTCGAAATGTTCGAGGTCGTCAAGATCGTCGCTGATGAAGTAGTGCCGCAGCATTTTCATGCGCTATCTCCTGCGCTCGAGAGCATCGTTACTGTTTTGCAACCCAGACTTTACACCAGCCCGCACCGGCAACCAGCTTGCCGGGGAACAGATTGCAGGTGCCCCAATCGTCGGCGGATGCAGTGTACTGGAAGCAATTAGTGCAATCGGCGGTAAGGTTGTCTCCTCGATCTGCTGTCGTAGCGTCGTGAACGTAACCGAGCGCCACCGCCATTGGGTCGTCTTCGGTAATCTTTACTTCGGTGGCCCAAGCCTCTCGCGCGAGCAGATTCGCCAAGGGAATACC
>JAPUIA010000068.1 GCA_027297435.1 Gammaproteobacteria bacterium | reverse complement strand
GTGACCTCGACTTCGGTCACGAGTCTTATCACGGGGACGCCGGTCCGATCTCGATACGCCGCTATCCATATGCGGAACTGCTGCCGCAACATCAAGGGTTTCTCGCGTCAGCGACCGAGTTCGGTTACCCAGAGTGTCCCGATGCCAACGACCCGGACGGATCTGGGGCTGGCCCGCATCCGATGAATAAATTGGGTCGCTTGCGCGTGTCGTGTGCGGTCGCCTACCTGGCACCAGCCCGCATTCGTCCCAACCTCGAGATACGAGCCGATACGTTCGTCAGGCGAGTGCTGGTCAAAGGCGCGCGTTGCCGGGGGGTCGAGGTGGAAACCCCAGACGGAGAGACGGAAACCATTGCGGGACGTTTGGTGGTGGTGTGTGGGGGTGCGCTGATGTCGCCCTGCATTCTAATGCGTTCTGGAATCGGCCCGCGCCAACACCTCGAAAGCCTGGGCATCGACGTGCTATTCGACGTCCCAGGCGTCGGGCAGAACTTGTCGGATCATCCGGCGTTGTCCGTTGCCTGCCTTGTCAAAGATGCTTCGATCATCGATTTCGATCAACCTTTGATTCAAACCATCTTGCGCTACACGGCGCCAAAGTCAGACAAACGCAACGACCTGCAGATCGAACAGATCAGTTTCACCGGCAAACCGGGCGGACCACCGATGTTCGTCATCGCAGCGGTGTTGCAATATCAGTACGGTCGCGGTGAGCTGCTCTTGCGATCCGCCGGCCCCCATGATGAGCCTCTCGTCGACAACCGTTTCTGTGAGGACGAACGGGACACCGAGCGGCTGGTGGCGTGTTTCAAGGACGCGCTGGCGTTTACCCGAACCGGCCCTTTGGCAAGCCTCGTTGAAGCCGTGACGTTTCCGGACCCGGCGCGGCCGCTGAACGATCAGAACATTGCCGACCTTTGCCGCAAACGATCGGGTTCCGGATTCCACTCGTGCGGGACAGCCAAGATGGGTGCCTCGAGCGACCCGCTCGCTGTCGTAGATCAGTACGGATGTTGCCACGCGGTAGAGGGTTTGGTGGTCGCGGATGCTTCTATCATGCCCGGGGTACCTCGCGCCAACACCAACCTGACCTGCATTATGATCGGCGAGATGATCGGCGAGTGGTTGCGCACCCAACCCAGTCGCTACGGACTTTAAAAGCTGGAGGGAACACCATGGTCGATTTGGTCATTCGTAACGTCAAGGTATTGGATGGCAGTGGCACAGACGCCTTCGAAGCGGATGTCGAAGTCGACGACGGGCGCATTCGTTCGGTCGGTACGGCCGGTAGTGCCGACCAAGAAATCGACGGCCAAGGAGCCTGTCTGGCACCGGGATTCATCGACACGCACGCCCACGACGACGGCGCTTTTTTTCGCCACCCAGGCATGCAATTCAAGTTGGCTCAAGGGGTGACGACGGTGGTCAGTGGTAACTGCGGGTTCAGCGCCATTCCGCAGGATCCGGATCGGGATTCGGTTGCGGCGAGCGGGGGCATCCTCGCAGGCCTTGAGGGCGACTTCAAAGATCTGAATGGATACTTTGGTGCGGCCATGGAACTGAACCCGGCGATCAACAACATGATGTTGGTGGGCCACAATACGGTGCGCGCGCTGACCATGGGCATGGATCAGCGTGAGCCGACGCCCGACGAGCTCGGCGTCATGCGCGGCCATGTCGAGCGTGCGCTGGAGCAGGGTGCTTGCGGTTTTTCCACGGGTCTGATTTACCGACCCGGTCGATGGAGCGACACGCAAGAAGTGGTGGCGTTGGCCAAGGTCGCCCAGCCATACGATGCGTTGTACACCACCCACATGCGCAACGAAGGCGATAAGCTGCTCGAAGCGGTTGAGGAGACGTTGCAGATCGGCCTCGAGAGCGACGTGCACGTGCATATCTCCCATCACAAGTCAGCCGGCCGGGCCAACTGGGGCAAGGTCAAGAATTCGCTCGCAAGGGTCGACGCAGCATTGGCAGCGGGTCAACGCGTAACGCTCGACGTCTACCCTTATACCGCCGGTAGCGGACGCATGATCGAGTACTTCAACCTCGATCACATCAACGAGGAGTTGGCAGAAGTGATCCGCATCGCCAGTTGTTCGGCGTTTCGCGAGTACGAAGGGCGCATGGTCGTCGACATCGCCGAGGAGCAAGGCCTGAGCGCGGGCGAAGTCGTCAAGGACATTCTCACGGCCCCGAGGGGAGATCGGACGATCTGCATTCAGTTCATCATCGATGAGGCTGATGTCGAAACCAATTTGGCCCATGAGGTTATGATGGTCGGCTCCGATGGTATTCCCGACCTGCGGGGTAGCCCGCATCCGCGCCTATTCGGTACGTTCCCCCGAGTATTGGGTCGCTACGTGCGAGAGCGGGGTACGCTGGGGCTCGAAGAAGCGGTGCGCCGGATGACGTCGTTGTCTGCGGAGACCTTCGGCCTTGTCGAACGAGGACGGATAAAGGAAGGCTATTGGGCGGATCTCGTCCTGTTCGATCCCGCCACTATCATCGACACTGCCACCTACGACGATCCAAAACGGGAGCCGGACGGTATTCGGATGGTTGTGGTCAATGGCAAGGTGGCGTACCACCAAGGGGCACATACGGGTGCGGGTTCGGGCAAGATGTTGCGCTACAGGCGCAGCCCGTTCGGATCCGGATAGGGGGCGGCCCGGTTCTTTCGACTACCCGTCGAACTGCAACCAAAGATGTTCGAACCCACGTAGTAAATGGGACGACACACGCTGATCCTGACCGTTGGCGCGTTCGCAGCCTGAGAACCTTGCGGTCAACGCCTGCATCGCGATCTTGGCTTCAAGTCTCGCCAATGGCGCGCCGATGCAGAAGTGGATGCCGTAGCCGAAAGCGTGGTGACGGTTCTTGTTCCGGTCCAGGCGGAAATCCTTGGGTTTGTCGTAGAAGCGCTCGTCGCGGTTGGCGGAGCCGGTGACGACGGTAACGGTCTCTCCGACCTTGATTTCCTGGCCGTAGAACTCCAACGGTTCGTTGGGCGTACGCATCAAAAACTGCACCGGACTGTCATAGCGAAGGGTCTCTTCGATGCTGGCTTCGATGAGGTTGGGTTGTTGCTTGAGCGTCGCCCAGAGGTCGGGACGCTCCGCCAGCACGTTCAGCAGGTTGCCGAGCAGGTTGGTCGTGGTTTCATTGCCGGCGATGAGTAGGAGGATGTTGAAGCCCACGATGTCGGCGTCGCTCAATCGTTCGCCGTCGATTTGGGCGTTGACGACGCCGCTCACCAAATCGTCGCCCGGGTGCTTGCGCCGCTCGGGTATCAACGACTGGAAGAATTCGGCCATCTCGCCAACGTCTTTTTGGATCTCTTCGATGGGCACGCCCGCAAGGGTACCCGTCAAGGCGTCCGACCAGCGCTTGAAGTCATCCGAGCGCTCTTCGGGAATGCCCATCATTCTGGAGATGACGGCGACCGGTAAGGGAATGGTCAGTTGCTGCGCGATATCAACGTGCGCGTTTGGGGATATCTGCGCCAACAGTTCTTCGGCGATGCCTGCAATGTCGGCTTCCATGTTCTTCATGATGCGAGACGTGAAGGCCTTGTTCACCAAGCCGCGCAGTTGCGTATGGCGGGGCGGGTCATCGGTCAAGAGTGGCAGCGGACGGCTATCGCCATTTTGCCCCATCGCGCTCGACGAGTAGGTCTTCGCGTCTTTCAATACGGCGTTGACGTCGTCGTGGCGGGACAGGATGTAGCTCTGGGTGGGTTCGTCGAACCATATCGGATGCTCGTTGCGCCAAGTCTCGTAATGTGGATAAGGATTTTCGATGAGTGTCGGATCGAGGAATTGTATCGGCATCGGTCGAAGCCCGCTGTGCTGAGGGGCAGCAGAGTAACTCGGATCCTCCGGCCCTAACACAGTCACGTTTGGCTTACGAACTTCTTACAAAGTGTGATAGGCCTCACAAAACCGGTGCTAATTGTTCTATATCAACAGCTTAACCCGGTAAAGTTGGCGCAGGTTTCGTAAGGGCTCGACCCCCAGTCGACCTGTTATTGGATCTGCAGTTAATA
>JAPUIA010000067.1 GCA_027297435.1 Gammaproteobacteria bacterium | reverse complement strand
AGCCTTGGCGATATAGGATTCATTACGACGATGATCTTGAGTGCCGTTTTCTTCACCATCGTCCTGCTGACCGGCAATACGATGGCGCAATCGCTCAGAGAACGCATACCGGAGATTGCGGTATTGAAAACCCTGGGATTTTCCGATCTGCGCGTTTCTTGGTTGATGATGGGTGAAGCGTTGTTGCTCTGTACTGTCGGCGGTACGCTCGGCGTCGGCTTGGCGATATTGCTCGAACCCAGCCTCAATCAGAATCTCAGCGGTTTCCTCGGCCGTTTCGAGATGACGTGGCAGACCATCGGCACCGCGTTGGGTTTGGCGCTGCTGGTCGGCGTCGTCATCGGGTTCGTGCCGGCCGTCACCGCCAAGCGCCTGACCATCGCCGATGCGCTGCGCAAGGGCTAGCCATGCTTGGCCAAGTATTCGAGATTACGCTGATGAACCTTCGCAACATCTCGGCGCGTTGGGGCTCATCGTCGGTGATTATCGTGGGTATTGCCGGCGTCGTAGCGGTGCTGGTGGGTTTGTTGTCGATGGCCAGCGGCTTCAACGCTGCTTTGGGTAGCGCAGCACGACCCGACCGCGCGCTCATCATACGCGACGGTACCAACAACGAGCTGTCGAGCGTCATGGGGATCGAGGCCATCAACATCGTCGCCAGATATGCAGGCATAGACGTCGCCAGTCCCGAGCTGTACGTGGTCGTCGGCGTGCCGAAAAAGTCGAGCGGCGTGCAGGCCAACGTGATCGCCCGCGCCGTCCAGGATACAGCCTTTGAAGTGCGGCCCGAGTTGCGGATCGTCGCCGGTCGGAACTTTGAGCCCGGGCGCAACGAGATGATCGCCGGCGTCAAAGCCGTGACGGAATTTGCCGGGTTGGACATCGGCAACCGTGTCGAGCTGCGCGACAGTGAGTGGGAGGTCGTGGGTCATTTTGCCGACGGCGGCAGTGCGACCGAATCCGAGGTGTGGCTAGACTTTGCCCTTGCGCAGACCACCTTCCGACGCGAAGGGACGGCCAGCTCCATACGTGTGCGGCTCGAAGATGCCAGTCTGGCCGAGGAGATCAATCAGCGGTTGCAGGACGATCCGCGTCTGCAACTCGCGCTGGTGATGGAGGAAGACTTCTTCAGCGAACAATCGGCGTCTCGTACGGCAATCATCAATCAATTCGGCTATGTCGTCGCCGCGATCATGGCGGTGGGTGCGGTGTTTGCGGCCCTCAATACCATGTACTCGGCGGTGAGTACGCGTACCGTCGAGATCGCGACGTTGCGAGCGTTGGGTTTTGGCAACGTACCGGTCGTGATTTCGGTGATGATCGAGTCCCTGGTGCTCGCGCTGGTCGGCGGGGTATTGGGTGGGTTGCTCGTGTATCTGTACTTCGACGGCTACACCGCTTCGACGCTCAACAACGTCTCGTTTTCTCAGGTTGCCTTCGATTTTGCGGTTACACCGGAACTGCTGCAGCTTGGGCTCACCTGGGCGCTGTTGCTTGGGCTCGTTGGTGGGCTGTTTCCTGCCGTGCGTGCTGCGCGGCTACCGATCACGACCGCGTTGCGGGGCGAGTGAACTACTCATCCGCCTGTTTGAACGACTTCGAGACCCTTTTCAAGCAACTCACGCAGTATGGGTAGGTGAAGTGGGAGCATATTCCAGACAGTCATATTGGGAAGCTCATACGTTATCGTTGCTACGCCGATATCTTTGGCCCATGAGCCAAACGACCCCGGGGTATCTTCGTTTGGTAACACAGTTCTTGGCATGCCCGACCTTTCGGAGAACGATCGGCCCAGATCGGTGCACTCTGGATCGTCAATTAGACCTAGCGGTGAGTGAATCGAAACCACGCATTCAGGTTTGAGATCGCTGACAACCTGTATCAACGCTCCTACCTCCGGTTCCGAACATGGCCTCTCCCCGGGCGAAAGCAGTACTCGGCTGTCGGAGTCGACATTCCACTTATGGGTCACCGGTTCAACCGTCCAGTTCGAACTGGGAAAGTTCCGATTCAAGTCTACGCCATTTGAGTTTCCTCTCGTGCCGTGACGCAGCCCGTCGGGGTTAGCACACAAGATTACTGCGCACGACGTGGATCTTTGGCTCATCGACCGTAAAGCCCGCGAGAGCAGCACTGTTGTATCCGGTTCCTCGCCGTGGATGCCCGCAAAGATCAGAACTTCGACTCTGCTACGGACGGAATGCCAGATATGCAGAGGAGTCTTATCCACTGAGCGTCCATATACCGAAGGCTCATTTGCGAACGTTCCACGTTTGATAATTGATCTTGCCATTAGCGGATGTGCATTGGAAAACTCACAAGAACCTACTGCATTGGGTGCATGGGTGTAGCGGCAAACTCAACTTCGATTTTGTCGAAGATGTCGTCTCGGTGAATCAACACCGGTACGTCGATAGGCGGCAGCGGTATGCCCTGTCCCTCAATAAAGGCCCAGTGGCCGCGCATGCAGTTACGCGCGTCGACGTAACCGTTGATGTACAAGCATCTATCCCGGCTGCTCTGGTTCATCTCTGATCCATGGATGGTGTCGACGTGCCAAAGCGCAACGTCTCCGGGTTCTGCATGGATCGAGAGTAGGTCCGCGTCGCAGTAACCCTCGCCCGACAGGTACGCCCGCGATACGTTGCCGGCAACGAAGTTGCCCGTTCCCGGATGCTCCGATCGTGGCTCGCGCCGATGGCTTCCCGGCACGAGGAGAAGCGCTCCGTTTTCTGCGGTCATGGGATCGATGACGCTGGCTGTTTGTACGTAGCTGGTCGCCAGCGCCCGGAACGCCTCCGCGGGCCGACGGTTGATTCGATCCCTGTGGAAGCTGACGGCAAACGTCGATCCTGGCGTCTTCCAGTGTAGCTGGTTGACAATCTGACGGATGTTGCGACCGATCAGGGGCTCGAGGAGCGTGAGCATGCGTGGGTCGCGACGGTGTAATTCCAAAACTGCCTCGTCGTAACTCGGCCACTGCATGCCGATCACATTGGTACCGATGTAAGGATCGTCCTTGATCCAATAACCCAGGTTGCCGTGACGGAACGATCTGCCTACCTTCAAGCCCCGCCGCTTTGCGCGATCGGCTGCACACTTGAGCGCGGCAACCTCATCGGCGTTGAACACATTCTTGATCACGGCATAACCGTGTTGGTGGAAGCATCGCGCGATCGCTCCTCGCTCGTTGAGCGTGAAAGTTTTCAGACCGGTCCTGGGATGGCGCCGGTTCGCGACAGTTACAATTGAGCGACCCATGACCCGAGCATAACGGCCACGGGTGACGACAGACTATGCGAGCCTGAACCGCAACTTGTTCGAATTGTGTAATTGAATGGCGGTGGCCGTATGGTCTCGAGCACAGGCGAAGGTAGCGATGCTGCGGCGTTCTTCACGGACTGCGACACTGAGATTCCTGAAGGATCGTCGGACCTCCATAAGCTAGGAGCAATCGCCGACCGCCACGCTGTCAAATTTAGCTAAGCGAATAGATTGCTAGCGACTGGTTGCGGCAAGTTCACGTCGATTCGAAGGAGCGCGTACTCGCCAACCAACGCCGAAAACCCGAGGTTGTCCAAAAGCAGGTAAATCTTCGCACAATTTTACGAGCAATCAGGTCGGCTTCTTTGAGCGACTGATCCTTGATAGCGGTGCCGATAGTGCAGTCGCTCAAGAGTAGAGAGACGTGAACGGCAGCTTGTGGCCGTAAATGCGTTTGAAGGCGCCGATCTGAGCGTCGGCTTTCTTGGATTTTGCTGACATCATCTCGTCGTCGGTGAAAACGTCGAAAAGTGCCCTTTGCTGACGTTCTGTCTCCTTTTGGCCGAAAGTGAGCGTAGAGATCCTGCTCGGAACGTCTGCTTACTGCGGAGCAGCCGACTAAACAGGTCCGTGGTCGATCCGTGCCCATTACGGACGAAACGGTCAAACGTCGTTATGCACGCTGAGTAGTCGTTCGCGGAGCTTTTGATCTGCGGTACGCTTCCGTCTTCATACCAGACATAGGAGGTGAACGTGAACTGGGAAGCTATCGGCGCTGTCGGAGAAGTGGCTGGCGCGATCGGCGTGATCGCCACACTCACCTATCTCGCGGCCCAGATCCACCAGAACACCAAAGCTATCCGAGGCGCGACACTAGATTCAATCACCGAGCACCAACAGTTCGAACTTCGTTGGAGCAGCGAGATAGGAACGTCATTTCGAAAGTCCATCGAGGCACCAGGAGAACTCACGGATCAAGAGACCTGGGAAGTAACTGAATGGATGACCTCCGCATTTGTTGCCCGTCAGAACGAATTCAAACAATTCAAACAAGGACTACTCGATGAGGATAACTGGGCTGCCTGCGAGAAAATCATCTATATGTGTCTTGGTAGCGCGTGGGCACAGAACTGGTGGAAAGAATTTTCGGTAATTGCGTTCCCCGACGATTTTGTTTCTCACGTCAATAGACTACTCGCTGAAAAGACATTGGACTATGCGGGAGTACTAAAAAAACTAGACGTCGGAAATGAACCGGATGACGCTTAGGTTTACATTTGAAGTGCAACAGATTCATGGAGTAAGTGTGCGAGATCTACAGCCGATGCCTAACCAATCGTTCCAACGGACACAACAAACCAACTAGGAGAGAAATCTGAGCTAAGAAGTAATCGTCGACTGGCCGGTTTTGGCCGGGTAGAGCCGGTCACGACTGGTTCGCGAACGGCTGCTTTCTCGAAGCCTGACGCTCACACCGATTCTCCATAGCGGACGGTTCAGCAGGTTTGGCCGCCAGCGTCGCCACATCGAAATCATCCTTCGTTTGCCGCTACGGTAGAGAAGCGCGCTAGTCTGCAGACGTCCCCTTTAGCTCGACTGTGTTGCCTTCGGGGTCTCTGAGATACATCGACGGACCCACGCCTGCAGCGCCGTAACGCGGCGCCACGCTCCCGACTTCGATGCCATGCTGTTCGAGGTGCCCCTTGATCGTGTCTGCGTCCCAGGGCTGCAGCTGGAAGCAAACATGATCCATGTTCGGTGCAGCATGGTCCGGCCGATCACCGGCTTGCCGACCCAGTGGACCGTTGGCATCGACCAGATCGATCAACGAGAGACCGGCGCGAAGCTGTGCAAGGCCACCCTCACCAGGACCGCGTTCTAGCTTGCAGCCAAGCACGTCTCGATAAAACGCAATCATGTTTTCAAGATCGTTCACACGAATGAC
>JAPUIA010000066.1 GCA_027297435.1 Gammaproteobacteria bacterium | reverse complement strand
AGCACGATGAACGCGAGCCGTCCGGCGGGAGATTCGAACCAATCGCCAAGACGTTGCTCGACCGCGTCCTGCAACAGAGAGCCGAAGCGCTGGCGTATCTCGGTGTCGAGCGCGTCACTCGATTTGTACCAGCGCTTGCGGTGGGCTTGATCGGCGAAGCCGTCCTCGAGTTTGCCGAACCAGAAATCCAGAACATGATCGTAGGACATGGCGTTATTGTAGCCCGTGACCGAACCGATCGGTCTCGAGCGAGGTCGATTAGGATTTAGGCGGCGGCGGCTTCTTGTTCTTCTTGCGGCGGCGGACACCGAATGTGCCGCGTATGATCTTGCCACGTCTGCTACGAATGTCGCCTTTACCCATTCAATCCTCCTTGGTATGCGTGGAGATTATAATCCCCAGCACTCCAAGTCGTTAGCGAAGATCACCGGGCCGTCGTAGTGCGCCTCGATTGCCTCGCGACTCTGCGATTCCCGACCGCGGGTACGGTTCATGCGGTGTCCGAGAATCAACATCCGCGTATTGGTTTGCGCCGCGACCTGCCCGATCTGTGTCGGAGTCACGTGCAGGTCGCGTACCGTACCGCGAGCGGTCTCCGGGATCGCGTGCGAGACCACGAGCGCGTCGGCGTTTTTTCCAAACTTGCCGATGACGCTCTTCTGGTTGCTGAAATCACCTGTGAAGACAATTATCTTGTCGGAAATCTCCACCCGCCACGCGACTGCCGGGACGATGCTGTGATGCACGGGAATGGCGGCGAGGCGGAAATGCTGAGAACCGAAGCGTGCCCAGCGCCGGCGTCCGGTCGACGGCACGTTGCGCGCCCTGACCTTGTAGCCGCCGCTGCTCTTGAACGTCAGAAAGTCTGCGAGGTATGGATAGGCCCCGTTGGGGCCGATCATGCGTCTGACGAAGCTTTCGGTATCGGGAAATTCATCGTTACCGTCCGGCCCGAGAATCGTCAGCGGCCGGTCACGGTTGAGAAAGTACGAGCCTTTGATGAAGGCAGGCAAGCCGGCGCTGTGATCGACGTGCAGATGGGTCAACGCGATGGCGTCGAGATCCTCAAACACGGCACCGGCCTCGTCGAAGCGGGTGGATGAACCGGGACCTATGTCGACGAGCAGGCGTGCGTGATTGTCGAGCCACACGAGGTAGCTCGAACCGGCATTCCCGTCCGTCAACTCCGGCCCGCCGGCCCCAAGGATTTGAATCCAGGCACCCTCCTCGCCGCAATAAGGTGCTTCCTGTGACCAACCGATGGTTGTCGACAAGCACGCACACACGACCAGCACGGCGGTGATTGGCCGGTTACTCGAAACTCGCATTGTTTATCCCGTTATGTTCGTTGTTATCTAATTGGTTCTTGTCCGAAAACTCCTAGTAGTCGTCTATCTCTGCGACAATGCGTTCTGCCGATGCTTCATCTGGCATGCGCCAATCGCCGCGAGGCGAAAGGCTGACTGTACCCACTTTAGGTCCTGGCGGTAGGGTCGTGCGCTTGAACTGTTGTGAAAAAAATCGCGAGAAAAATACCTTCAACCATCGTTTCAAGGTCTCGTCGTCGTAAACGTGCGCGAACGCATCGTGTGCTAGCCGGTAGATCTTTGCCGGGCTGAAACCGTTACGGGCGTAGTGGAATAGAAAGAAGTCGTGCAGTTCGTACGGCCCGATGATGGCCTCGGTTTCTTGGCTTATCTTACCTTCGGTGGGTGCAATGAGTTCCGGCGTGATAGGCGTGTCCAACACCCGCTCGAGTACGGGCGCCAGCTTGTCTGTCGCGCGATGCTGCGCATACCACCGCACGAGGTAGGCGACCAGGGTTTTAGGCACGCTAGCGTTGACGTTGTAATTCGCCATGTGATCGGCATTGAACGTGCACCAACCAAGTGCGAGTTCCGAAAGATCTCCCGTGCCGACGACGATGCCACCCACCTTGTTGGCGTAGTCGAAGAGTATCTGCGTGCGCTCGCGGGCTTGGGCGTTTTCGAACACCACGTCGTCTTCGGCCGTGTGCTCCAAGTCTTTGAGATGCTGAGCCACCGCAGCACTGATAGAAATCTCCTTGAGGGGCACGTTGGCAGCGTTGGCAAGCTGGTGGGCGGTGGTCTTGGTGTGATCCGTGGTGCCCGGTCCAGGCATGGTCAAGGTGTGCAGGTGGTCGTTCGAAAGACCAAGATTGCGCAGCGCATCGAGGCACACCAGGAACGCGAGCGTTGAATCGACGCCGCCGGACAGGCCGAGGACGAGACGCTCGACGTTGGTCGAGAGCAGTCGACGACCCAAGCCGTTGGCCTGTATGTTCAAGATTTCTTGGGCTCGAGCGTCAAATTCCTTTTCGTCTTGAGGCACGAAAGGGTGTTTCGCGAAGCGGCGTGTTAGATTGTCGATCTTCGGTAACTCTGGCGCGAGGGTGCGAAGATGATGGTCGACGTTACGCGGGGCGTTGGAGAACGTGGTGTTCTGCATGCGGTCGTGGCAAAGCTTGTCCAGATCGAACTCGGCGATGAGCACGTTGACTCCGAGCTGGAACCGCTCGCCCTCACCGATGACCTGACCGTTCTCAGCCGCGATCAGGTGTCCGCCGAAGACGATGTCTTTGGTGGATTCTTGCAGACCGGAACTTGCGTACAGGTATCCGCAGAGCCATTGGGCGCTCGCCATCCTCACCAGATCTCGACGGTAGTCGGCCTTGGCGACGAGTTCGTTGCTGGCCGACAAATTGAAAACCAGCGCGGCCCCCGCCAGGCTATGCTTGGCGCCGGGCGGCTCGGGCGCCCACAGGTCTTCACAGATCTCGACGGCAAAATGGTGCTCGCCGATCTGAAAAAGCTGGTTGGGGCCGATTCGGAACGCTCCAAACGGGCCATCGACGTGGATATCAATGTCTGCGCCTCCGGTGAACCAGCGCCTATCGTAAAACTCCGCGTAGTTGGGGAGGGCCGACTTCGGCACTAATCCCGCGACGCTGCCATTGGCGAGTATCGCAGCACAGTTGAGTAACCGACCGTCTGGCAGGTACCAGGGGGTTCCCACGAGGGTGATGATGTCGGTGCTCGCGCGAGCCATCGACGCGAGAGCGATTTTCACGTCGCTTTGCAGCTTGGACGTGAAGAACAAATCCTCTGAGCTGTAGCCGGTCAAGGCGAGCTCGGGAAACAGCGCAATGGCAACGCCGTCGCGTTTTAGGTCGCTGAGGCATTCGATCATGCCGTCGGCGTTGGCCAGCGGGTCGGCAAGGTGCACCTCTGGCGCTACCGCAGCGGTGCGCAGGAAGCCTAAATCAGCATAGTTTTGGGTTGCTGCCATACCTGCATTCTACCGGGACTCGCCTTTTAACCCCAAAGTGTAGAAAATCACTGGTGCGCCTAATCAAACGTGAGGGGAGTTCATGAACTTCGAGTTCTCAGAAGAGCAGAACCTGCTACGCGAGCAGGCCCAAGGCTTCCTTGCGGAGCATTGCCCGATGAGCAAGGTTCGAGCGGTACTGGACGGGGAGGCATCCTATGATAGAGAGCTGTGGCAGAAGGTCGCGGAAATGGGCTGGACCGCGACGGTCATCCCCGAAGAGTATGGGGGCCTGGGGTTGTCGTACTTAGAGTTGGTGGTCATCGCCGAAGAACTGGGTCGGGTGGTCGCGCCGATACCGTTTTCGTCCTCGGTGTATCTCGCCACGGAAGCGCTCATTCTCGCCGGTAGTATCGAGCAGAAAGAAAGGTGGCTGCCGAAGCTAGCGGTGGGCGAAGTCATCGGCACCTTTGCGATGGCCGAGGGTCATGGCCGAGCATCGGCTGCCGGTCTGGCAACGACCGCCGACGGCGGTGCGCTGACCGGCACCAAAGTGGCGGTTGCGGACGGCGACATCGCTCAGATTGCGATCGTGGTGGCGAAAGCCGACGACGGCGACGGTGCGGCCCTGTATTTGGTCGAGCTCGATCAAGCAGGCGTGGCGCTCGATCCGCAACGCACCCTGGATTTTTCGCGCAGCCACTCGCGCCTCACACTATCCGGCGCGAAGGCTGAGCTGCTCGGAAGTTCCGGTGAGGGTTGGGCGTTGACCCAGAAACTTCTGGATCGGGCAGCTGTGCTATTTGCCTGGGAACAAGTTGGCGGCGCGCAAGCGTCGCTGGAAATGGCCAAAGAATACGCGATGGGGCGTTACGCGTTCGGTCGTCCGATCGCATCCTACCAAGCGATTAAACACAAGCTCGCCAACATGTATGTGAACAATACGTTGGCGAGATCGAACTGTTACTACGGTGCTTGGGCGCTGAATGCCGATGCCGCCGAGCTACCGTTGGCGGCCGCAACCGCCAGGGTGTCGGCGACCCAAGCCTACTATTTTGCGTCGAAAGAGAACATTCAGACTCATGGCGGTATGGGCTATACGTGGGAGTTCGATTGCCAGTTTCTCTACCGTAGGTCGAAGCTGCTTTCGGTCAATATCGGTAGCGAGGGACAGTGGCAAGATAAGCTCATTACGGCGATCGAACAAAGCAACGCGGCATAAGGGAGACGACGATGGATTTTAACGATACAGCAGAAGAAGCCGCGTTCCGGGAACAAGCCCGTGCATGGCTGCAAGACAACGTACCGTCGGCCGACGAACTCGAGGGCCTGGGCGAGGTAGAACAAGCCCAGCTCTGGCAGAAGCGCAAGTACGATGCCGGTTGGGCGTGCATTCGTTGGCCCAAGGAGTATGGGGGACGCGACGCCAGCGCGATCGAGCAGGTAATCTTGAATCAGGAAGAGGCCAAGTATCCGGCTTTGCCGGGCGGTGTGTTTGGCATTGGCCAGGGCATGGCGGCGCCAACGTTGATGGCTTGGGCCGCGGACGAGCAAAAGTTGCGCTTGCTACCGAAGATGGCGAGCGGCGAGGAGATTTGGTGCCAACTCTTCAGCGAACCGTCGGCAGGTTCCGATTTGGCAGCGCTCAGAACCAAGGCTGAGAAGGACGGCGATGAGTGGGTGATCAACGGCCAGAAAATCTGGACGTCGGGCGCGCACTACTGCGATTACGGCATTCTCGTGGTACGTACCGACCCCAATGTAGCGAAGCACAAGGGTTTGTCGTATTTCTTCGTGGATATGCATTCTCCGGGCATCGAGATCAAGGCGATCAAACAGCTTTCGGGGGACGCCAACTTCAACGAGGTGTACTTTACCGACGTACGTATTCCCGACTCTCAGCGTCTCGGCGCGGTGGGACAGGGATGGCAAGTCGCGATCTCGACGCTGATGCACGAGCGCGCGTCGATCGGTGGCGGCGGGTCCGGCGTCGACTTCAAAGCGCTTTTGCAATTGGCGCGGACCGTGACTATCGATGACAAGCCGGCGATCGAGGACTCGGCTGTCCGGGCCAAGCTGGCGAACTGGTACTGCAGGCGTTCCGGGCTCAAATACACCGGCTACCGCTCGTTGAGTGCCTTGTCGCGCGGTGAAATGCCCGGCCCGGAGAATTCCATCGGCAAGCTTGTCGCGGCACCTATGACCCAGGACATGGCGTCGTTTGCAATGGACTTGATGGAGATGTCCGGTGCCGTGTGGGATGAAGAGTTCTCACCTGCGGCCGGCTTGTTCCAGGGCACCTACATGGGCATTCCGGGTTTCCGGATCGCCGGCGGTACCGACGAGATCATGGCCAACATCATTGCCGAACGGGTGCTCGGTCTGCCGCAAGAACCACGCGTGGACAAAGGCATTCCGTTCAGCGAAGTGCCGACGGGGACGTAACGACTAGCGGGCTGGAGTAAAGACGCATGCGCTTTTACTCCGATCCCGCCACTAGGCGCCGCTAGTCAGCCGTGAGGTATACCGCACCGGAGTCGCACGGGGCGACACTTTCGATTTGGCTAGCGGATGCTGCTGCGTCCTGATCGCTGTACCACCACTCCCATGCCGCGGCATAGGTGCTCAGCGTCGTCGAAGATCCTTCGATGAAAAACTGCCCCGGCTCTTCAGGGCTGGCATGAGGAACGAGAAGACGAATTTTATAGTTCACTCCTTTGCGGTCGACGAGTTGTCGCCAATCGTTTACCCACGCCTGAGCATCTGCCATGGTTTTGCCGTCACTGAGGGTGCACAGCGAGTAGTGCATGACATCGGCCGCCACGTATAGCGGAGACATGAGCATCGCAATGAACAAGATCCGAAAATAGTGTTTCACAACCTTCCTCCCGTAAACGTTGTTCCGACACGATACTCCCGATTGGTTAGCGTGAGTAGTCTGGTCGACAACTAAGGGCTAGTGGTACTTGGCTGCGACGGGTCGCAATTCTTCGGAGACCTGCTGGGCTTTTTCTAAGATTCGTGCGATCAACGCATCGGCGTCCATCGAGAAATGAAAACCCACGACGGTGGTGGTCGATAGTTCCAGGATCGGCGTTGCCAGTTCCAACTCGTCTTGCGCACGGTAGAGACGTCGACGTATGCGGTTGAAGTAGGCTTTCTGTGTGGCGCTACCTTCCGCATCGAGTTGTACGATCAGCTGGTCCAGCAACGGACCGATTTCGTTGCGGGCAACGGTAGTTCTCTGCACGTCGATCTCCAGCTACGACTCTGCCGCTATTTTCGCCGCTTTCCCAGCCACAATCAAAGGCGTAAGTTGCGGCCGCGAGCTAAGAAAATGTGAATAGCCCCTGGTCGATCACCGGAAGGCCGTCTTGGTTGGTGGTTCGAAACAGCGCTTGGTTGCCGTCTACCCACATCGACACGCACAGTTCATCGCCAGGAATGACCGGCCTCGAGAAGCGGCTGTGCATGCTCTTGAAGCGCGATGGATCGCCATCGCACAACGCGTGCAGCAGCGCACGACCGGTGAAGCCCCACGTGCACAGGCCGTGCAAGATCGGCGTATCGAAACCGCCCATGGCTGAAAACGACGGATCGGAGTGCAGTGGATTGCGGTCTCCCGACAAACGGTAGGTCAGCGCCTGATCTTCGCGCGTTTTGTAGGTCACTTGGTTGTCCGGGTCCCGATCCGGAAACTCGAGCTTCTCACTCGGTCCGCGGTCGCCGCCCCAGCCGCCTTCGCCGCGGCAGAACAGGCTCATGCGCGTTTTCAGAAGTGGCTTACCGGTGGCGACGTTGGTGGAGGTCGATTCGAACGCCAACACCGCCGCCGAGCCCTTGTCATAGATGCCCGTACACTTGCCGACGGACTCGATCTCTCCGTCAGCGGGAATTTCGTCGAAAAGCTCGATGCCTTGCTCGCCGTGCACCATCAGCGCGGGATTGAATGAGCCGACTTTGTCCATGGGCACGCCGCCCCCGCCGATGATCACGGCAAAGGTCGGTAGTACTTTTTGCGGCGTGTCCTTGGTGTTCTCCGTCGTGAAGGGCAACTCGTCGGTACCCGCACCGACTCCAACGGCGTACAGCAGCGCGTCCTTCGACGCCCAACTGCGTTTGACTGGCCCGCCCTCGGTGCCGACGGCATCTGGATTGATCGGCATGTTCCTATCCTCTCGATTGGTTATGGACCTAACGATAACCAACCCGGGCGGTAATTGGAAAGCATGCGGTCCAGCGTGTAAGGTCGAATTCGGGAGGCACATCATGCAAAGCACGGATCGATCGCTACGCGGCCAGGTGGCCGTTGTCGGCGTGGGTGAAACCGACTACTTCAAACGCGGTGAATCGCCGGATGCCGAATTCAAGCTGGCGCTGAAAGCCATCCTCAGGGCCTGTGAGAACGCCGGGGTTTCGCCCAAGGACGTCGACGGTTTTGCCTCGTACAGTAACGATCGCAGCGATCCGTCGAAGCTCGCGGCAGCGCTTGGCTGTAAAGAGCTGCGTTTTGCCAACATGCAATGGGGCGGTGGCGGTGGCGGTGGCTCTGCGGCCATCGGCAATGCGGCCGCCGCGATCGCAACGGGGATGGCCGATTGCGTCGTGGTGTTCCGGGCTCTCGCCCAAGGCGAGTTTGGCCGCTTTGGGCAAGGGCCGCGGCGCAACGTCATCGCCGGCGGTATGGCCCACACCGTGCCGTACGGGTTGATGTCGCCCGCGCAGATGTTCGCGATGAAGGTGCAACGTTTCATGCACGACTTTCGCGTCGAACAACCGGCGCTGCGCTCGATATCGCTCGCCTCGTATCATCATGCGCAAAACAACCCGCGGGCCGTGATGTACGGCCGGCCCCTGGATGAGGCCAAGTACGACGAGTCGCGCTGGATCGTCGAGCCTTTCCATCTTTTCGACTGCTGTCTGGAAAACGACGGTGCGGCGGCCATGATCTTGGTACCGGCCGAGCGAGCCAAAGACTTTGCCAATCTACCGGCTTACCTGTTGTCGGCCGCGTCGGGGTCCCACTATCGCGCCGGTGCCTCGGTGCACAACACGCCGGATTACGCGACCTCGACTTTCAAGACGTTGGCGCCACGGCTGTTTGAAGTGGCCGGCGTACAACCGGCCGACGTCGACGTGCTGCAAAGCTACGAGAATTTTACCGGTGGTGTATTGATGAGCATCGTGGAACACGGTTTTTGCGAGCCGGACGGTTGCAACGAGTTCTTCGTCAAAGATCGGTTGTTGGCCCCCGACGGCGACCTGCCGCTCAACACCAGCGGCGGCAATCTGGCGGAGTGCTACATGCACGGTCTTGGCCTGAACGTGGAAGCCGTGCGGCAACTCTGGGGAGAGTCCACCAGCCAGGTGGCGGATGCGCAAGTTTCGATGGTGATTTCAGGTCCCATGGTGACCCCGGTGAGCTGTTGTATTTTCGGCGCGGAGGCGACGCTGTGAGCGATTCATACTTAGCGCCCGGTCTACCTCAGCCCATGCCGTCGCCCGATGGTTTGGATCAACGCTACTGGGAAGGCCTGAACGATGAGCAGATATACCTGCAGCGGTGCACCGATTGCGGCGGCTGGCAGTGGGGCCCCGAGTGGATATGCCACCGCTGCTTGAGTTTCGACCTCGGGTTCGAGGCGGTCACGCCGACGGGTCGCATCTACAGTTTCGAGCGCGTTTGGCACTCCGTGCACCCGGCGCTCAACGAACAAGGCCCGTATATAGTGGTGTTGGTCGAGTTGCCGCAAGCGGACAACGTCCGTCTGGTCGGTAACCTCTTGGGCGACCCGCACCAAGAAGTTCCCTTCGGGGCCGAAGTTGAGGCAGTATTCGAACATCACACAGACGCGGACACGCCGTTCACGCTGTTGCAATGGCGGTTTGCGTAAAGGTTGAGCCCTTGGGGCTGAGAGAGGATCGAATGAGCGACACAGCAAATGCCTGGCGGTTGGAAACGCCGGGGGACGCAGGTTGGGAACGCAGTGTACGTCCCGGTGCGCCCAACAAATACTTCATGGTCTCGGCGGATTGCCATGCCAACGAGCCTTATGACTTTCTCTCGAGTCGTATCGATGAGAGCTTGAAGCCGAGGTTGCCCCGAGTTGAAACGGACGAGAAGGGTGATCGTTGGCAGATCACCGAGGGCTACCGGCCGACACGCATTCGTTTCAAGCAACCATTGGAGGGGGAAGACGGGTTGCGCAACGCGTCCGGAAAAACGCCCGAGGAACGTTTGCAGGACATGGCAGCCGATGGCGTCGATGCGGAGATCATCTTCCCGAACAAGGGGTTGTCCATGTGGGCAACGCCAGACCCCGAATTCGCCATGGCCTGCTGCCTCTGCTGGAACGACTGGGCTTGGGAAACCTTCGGCGCGTACAACGATCGGATGTCGCCGATGGCGTGCTTGGCAACCGGCGACATGGCAGGCTCCATCGCCGAGGTCGAGCGCGCTGCCAAGCGCGGCTTCAGAGGTCTCACTTTACCGAGCAAACCGATCTTCGGTGCGCACGATGCGCGCCACCCGAACTACAACTTGCCGATGTTCGATCCGTTGTGGGCGGCCATTCAGGATGCTGATCTGCCCATGACATTTCACGTCTCGACCGGTCGAGACCCTCGCGCAGCACAGGGCGATGGCGGCGCGGTGATCAACTACGTTTCTCACTCGTTGGCCCCGACCATCGAGCCGCTCGCGAACCTGTGTGCATCCGGCGTGTTCGAGCGTTTCCCAAAATTGCGTTTCGCGACCATCGAGGCCGGTATTGGCTGGGTCGCTTGGGCCCTTACCGCCATGGACGAAGCCTTCAAAAAGCACCACATGTGGGTGCAGCCGAAGCTGCAGGGCTTGCCGTCGGACTACTTCCGCGCGCATGGCATGGCGAGCTTTCAGGAAGACGTGCCCGGGTTGCACGATGCCCAAGCCCACGACCTCGCCGGCAACTTCATGTGGGCCAACGACTACCCGCACCACGAAGGTACTTGGCCGCACTCGGCGGAAGCCATCGAGCGTACGATGGGTTTCTTGACCGAGGCGGAACGGGCTCAGATCCTGGGTTTGAACGCGGCCAAGTTCTTCAATTTCGACGTACCTAGCGTATAGGGTAGGAGCCGGCTGCGCGTCCGAGGGACGCGAGGCCGCGATTTCTTCACCCATCTTGCGAGGTGGTAAGGTAACGCCTGGCCGTAGCGAGGTCGCACGGTTCGCCGCTGGGCTCTAGGTCAGGCCGATACATCCAGCGAAAAAGACCGCGTACCGGTTCGGCAAGATATTGTGGATCTTCTAGCCAGTATTCGACCTCGAGGTGTGCTTTATCTGCAGCAAGCCGGACACGTTCGACAATATGTTTTCCCTCACTCGATGGAATGCCGAAAGTCAGTCCAGATCGATTCTCTGCGAAGTTGGTCGTATCGATGACCAGTGTCTCGTCGTCCCAGTGACCAATGGAATGGCCTTGATGGAATCGTTTCGTAGGATCCGGATGGTTGCGTCCGTCCATGAAGACGACGCGTTGCGCGTCCATCACGTCGGTGTCGATGATGATTTGGTCTTCGATGATTCGCAGGGTATGCGCCGTTGGATACAGCATGATGGTGGGTGAACTCAACGGGATGCACTTGGCGGCGGGCGAAATTGCGACGTCGTAGCGTCGGAACGCGGAACTGCCTGCTTTGGTTAGCGGCCATTGGGAGCGCCCAAGGATCAGTCGAAAAAAATCGGCCGTTGAAGGTACCCAGGTACCGAAGATGGTGTTGGTCGTGCCCGTGCTCGTCAGAAGATGCTTGGGCGCAAATTGTGGATGTAACGGCACCATGATGTCGTCCTGTTTGACGATCTCGCGGCCGTGAAAGGACGTTGCGGGAGACCGCCGACTGGGGAAGACGACCGCCACGACGCGTTCGCCGGGCGTCAGCGAACTGGACGTCACGCCTAACGGTATCAGGCCGGAAGGTCCTGCGGCTTCGATGACAAGCTCGACTATGTCGCCTGCGTCGTTGCGATGACTCAAGTGGATGAACGCATGAGGATTGCGCCAGTGGTACTCCGTGATGGTTCCTTCGATGTGGGCGACCGTATTGAAGTCGTATTCGTAGGTGCCGTGATGGGCTGCTACGCTAGCAACGCGTAAGGCGAGGCACATGAATAGGAACAAGATCGAGCATTTCATGATTGCCTCGTTTATGGTTTAGATACCGAATAATATAGTAACCGAACTAAATTGCCAGCCAAAGAACCCAGACATCTGAAGCCTCGGCCGCCGCAAGACTGGCTCGATGAAGTCCGCCGTCGTTATCCAGGTACTGAACCTGCCGCCGCGGTGCCGGTGCTGCGACTGCTCAACGTAGCGAGAGCAATCAACGATGCGTTGGCGATCGAATTTCAGCGCATTGGGCTGACGGAGGCTCGGTTCTCGTTGGTGATGATAATCAACCGGTTGGAATGGGAGGCCGGCACTGCTTCACCATCGCAGCTTGCCGAACAGGCAGGTATCGGGCGAGCGGCGATCACTCAAATGCTCGATGCGTTGGAATCAACGGGCTGGATCAAACGTTCGCCGAGTAAGCAGGACCGGCGCAAGCTGTCGGTGAAGCTGACACCCAAGGCTAAACGTACGTTAGATCGGTTTTTACCGGCGCACTATGAGCGAGTATCGAAGGTGCTCGAGGAACTGTCCCCCGCCGATAAACGAGAGATCACGAGACTATTGGCAGCCATCGAGTCGGGGTTGGGTTAAGCCGACTCCGTGCTAATCGGCCCACCCTTCCCAACCCGGTCCACGCACCACGCGTCCCGGGAGCGCGCCGGTATGTTCACCATCCTTCAACACCTGCACGCCGTTGACGAACACGTGCACCATGCCGGTCGAGTATTGATGCGGTTCGGCAAACGTCGCGTGGTCTTGAATTCTCAATGGGTCGAAGACGACGACATCCGCGTAGTATCCCTCGCGCAACTCGCCGCGGTTACGCACTTGTAAGTTGGTCGCAGGCAACTTGGTCAACTTGTGAATCGCCGCTTGCATCGGCAACCCGGCTTCGTCGCGCACGTACTTGCCGAGCACACGCGCGAAGTTGCCGTACGCGCGCGGATGCGTGCTGGTGTTCAGAAACACGCCTTCGGTGGCGAGCGAGCCGGCGTCCGAGCCGAAACTCACCCACGGCAGCGCTACGCCCTTTGCGACGTTTTCTTCCGACATCAGAAAGTAGACGACTTGCACTCGGCTGCCGTCCTCCACGACCAGATCCAGGGCGGTGACCGTCGGTGGGGTACCTCGCAGCTTGGAGACTTCGGCCAGCGTCATGCCCGTGTACTTCCTGAGATCGTGGTTGCGAAATCCAACGAGCAGTGTCTTGTCTGGCCCGGCGGCGAGAAACAAGTTCTCCCACGTATCGGTGGGAGTCGTCATGTCTTCGATTACACGTCTGCGAATGTCGGCATCCTGCAAGCGTTCAACCCAGGCCTGGAAGCCGCCTTCCTGGACCCACGGCGGCATGGCGGCATCGAGCCCGGTGGAACCGGCGGGATAGGTATACATGTCGGCCGTGATGCGTACGCCGCGTTCGCGAGCTGCTTCTATTTTCGCCACCACGTCATCGAACTTGTGCCAGTTGTCCTTGCCGCTCATCTTGAGGTGATAAATCTCGGCGGGTGCACCACTCGCCTCCGCGATGTGAATCAGCTCGTCGATCGATTCGAGCAAACGGTTGCCTTCGCTGCGCATATGCGAGATGTACATACCATCGTATTCGGCAGCGGCTTGCACCAGCGCCACCAACTCGTCGGTCTGGGCGTAGAAGGCGGGCGCGTAAATCAACGATGAACCGACCCCCAGGGCACCTTCGCGCATGGCTGCGCGCACGAGCTCTTGCATGGTGGCCAGCTCCGCTTGCGTTGGTGGTCGGTCCTCGAAGCCAACTTGGTGCACGCGCACCGTCGTCGCGCCGACGAACGAAGCGACGTTGGGCGCTATACCCTTACGTTCCAGAAACTCCAGGTACTCACCGAGCGTGGTCCATTCGATGTCGAATTTGGCGTCACCCTGCCTTGCGATGGCCCATGCCTTCATATCGTCCGACAGTGGGCCCATCGACCCGCCTTCGCCGAATACCTCGAGGGTCACGCCCTGACGGATATCGCTCTGACTCTTGCCGTCGATGATGAGCGACTCGGTGGCCCAACTCAGCATGTTGATGAAACCGGGAGCGACCGCGAGCCCCGTGGCGTCGACAACCCGGCCCGCGTAGGCAGGGTCGAAGTCACCAATACCCGAGATACGATCACCAAGGATGGCGATATCGGCTTGGTACGGTGCGCCACCATTGCCATCGTAGATCGTGCCGTTCTCGATCAATACGTCGTACGTCTCGATGAGCGGCCCGGTTGATGAACAACCGGCGAGTACGGCGACTAAGAAGGTAGGAGCGGCTTTAGCCGCGATAGAAAACAGACGTTCTAGCATAGCGTTCTCTTGGTTTGGCGGCAGATTGTACTGTAAGGTTGCGCGTTCGGTTGATTGACGGGGAAAAACGCATTGGACATTCACGGTACTTGTGATCCGAAATTTGAAAAAGTCAAAACCCTGTTCGAGGAGAACTTTGCCGAGCGCGATGACGTTGGCGCGTCGGTTGCGGTATCGGTCGAAGGCGAGTACGTCGTCGACTTGTGGGCAGGTTTCCGTGACCGCGCAAAGACGCTGCCCTGGGAAGAAGACACGATCGTCAACGTTTATTCCACAACCAAGACCATGGCCGCGATCACGGCGTTGTTGTTGGCCGATCGAGGCGAGCTCGACTTCTACGCACCGGTCAAGAAGTACTGGCCCGAATACGCCCAGAATGGCAAGGAAAACACCGAGGTTCGGCATTTCATGAGCCATTCCGCCGGCCTGTCCGGCATGGACGAACCGATGGTCGGCGACGACGTATACGATTGGGAAAAAATGGTGGATGCCTTGGCCCGCCAAGCGCCGTGGTGGGAGCCGGGTACCGCCAGCGGTTACCACGCGTTGACTCAGGGTCATCTGATTGGCGAGGTGGTTCGCCGGATAACCGGTCGCTCGATAGGTCAATTCTTCAAAGAGGAAATTGCCGAGCCGTTGGGCGCGGACTTTCATATCGGCACCGGTCCCGAACACTACCACCGGATCGGCGAGCTGGTGCCTCCCGACTCCGCCTCGCCGGCAGCGGACGCCGACGAAGATAGCATTGCAGCACGGACCTTCAAGAACCCTGCTGTCAATGCCAACGCGTCCGGTACCGACGGCTGGCGCCAAGCCGAGATCCCCGCGGCGAACGGTCACGGCAACGCCCGGTCGGTGGTTCGTGTGCAGACGCTTGTTGCCAACCTAGGTACGGCATTCGGCAAAAGGCTCATGTCGGAGGCTGGCTGCCGCGTCATATTCGACGAGCAATCCAACGGCAAAGACTTGGTGCTTGGCGTACCTATCCGGTTCGGAATGGGCTATGGACTAACCAGTGACGAGATGCCGATGGGCCCGAACGAAAATATCGCCTACTGGGGCGGGTGGGGTGGTTCCACTGCGGTGATCGACCAAGACGCTCGCATGTGTGTTTCCTACGTCATGAACCTGATGGAGGCCAATCTGATGGGCGACGTGCGCGGGTTCAAGTTGCTGCGGGCGGCGTATCGCTCGCTTTGAGGTAGTTACGACT
>JAPUIA010000065.1 GCA_027297435.1 Gammaproteobacteria bacterium | reverse complement strand
CTGTGCTAATTCTTTTTGATTCTCTAGATGTATTGAATGCACCGAATTGCTGGTGATCCACATTTTCTTCGCACCACTAATTACGATTAGTGACCTCGTACTAAAGCACATGCCCGTCTACCTTAATGACTTTTACCATGCGCACCCACCTTGGAGGTTCGAAAGTACAACCATACCAGCCTCGATTCGGCAAGTTAGGGTCAGTCGTGACGGTAGCCAGGTGGCGCTGCTACCGCCCGTTCTTTCGATTTCCTCGAAACTACATGAAGTTTTCCCGTAAACGGACGCGCTGCCAGCGATGTTGGCCAGCTCTGATCGGCCATAAGCTGCCGTTAACGTCTCATCGAGGCTATCCCCTCTTGGAGGAACGCGGACGTGTGTGTTTCTTTGGATTCCAGGACCGCCAGAGCCTCCTTGAACGCCGGTTCACGACGCAAACCATCGAGCGCAACGTCGATTCGGATGACGTCCAACACCGAAGGATCCTGGGTATCGATACCGAGGCGCATGTATTCGATGGCTTTGTCGTTCTCACCCAAAGCAGCGTAGCCACGCGCAAAGTAGCCAGCGTCACCCAATGCCACCTCTGCATCGGCGAGAATGGCCTGGGCCCTCTCCACCTCGCCGATCTTCGCGAATGCATAGGCAAAATGCGCAGGGTTCTCTGATCCACGCATCGCCCAGCCTTTTTGTACGAGTGTCCGTGCCTCTTCCATACGACCGAGTCCTATCATCGCGCACGCATTCAACATAAGCGCATGTGAGCGGAACCGACCATTCGGCAGAACGTTCAGCATTTCGTCGGAAAACTCCTTCGAACCCTCGTAGTCGCCAACGGCCAACCGGAACCGTGCGTTGACCAGCAGGTGGGGTTCGTCTGCCGCATAGTTGAGCGCTTTTGCTCGATCGTAGTACATCACGGCATCACTCACTCGCCCCTCTCGCGCCGCGATCTCGCCCAGCAACTCCAGATGACCGCGCGCCTCGGGAAAACGCTCGACGGAGCGCGCATGCGCCGCCTGGGCACTTTCGTAGTCCAACAACAACAGTGTGAGAAGCCGCATCCTGACCAACTTGATAGAGAGCCATTGCGGATCGATCTCCACGACATGTTCTATGGTCGCCTTTGCATCGGCGATTGCATCTTCTAGCGACAGGTTAGGGTCTACCCGATCGACTAGACACCAAGCGTATTCGGTGAGAGCGGACACAAAGTCGGGATCAATTTCGGACGCACGCTTGTACAACACACACGCATAGGTGCGATCGCCGTCCTCGCCAAGATCCGCCAAGAGTTCTTGCTTCTCACCGTCCAGGTATAGCGCCAGCGCTCTGGGATGGATACCTTGAAACTCCTTGAATAACTGAGATTGCTCACGCCTCACGTCCGCCCAAAGGCTCGACGCCAACGTATGGGCCAGTCTCTTGGCGGCGCCTTTTTGTGCCTGATAACCATCCGACATGTCGAGGTGGTCGGATCTCGACCAGACCTGGAAGTTGTCGGACGCGCGGATTAGTTGCGCCGAGACCAGCAGATCGTCCGCGAGTTCTTGAACGCTGCCTTCCAGCACGAAGGCCACGTTCATCTGCTCGGCCAACGCCTCGAGCGTGAGCCCTTCGTCGACCAACTGAGCCGTCAGGGTCCGCGAACCGACCTTCAACCACGGTGTTTTCGCCAACTCACCCAGCAGGTTGTCGGTGAGCCCGCGCGCGAAAAAGCTCACGTCCGCTTCGTTGCTCAGTACCGTGAACGGCAAGACGGCCATGGACTCGTAGAAATCCAAACCCGGCCCCTCTGCGCGATCCTGCATATTGACGGTGTTCTTCAGGAGTTCGTTCGAGCCATACCAACCAAGCACGACTGCCGCGACGGCTAGAAAAGCCACGCTGGCCAATAGGGTTCGCTTGTTTTGGGTTTTTCCTGGCGCGGAAGCCAACCTCAGCATCGAACCCGCGGGCCTTCCTTGCAACGTATCGGCCAGCTTTGCCCTGAAGTCGGCCGCATCGCGTCGAAGCGCCTGCACTCGCGCCAGCCCAACCTTCAGATCAGACGTCAACTCCACCGTCTCGAGATAGATAGGTAGAATCTCCTTGCTCTCGTCGAGCGCGAGGTTGATCTCGCGATTACAGTGATCAGAATCGAGCGAGCTTTGCGAGACGTAGAAAAGGACGCGGCTGGCTCGGATCAACGCGTCGCCAATCGCGGCTCGCCAGTTGTCGCCCGCAGAAATGCCTTCGTCGTACCACACGTTTACACCCTGTGTGTGCAACCACTCGAGTTCCGCGTACACGACTTCTTTGTCAGCGTGTGCATAGCAGACGAAGACAAACGGATCATCGCCTTGGTATGCCGAAAAGGGTTTTTCCAACAGACACTCTCCCGAACAAGCAGAGAGTCTCAGGCTTTTTCGTTGTTGTCTACGGCATACTGCTGCACGCCTCGATCGGATCGATCCTTCGTTGGCGTGAACCGGACTGGTCATCCGAAGAGGATCGTCTCGCGACTCGTGTTGCTTGTCGGGCTTTGGTGCTCCCAATGTTCGGTCTAGGGCGGCATTTAGTATTGCAACGCCGAAGCGCCCGTTTTCGAGACGCCGGATTTTGGCAGGTTTAGTGGGGTACTTGTCATTGCAGACAAGGTGAGTGCACCGTAGCCTGATCCAGGTCTTTAGCCAACCGGAGAATTCCATGCAACGCCGACAATTCCTCAATACGGCTACCGGGGCGGCCGTGGCACTCGGATCGCTCGGACTGGTGTCATATGCAAGTGCCGGTGAGAACGTGTCATTGCGCGGTCCGATCATGGACGGGGATCCGTTAACGCCGCCGGCGCGCGGAAAGATTCGCGTGGCCTTCGCAATTGCACCTGGCGCTACTGTGATTGACTTTGCGGGCCCGTGGGAAGTTTTCCAGGATGTGCATGTCCGCGATCGCGGTTCAACGATGAACGAGATGATGCCGTTTCGGCTCTATACAGTTGCCGCAACGTCGGAACCGATCCGTGCATCCGGTGGACTGCATATCATTCCCGATTACACTGTCGACAACGCGCCGACGCCTCATCTGGTGGTTGTGCCTGCCCTCCGCGGCAATGCGGCACTGCATGAATGGTTGAGACTCGTCGCACCCGAAACCGATGTGACCATGTCAGTTTGCACCGGCGCATTCCAGCTCGCTGAAGCGGGAATACTGAATGGGCTGGCCGCAACCACGCATCACGACTTTTATGATTCGTTCGCGGACAAGTATCCCGAAGTAACACTCGTGCGTGATGTTCGGTTCGTTGAAAACGCACGCATCTCAACTGCTGCTGGTCTGACCTCAGGAATTGATCTGGCATTACGCATCGTGACACGCTACTTCGGCGTCGAAGTGGCCGAGCAAACCGCTCTTTATATGGAATACAGCGGCACGGGCTGGCAGGTCTGATCATTTGCTCTATGGCAGAAAAAGTGGGGCAATGATAATATCTGCCAATACGAGTGCGGGCTGTCCCAGCACCAGAGCGTAAGCTGATGACCACCAATACACCACATCGGGTTATCGCCGTTACCTATCCGGACGGCCAGATTCTGGACGTTGTCGGACCGCTCGAGGTTTTTTCCCGCACCGCCCGATTGCTGCGGGACCAGAATGTTACGCAAAATCTCGCCTATGAGGTGGAAATTGCCGCCGC
>JAPUIA010000064.1 GCA_027297435.1 Gammaproteobacteria bacterium | reverse complement strand
ACGATCCCATCGAGATGACCCACTTGGGTTCTAACAACTGGTCGTAGAGATGTTGCACCACCGGTGCCATCTTGCGGAAAACCGTACCCGAAATGACGATGAGATCCGCCTGTCGAGGCGTTGCACGAATGACTTCCGCGCCAAACCGCGCTATATCGTGACGCGAGGTGAGCGCCGTCGCCATCTCCACGTAACAACAGGACAACCCGAAATTGAAGGGCCACAGAGAGTTGGCACGTCCCCAAGCGACGAGATCGTCCAGCTTGGCCGTCAGGAAACTCTTGGCAACCTGCTCATCGTAGACCGCATCCGGCGTCGCCATCGGCTCGCCCGGTTCTACCTTGATCAACCGCCATTGCATAACTAGTTTCCTGTCTCAGAAGGTTTGGCGATCGAATAGTCCCGCTCTACCAGACGATTTTTCGCACCCCAATCCAACGCACCGGTGCGCCATTCGTAGATGAGTGCGACCAGCAGGATGATGATGAACACGGCAGCCCCGAAGTAACCTCGCCAACCGAGCTCATAGAACGCCACCGCCCAACCGAATATGAAAATCGTCTCGAGGTCGAATATCACGAAAAACATCGCGATCAGGTAGAACTCGATAGAAAGGCGCGTTTGCCCCGCTTCGCCGACCGGAACGATGCCGGATTCATAAGGCATGTCGGTGGCTTTTTTGTGGCGGGTACGAGGGCCGAGAAACCAGGAGCCGATCAAGATGACCGCGAGCACACCGACCACCAACGCCGAATAGACTAGAAAAGGCCAGAGATTCTGACCCTGTACTATCGCAGCGTCGACGGCAACGCCGGCTGTTTGTGGTCCCACACTGCCTCCTCAAACCAGTATGGACACTTTAAAGTCACCCTATGAGGAAGACCCAACTCGAGCAATGACAATAATGGCCGCCAGGCTTGGGTGCAAGCTTCATCGCCTCGCTACCGATGCACCTTTCGCCACAAGGCGAAACTGGGGTAGCAGCGCTTCAGCCACGATTTGCTTTGTTCATCTAACGGCACGGATCGCGGCTAAAGCCGCTCCTACCAAGCCGTCCCACGGGGTTTTCGAGGTATCGAGGTTATTCGAGACGCCACGTAACGGTTATTTGAAGAAGCTTAGCCAACGCCGCATCAGTTTCGCCGCCATCGGCGTCAGTCGGGTGCGGTTATAGGCGTCCGCCAGGCGTTTGAGATACTCGGAACGCGTCGGATAGCTCAGAACGGTTTTACCGGCAGCACTTAGCCCAAGTCCGTTGCTCATCAACAGGCAAACCATTGCGATCTGTTCCCCCGCATCGTGACCCACGACGGTCGCGCCCAGAATCTTGTCTGAACCTTTGCGGGTATAAACCTCCGCAAAGCCACCGCCGTTGCGCTCGGCGCGACCGCGATCGAGTTCATCGAAGTCAACCGCGTAGCGGTCAAACGGGATGTTTTGAGCTTGCAGTTCGGCGGCGCCCAAACCCACCGAAGCCACTTCGGGCTGGGTGTAGGTACAGTGGGGCACGATCAAGCCATCTACTTTGGCAGTCGGTGCGAACAACGTGTTCTGCACGAGCGCTCGTGCCTGAGCATCTGCGTGATGGGTAAATTGCAGCCGAGCGGCACAGTCTCCGGCTGCATAAATGCGCCTGTTGCGCGTGCGCAGTTTTGCATCGACGGCAATCCAGCCGCGATCGTCGACATCGACCCCCGCGGCTTGCAGGTTCAAATCATCGGTGTTGGGTCTGCGCCCCATGGCAACCAATACGCGCTCTACCGTTACCGATTGGTTCCCGGCATTTACGCTGGTGGGTCCGGCACCGTCGACCGCATCGACGGCCTGACCTAGGTGCAGGGCGACACCCTCGAGCGTTAGCTGCGCCGCGACGCTCGCGCTCGCCGCTTCACACTCCAGAGGTAGCACTCGCGTGGCGAGCTCGAACAGGTGTACTTCGACCCCCAATCTGGCAAACACTTGCGCAAGCTCGCAACCGATCGGTCCGGCACCGAGAATCGCGAGGCTTTGCGGGCGTTCTTGGAGTTCGAAAACCGTTTCATTGGTTAGCGGCATCGCATCAATCAATCCGGGTATCGGTGGCACCTCGGCGCGGGCGCCGGTACAGATGGCTATGCGCCGGGTATTGAGCTCAACATCGTTCACCAACACACGGCCGCCGGACGTCAAGCGCGCGTGACCGAGAAAGACGTCGACACCCAGCTCGGTAAATCGCGCCACCGAATCATGTGGCGCGATCCCCGCACGCACTTCTCTGAGCCACGCAAACGCGCCCGCGAAGTCCGGATTCGATCCAGCCGCCGTGTACTCCAGGAGCGCTTTCGACGGAACACAGCCGACGTTCAGACAATCACCACCCATGTAGTGACGCTCGACGAGCGCGACCTCGGCCCCCAGTCCCGCCGCACCAATCGCTGCAATCAATCCGGCCGGTCCGGCGCCAATCACCACAAGATGGTAGCGAGACTTGGGCGTGGGATTCTGATAGTTCGGCGGGGCCAATGCCGCCCGCCACGCCGCGTCAAATTCTGAACCTGGATAACTCACGCGCCTTGTTCCAGCTGTGTATTCAACGCACGCGTGGCGAATCTAGTGACGACCACCGTCAACACCAGCGTCGCGGCAAGCCCCCCATAGAACAGCCAGACGCTCGCGGCCGATTCCGGCAGATCGCCGGAAAACAACTCCGCAATGTCCTGCGCAACCGAACCAACATATACGTACAAGACGGTGCCGGGCACCATGCCTATCCAGGATGCTAGAACATAGTGCGCGAACCGCACCTGGGTAATTCCGAGCGCATAGTTCAGCAGGTTGAAGGGGAATATAGGCGAAAGGCGGGTCAACAACACGATCAGCCAACCTTTCTCGCCGATGGCACGGTCCAGAGCCTCAAAGCGAGGCATGGTCTCCAACTTGTTTTCCACCCATCCACGCACGAAGAACCGCCCCACTAGGAACGCGCAGCTGGCGCCGACCACGCTTGCGAAGGACACCATGGCAAAGGCGATCGGTAGACCGAACACAAACCCGGCCCCCAACGTGAGTAACGAACCCGGAACCAGAAACACCGTCGCGACAATGTAGACCAAGATGAACACCGCCCAAGAAACCGTGCGATTTTCGTCGACCCAGGCGAGCAACCCCGTAACCCACTCGACGATCGGCAAGGTCGCCGCCGCAACAAGCAACGCTATGACGATAACGACGAAGACGACGACCCGTGGCTTCATGATCAGCTGCGGTTCAACAGTTCGGTGACTCGATCCATCATGTCGTCCTTGTTGTATAGATCGAAGTAAATCGATGCCATGATATTCTGCGGGCCGAAAAAGAATCGTTCGTAGAGCACCTGGCGATTGCCAAACCCCGAGACGGCGACGTCATGCGCTAGTCGAAATAGCGCAACGCGGTCTCGACTCTTCAAGTTCGTCAACTGAAAGTACCTCTGAACATCGCCACTGATCTCATTGCTGAAGTCCGCTTCGCAGGGGGTCGCCATCAACGAACTCGATCCTAGCATCTGAATGGTCTCGATGAGCTTGGGGTACAGCTTGGGAAACAGGTTCCTCGATGTGTCGAGGGGTCGCCGCTGTGGCAGGTAGAGGCCCCATTGGTCCTGCTCCGGCTGATGCTCGGCACTGTAGAGCAACGCGCGCACGGTCTCGGCAATCCACATCGCTTCGGCGATCTGGCCTTTGACGAACATGTCCTTGTCTTTGCCGGACGCTTGTGCCATCGCACAGAGCAACCCGACGATGAACTCGGCCTTCGCGAGCTTTCCCCAGGCGACCTGATGCATCATGTGCACGACCGCATTGGTTTCGGCAAACGCTCGGTTGCACAGCAACGGGTCTCGATACATGAACAACCTTTCCCACGGCACCAGCACATCATCGAAGATCACGACTGCATCCATCTCTTCGAACCGGGAAGCCAATGGCGCATCAAAGTGGGATTTACCTTCATCAAAGGTGTCCCGGCAAATCAGCCGCAACCCCTTGGTGTCGATGGGAACCGAAAAAGCGAAAGCGAACGGGATGTTCTCTTCCGACGCTTTCAGCAACGTGGAGGGAAAAACCTCGATCTCGTTGGCGTGAGGACCGAGCGTGGCGAGTAAGCGAGCGCCTTTGACGATGATGCCCGCATCGGTCTCCTTGACGACCTGCAAGGCCACCTCGGGGCTCGAGAGGCCTTCCTTGGCCAGCGCGGCATTGAATTGGGGGTTGACCAACGTGTGCGTCAACACGTAGTCGTTGTGCCGGGCCTCGGCGTAGTAGGCACGCATGTTGGCGGCAAAATCGGTGTGGCCTTCGGTTTCGTTGAGAAATTCCGCCGCGCCGGCAAACGCCATGACCGAAGCGTTCTTATAATCCGGAGTGCGCCCGAACATGCCGTTCGACCACTTGGCCCATTCGTAGTACGCAGTACCTCGGCGCCGTACGTCGGCTTCGGTCTTGGGCAACAAGAACGACATCGGAAAGCGTTCGTCGCCCTCTTGGAATGTCAGGGTGTCGGGATCGTCGGTCTGGTTATCCATGAACTGGGCGAGCGTGTGCGCACCTCCAGCCAAGCCAGGTTCGACCGTCACATCCTCAACGCGTTTGCCTCGCATCCACACTTCGCGTCCATCGCGTATGGATTCGAGGTACTCTGCTCCGGTTCTAACCGCCATGGGAAACCTCCCGCCTTTCCACGTTGTTGGATGAAGCCCGATCGTCTGCGATGACGCAACTTTTCCCTTCGAGAAACCGATCCCTCGCAGCAACTCCGGCGGCGCTGTGATCGGTAAAAAACCCATGCACACCGGCACACAACAAGCGCAGGGTCTCGGCCTCCAAACTGACCGGCTCGCCGTTTTCGTCGAGACTCAAGAACCGCGTTTCGCGGCGCAACGTATAAGGATGCACCAGCAGTCCCACGGCGATCGCGTCGGGTACCCACGACGCCACCGACCCCGTGAGCCGAAAACGCAAGGGCTTCGACGTCGAAGGCGTTCTTGCCAGCACCGAATTTTTATGCGGTCCCAACCCGCTCGCGTAGCCAGCACGGATGGCGCGCAATCCCCGAGGTGTGACCAGTGTGCCAAAACGCGTGTCGGCGTCTATCGGCAATGTGGCGGCAAGCGCGCCATAAATGGCGGCCGTATCGTCGCCGCGGTCAAGGTGGTAGGCCACGTCGAACGGTTTCGAAAATACGCCTCGACTCAAAGCACCGAGCAACTGCACCAACGGCAGGTCGACCCCGTGCTTGGGCATCACGCGCCGCTTCAAATCCACCAGGTTGGCGATCTCGAACGACTGAATGAACACGCGGTCTCGATCGACGAAGCCCGCTTGCACCAAACCTTCAACCAGCAGTTCGCTCGTATCGATGTTGATCTTACCGCCTGCGGCGAACGTGCCCGCAAACTTGAAGTAAGTCGGCGACTTGGTTTCCGGGTAGATACCAACCTTACGGCCCGTCTCGGCTTCATGGCGCTTGACGAGGTCGATGACCTGTCCAAGGGTCGGAATTCGATATCGATCATCGTGAGCGCGGCTGTGGGGTCGCACGTCGCCCATGCGTTCACGCGCGTAGAGAGATTCGATCTCGGCTAGCGTGAAGTCCTCGACAAACCAGCCCGTCACTTCGCGGCCGTTCACCGACTTGGTAACCATTCGATCGCTAAATTCCGCTCGCTCACTCACATCCGTCGTCGCTTCGACGACCTTACCTTCACGATACGCGGCCAGCACGTTCTCGTGCCGCACGACGAGAACTCCGTCGTTGGTGACGACCAAGTCGGGTTCAATGAAATCCGCGCCTTGCTCGATGGCTAACTGGTACGCTTCCAGGGTGTGCTCGGGCAGATCGCCGCTGGCGCCACGATGGGCTATGACGATCGGCGCCTGACTCGAAGCCATGACCGCCCATGTCAGCAACAAGCAACCGAACGTAATCTGACAAATCCGCAAAGTTGATCCTGAGTCGTTAGAATGCTTCTGGTTGAAACGCAGTGTAGATTGGGAACGCGCTGAAAACGACACCTGAACGTGCGCCACGTTCGAAGCTGCCTACGTTCGCGAGGACGGCACCGTGACCGACGACCCCGACGACGTTTTTCTCACGCAAATGGGCCGTCAGCAAACGAGCCGCCGTGCTCGCAAGCGTACCGTTCGACCGAGCCAAATGCATCCACCTGGCTACGGCACGTCGCCGTGAATCGCATGATATTCGACCATCTATTGGGCTTACCTTGGCAAAGCGGGTGTCGATAAGAACAAGACAACTGCTGCATCAATATCATTGATGTAGATTGTGACAAGCAAGGCAACGCAACGCGCTATCTGGTACGTGTGGTCAACATAACGGGGTACAACCTGAATAAATCCGGCATCGTCCTGACGACGATGGAGCAAGCTGCGGCGCGGATGAGCGAAGAACTAAGGAAGCGATAGCTGAAGTTAGAGCCCCGCAGGCTTGACGTTCAAGGGCAGGGCTCTAACGGAAGAAGAGGAGCCTGTTACGACACCTGCTCCTCTACTATAGATAGATGCACTGATCACCTCCTTAGACGTTGCCCGACAGGCCGCGGATATTGCTCCAACTGACAACACAATGCAACGCGTTGTAAAGTAGTGGACCAGCGCCACGGAGACCACCATGCAACTCGACGGCATTCATCACGTATCCATCAACGTATCCGACGTACCGGCCGCTCAGGATTTCTACGTCAACGTGCTTGGCCTAGACCTGCTGGACCGGCCCGACTTCGGATTCCCCGGTGCTTGGTTGCGTTCCGGCCAACAGGAAGTGCATCTCATCGGCATCGATTCAGGACCACCGTTGAAAGAGCAGCATTTCGCTTTCAAGGTAGAGAACCTCGATGAAGTGCGCGCCAAGCTGGAGGAAGCCGGGCATAAATGCTCAAAACCCTCCGAGATTCCCGGCGTTTGTCTGCAATCATTTACCCATGATCCGAGCGGCAACATGATCGAGTTCAATCAGCGGTTATAGACGGCAGATCTATTGCGCCGCCACGGGATCAACGTCACCAACCACCGGCAACCTCAAGAGCGTCAGCGCAATGATCGAGATCAATAGCGCGCCGATCAACATCGCAAAGGCATCGACGTAGCTACCGGTCGTCTCGTAAATGAGATTGGCAAACGGTAATCCGGCCAACATGAACGGCATCGTCATGGGTCCCATCAGACCCATCACGCGTGAGAACGCGTCGCGCCCAAAGAGCGTACCCAGCAACACCGACCACATGGGCATGACACCACCGTAACCAAGACCGAAGACAACGGCGGCTACCAATAGCCCCGGATAGCTTTGGAACACGACCAGCAACCCCAAGCCCACGATCTGGAGAACCAGGGACAACGCCATCACCAAGCGTTTGTTCACGTAATCTGCCAGGGTTCCAAACAACGGCTTGGCGAGCGCGGCCATGAACGCTGCCAGGCTGACGATGATGGATGCCTGCGTTCCGGACAAGCCGACATCGGTCGCGTGAGCGTACAACGCCAATACGACAGCGCCGACGCCCATGAAGCTCGGCCCGAGGATCAGGGTCAGAAGCCATATGCGCCGATCGCGCACTGCCCTAGCCATCGACCAGTCGTCCGCAACCGGTTCCGGCAGGATGTCGGCTTGCGGGTCGCCATCGGGGTGCTGTCCAACGTCCTCGGGTCGCCTGATCGCAAACTTCCAAATCAACGGGACCAACAGGATCAATGGCAGCGCGGCAAAGACGCCAACCGCCGTGCGCCAACCGTAGTCCAGGACAATCCAAGTCGTGAGCGGCACCAGAACGGCGCCGGACAACGAGACGCCGAGTTGCGAGAGTCCCATCGCTGTGCCGCGGCGCCGCACGAACCAATTGGCGAGCATGGTGTTGTTCGGAAGCGGACCGACCAGCGCCATGCCTACGGACAAGATCACGCCGAAAGACACATACAGGTGCCACAGCGTCTGCGCCTGTGCAAGCATGAAGAATCCCAACGACATCGCCGCTGCCCCACCGAGCATCAACGCCCGTATCGAGCGCTCTGCGATCAATCTACCGACCCAAGGATTGAGCAGCGCGGCTATTGCGATCTGGATAGACAGCGCAAGTGACACCGAGAACCGATCCGCATCGAGGGCTTCCGTCAAAGGTTTGAGCAGCACGCCAAAGGCATAGAACAACGTGCCCATCGCAACGAATTGGACAACGAAGGTAAAAGCGACGATGACCCAACCATAGAAAAATCTGGGTTGGTCGTCGCTGGCTGAATAGGTGCCTGGATCTGCCACGGGTGCTGCTTGCCGAATGGTTGCGACCAATATACCCGACATCCACCCGTATTAGACGACATGTGGCACGGCCCTTATCATGGCGTCCTTTACGGGGGGTGGGACTATGTACGATCAACTGCGTGAGGTTTGGACCGAACTCACGGCACCCGGTGCGCCGTTCGAGATCACCGAGGTGGAGGTCCGTGGCATCACCATCAAGACCTATGCGACGGCGCCGTCGAGCCTCCGGGAGGTTTGGCTGTCGAGCAGTCAATTCGCCGATCGCGACTACCTGGTTTACGAAGACGAAAGGTGGACTTACGCCGAGGCTCACCGCGACGTCGCTGCCGTTGCCAATTGGCTGCAGGCGCAAGGCGTTCGCCCGGGCGATCACGTGGCCATCGCGATGCGCAATTATCCCGAGTGGTTGATCACGTACTGGGCGACCGTGTCGATCGGCGGGGTAGTCGTCGGCATGAACGCCTGGTGGGTCTGGCCTGAAATGGCCTTCGCCTTGACCGACGCAAAGCCCAAGGTGCTCGTGTGCGATGCAGAGCGTCTCGAACCGGTTCTCGCCAACAGAAACGAGATCGACGATGTGACCCTCGTCGCGGTGCGCATGAGCGACGTGCCTCGAGACGTCGTCAGGTGGTCGGACATCATCAGCCTCGGCGGGGAAATGCCCGCGGTTACCGTCGATCCCGACGGTGATGCCTGCATCTTCTATACCTCTGGCACGACCGGACAACCAAAGGGTGCCCTGCTCACGCATCGCGGTTGCGTAGCCAACATCCTGAGTCTCGGTTTTTGGGCGGCGGTATTGGGGGCCCTTGCCGAACGCAAAGGGCAACCGCCCCAGGATCCCGCAACCACGCTGACCCCCGCAGCACTCGTGACCACGCCGCTGTTCCACGTCACCGCAAACAACTGCGTTGCGCACGGAAACACGCTGGCAGGCGGCAAGTTGGTGCACATGTACAAGTGGGATGCGGGGGCAGCCTTGAAGCTCATCGAGCAAGAAAAGATCACCGTATTGACCGGCGTACCGGTCATGGCTCGCGAGCTCATCAGCCACCCCGACTTCGCCTCGACCGATACGTCCAGCCTACTGAGCGTTGGGGGTGGCGGCGCCCAACTGCAACCGGATCTCGTCGCCAAGATCGACGCATCGGTTGCCTCGGCACGCCCCAACACCGGTTACGGCATGACGGAAACCTGCGGCATCATCACCTCGATCAGCGCCGACTTTTTCGTCGATAAACCCGACAGCTGCGGTCCAGCGCTGCCGGTCTACGACGTCAAGTGCGTCGACAGTGACGACAACACCGTCGCCCAAGGTGAGGTCGGCGAACTTTTGGTCAAGGGCGCCCAGGTTATTCGCGGCTATTTGAACCGCGAGGAGGCGACTGAAGAATCGATCTCCGATGGCTGGTTGCGGACGGGCGACATTGCGCGCATCGACGAACACGGCTTCATCTATATCGTCGATCGTGTCAAAGACATGGTGCTCCGCGGCGGCGAAAACGTTTACTGCGCCGAAGTCGAAAACGCCATATTCGATCACCCCGCCGTTGCCGAGACGACCGTGTTCGGCGTACCCGACACACGCCTTGGGGAAGAAGTGGGAGCAGCCGTATACCTATCGACCGACGCGAGTGCAGAGGACATTCGAGCGCATTGCAGGACCCTGATTGCCAAGCACAAGATACCCCGATACATCTGGTTCGCATCCGAGCCCTTGCCGAAGAATGCCAACGGCAAGTTCATGAAGCGCGAGCTTCGGGAAACCTTGGACGTGGCAGACGCCGTTTGACCTTTCGGCCGCTTTCCGGATAATTTCGTAGCGACTTATTACTTATTTTTCAATAAGTAACATAACTTTCTTCATACCGTATAAATCCACTATCTTCCACTGTGTCTGCACTCGTTGCTGCGACTCCTGGGGGATACTGACCCTGCCCACTGCAGCGAAGGAGATGGGTATGTTGGGTAAGTTAAGACATTTCGCTATAGCTTGTGCGCTCGGCGCCAGCAGCGTCGTATGCGCCGACGAAGCCATCGAGGCCGAACAGCTCGCCTTGCACGACCACTACCCCCTCGGCGTCGAGAAATATCGACTCGACCACGCCACGCAGGTGACCGGCTGGCAGATCGCCAACAGCTGGTACTTCGGCAAACAGAAGGGCGAAGATTCGGGTCTCACGCTGGTATGGCAGGGTGACCGGGAACAGTTCAGCGTATCGAAAGATGGTCTGAGGTTTACGCGGCGATTTTGACTCTAAAGCTCTCTAACGATACGAAAGCCTCTGGTGTCGGCCGGTCGATCGTAACTCTCCCGATAGGTCAAACGTAGATCATCCCCCACGGAGTTCCAGGCGCTGCCACGTGCGATTCGACTGCCACATCCACCGACACCACAGTCGCCCACCCACTCCTTGACGTTGCCTAACATGTCGTAAAGCCCAAGCCCATTGGCTTGATAACTTCCGACTGGGGCGCTGCGGGTATGGCCGTCGTCACAATCCGCTATCCGCCATTCACGGAATACCTTCCGCAACGAACGATCCGCCGTGTTGCCCAAGTCACAAACTTGCCCGGTCGCAGAACCGCGCATCGCGACGTATGCCCATTCACGTTCGCTCGGCAGGCGGTAGATGTTGCCTGTCTGTCGCGTCAACCACTGTGTATAACCCACCGCTTCGCGCCAGCTCACATTGGCGATCGGATGTTCATCGGTGTCCATGCCCTTCACGCGTGGCACCTCAACGCCCATCGAATTCGCATAGCGTCGAAACTCTCCTAGCGTAACCTCGGTGATGCCCATGGCAAAGGGTTGATCGATCTCAACGATGCGTTGCATCAGCGCCGACATGCCATCGCCGCCGGGCTCGCCAATCTGCACCCTGCCCGTCGGCACTATGATCACCCACGGCGCCTTGCCGCCCGCGTCGAGGTCATCCTGGAGAGTCTGGCCGGCCACGACATCGAAACGCTCTAGTTGCACCGCCACGGTGCGACCGCCGACATCGAGCGTAACCGGTTTCAAGATCGATCGAAAACCGGCTTTCTGTACCCGCACCTCGATGCGACCCGTCGGTAATGGCATGCCGCGCTCATAGGCGATGATCTCAGCCGTATCTCCAATGCGTACTGATACGTTGGCATCGGCCGGTATCACGTTCACGGTCAGCGCACCCCGATTGCGCACAAGCGTGACGTCAATGACGTTGACACCCTTGCGTAGCCTATGGGTCTGCGCGTTGGTGGCGTAGCCTCGAGCGGCAACTTCAATCCTATAGTCGCCCACCGGCACGCGAACCCCCGGGGTGTATGCGACCGGCACCTCCAGAAGGCGCACCTTGGCATGTGCCGGATTCGGCCGTACCGTCACCTCGCTCATATCTAGCCGGTCGAGTTCAGCAACGATTTCAGCGCGCTCATCAGGTAACAGGGCGACGGCCTCGGTCATCGTTTCGCGCCCGAAGATCTCGAATATCACCTCATGTTCACCCGCAACCAATTGCTCGAGCGTTACCGGCGTGACTGTCGCGAGCCGTTCGCCATCAAGGGTAATCGCCGCACCGGCGGGATTGCTGGCCAGCGTTAAGACCCCAAACGCGGGTTCGAGTTCGATCACCACCTGACGCTCCATGCCACGTTCAATCCGCACGGTACTGACGTGTGGCGGGTGAAAGCGGTGCTGCACCAGTAGCGTGTATGTCCCTGTGAGCAACCTGGGCATCAGGATCGGCGCTTTACCTTTCGCTACGCCATCCAGCAGCACCTCTGCCCCGTCGACATTGCTCTGTACTTCTAGGCTACCCGCCCCCAACACGATGGGTTTGACGAGACCGACATCCAGCGTAAGCCAATCCAGGGCCCCCAACATGACGAGGAGAGTGGCCGCGATGATCAGTCGATTACGATTGCGATCGGTCACAGTTTGGTTATTTTACATTGCAAGGATCCAAGCTTTACACAGATCGCATCGATCGAGCAAAACGAGACGTAGGTTGCACTCTAAGCCACTATCTCTAGCATGGCGCCGCACCCAGTAGATAATAGGATGGCATTTCGGCCAGCATGGACGCTCGCCCTCACATGAACCGTTCGACAACAGCTTGGAAGACGATTGACTGGGTCATCGTGCTCGGGTTCTTCCTGCTCGCGCTCAAGTTTCAGCTGTCGTTTCTTTACGCCGCCGAATTTACCGTGATCCCCAACGCCGATTCCGGTACGGTGGCTTCATTCATCGCTGGGTGGCAAAACGACGATCGTTTCATCGGTGACATGGCGCTTGACGACAAGACCAAGTTTGCCATCTACATCAGCTTGGTGTTACCCGCGGTCGCGATGATCGATTGGCTTGTCGACGATCTCGGCTTAGCCTTTCTCGTTCTCATGCTGCCTATCGTGTTCAGCCACGCCTGCGGGTTCTATCTCGTCGGTCGGCGAGTCTTGGACGGTCGGCTTGCAGCGGCGCTATTCGCCTTGGCGACACTCGTTCCCGTTTGGACGATGGATGGCGACCTCTGGGGAATCTACCATACGCCGCTCGTTCGTATGGCCTTCGGTGCACTGTTTCCCTTTCTGCTGCTCGCCGCGTTCAATGTGCAGAATAACTTGTCAAAGCTCTATGTTTTGGCGGCTTTCTGCGGCATTGCGCTTTATGTGCACGGTGTGAGCGGACCCTCGGTGACTTGCGCGCTATTTCTCGGCACCCTCGCTTTCATCCCCAACAAAGCTCAATTCATCACATGGGCCCGCAAGTGCCTCGTTGCCGCGCTGATATTCATCGTCTTAATCACCCCGTTTGCGGTGATCTACGTTTCCAGCTTTCCTAGCCTAGAGCGAGTTCCGCAGGGAGGCATCGACGAGATACTCGCCTTATACGGACCTTATACCGATATCAGTTGGGCCATGGAGTCATTGCTGAATCCGAAATGCTGCAACGCAGTTAGGGGGCACGGGTGGCACTGGGTCGTGTGGATCGGCGGGTTGATCGGGCTCATCATAGGATCCATCACCCACAAAGAAAGACGATCGCTCTATGGGTTTTGCTTGTTGTTTATCATCGGCATACTGATTACGAGCATCGGCATTACAGCCATCGATCAGTGGATCAGCAACCAATTAGACAGGGCACCCGCGCAAGTCGATCTCATTCGTAACATGCGATACCTCGTGCCGATATTGATACTGGGTTACGGCATACTGTTCCAACAGGCTATCGCGACGATCAAAGCGGGGCTGGACGAAGACCGGCGTTATCGAATGCTCATCCCGGGTCTGAATGTTGCCTTCCTCATTCACATCTACACCTTCGTCGTTCCTCAGTTTAACTCCACGTCACCTGGGTACCTTTCGACCTCATTCAATGCCGGCGAAGCAATGATTGCTCGGTATACGCCAAATGGCACGCAAGACCTATTGCGCTATTTGAAGGCACAGGAACCCAATACATCGGTATTCAGCGTCGCAGACGAAGTGATGACGCTGGCCATCCGTTACCAGAGTCTGCAACCGGTCACCTACATCTATAAGGACCGTAACGTACTGCTGTATTCCAATCACGAGGACACGGGCCGGTTTCTCTCCATTCGCGACCAATATGACGCGTTCCTGGAAGTCGACAACGACCAACATGCCACCCGCGCGCTCTGCGAGGCGCTTCGACTTGCGCCGTCGGAGCTGCTGGTCATCGATCATCGAATCATAAGTGCACAAAGACTCAACCTCGCACGACAAACCGGCAAGATTCTAGAGACGTTCGACGAGATCAGCGTGATCGACGTTCAACCCAACAACTGTCACCAAGCGTCATAGATCGATGTGCGGTATTGCTGGTATCGTATCCCCCCATCCCTCGGCAAACGACTTTGCTACCGTCCAGCGTATGACCGATGCGCTGCGTCATCGTGGCCCCGACGCGTCGGACGTAGCTCAAGTCGATGGAGCGGTGTTCGGTCACACTCGACTGGCGATCATCGACCTCGACGCGACCGCCAACCAACCCATGTTCGATGAGTCTGGCCGATACCTCATGGTCTACAACGGCGAACTGTACAACTATCGCCAACTAAGAAAGCAACTGGCCAACTACCGGTTTCGCACCGAGAGCGATACCGAAGTACTACTCGCGGCGTTCGTACACTGGGGCGAGCGTTGCGTCGAACGATTCGATGGAATGTTCGCGTTCGCTGTCTGGGATACCACGCGGCAGCGATTGTTCGTTGCCCGCGATCGGTTGGGCAAAAAACCGTTCTATTGGGCGACGACGTCAGCCGGCGCCTTTGTGTTCGCATCCGAACCGCAATCCTTGAGCCTACATCCGGAGATCGGCAAAACACTCGATGCGAATGCCTTGGCTATGTTTTTACAGCTCAACTACACGGTCGGCGAGCATACCCTCTATCGAGGTGTGCATCGCTTCCCGGCGGCGCATTGCGGTTGGGTAAACGCAACCGGCAAACTCACAAGCCATTGTTATTGGGATCTCGCCGATTGCTTCCACAACAAACGCCACACCATTCTGCCAGGTGAGGCGGTCGAAGAGTTGCAACGCCTGCTCACCGACGCGGTCGATGCGCGTCTCATCAGCGACGTGCCTCTTGGGGCCTTCCTGAGCGGCGGGCTCGATTCATCCGCCATCGCATCGATCATGGCCGCGAGCAGCGGCCCGAAGAATACCAAGACGTTCAGCGTCGGGTTCCATCAAGCGTCGTTCGATGAGTTGCCTTACGCGCAGTCGGTCGCCAACCATCTCGGCGTCGATCACACTCAAGAGATTCAAGTCGAGCACCCTCAAGATCTCACTCAGCAGCTAGACATCGCCGCGCAGGAACCCATCGCCGACACATCGTTCTTGCCGATGCTGCAGCTTGCCAAGATGACCAGGAAGCACGTAACCGTGGCGCTGTCAGGCGACGGTGCAGATGAGATATTTCTCGGCTATCCGACCTACTTCGCCGATCTCTACCATCGTTGGTCGTCGCCTTGGTTGCGACCACTGCAGCCCGCACTCTCCAAGATCGCCGGCAAGCTTCCCGTCAGCTTTGGCAAAGTGAGTCTAGACTACAAGGTCAGACAATGGATTTCAGGACTCGACCTTGCACCACGAGACGCCCACGTCCACTGGCGGAGGGTTTTCTCGACACATGAGGCTACAGCGTTACTGAACCCGGACGTTCGACGGCAGATCGACGATGAACTGACCGGGACTACATTCAGGTCGCACTTCGATGCCGTAAAGGGTTGCCACTACCTAGACCAGGCGAGCTACGTCGACATCAAAACCTGGCTCGTAGACGACATACTCGTCAAGGTTGATCGATCCACGATGGCACACTCCTTAGAAGCCAGAGCACCCTTTCTCGATCATCGAATCGTCGAATTCGCAGCATCTCTGCCGATCGAACAGAAGCTTGCCGGCGGGGTCGGAAAGCGGGTGTTGCGTACCAGTCAGAAAGACCGCCTACCGGCTGAGACCCTGCGTCGAGCAAAACGCGGCTTCAACGCGCCGGTGTCCGATTGGTTCAACGGACCACTCAAAGAGCCGCTCATAAGCACCCTTGGGACAAAACCCATTCGCGATTGGGTGGACGGTGCGGTCCTTGACCAATTAATATCAGCACATCTCCACCACCGACGGGACAATGGCCTCAAGCTACTGTCTCTATACTCGTTAGCGCGTTGGTTGATGGCGTAGCACGTCGCTGTGTCTGAGCAACTGAAAACCGGCAGCGCCGCCTACTCCGACGCCATCGCGGAAGTCGGGCTAGGCCATGGGAGTTATCGTCAATACCTTCCGCACCACCTGCGCTATGCGGGCACCGACATCGATCACGATGCGGTCGCCGTCGCTCGCCAGCGCAATCCCGCCGACGGCTACTTCGAAAGCAACATCCTGGCGCCGAATTTCGGCTCGGTCGCGAAAGACCAACTGGCCGGTTTAGATACCTTTATGTGTGCAAACGTGTTGGAACACGTCGAGGACGACGAGCTTGCCGTACGCAACCTGTTGAGCTCGCTCGAACCGGGTGGTCGATTGCTGTTGTATCTACCGGCACACCAAGCGCTGTTCGGTGTCATGGATGAGCTGGCCGGTCACTACCGACGGTACAATCAAAACGACGTGCCGCGCATCGCCGGAGGTGAACCGATCGTGCAATGGGCGTTTGTGAATCCGATTACCGCGGTAAGTTGGTGGTTCAATCGTACGGTAAGATACGCGTCGCTAAACGCAACCAGCATCAATACGCAGATCAAATGGTTCGACCGGTGGGTGTTACCCGCGTCGCGCTTGATATCACCGCTCACGGCGAAACACTTCGGTCTTTCCTTGTACTGTATTATCGAGCACGCATGATCTCTATCGTCATTCCAGCCTTCAACGAAGAACACTCCATCGGCGAAACCATCGATGAACTCCGTCGCGTGCTGGAATCCCAAAGCGGTAAGCTGGAAATTCTCGTCGTCGACGACGGCTCTGAAGATCACACTGCCGTCGAGGCCACCAAGCACGGGGCGACCGTCGCCCGCAACCCGCACAACGTAGGCTACGGGCGTTCCATCAAACGCGGTATCCGTGAAGCCAAATACGACACGATCTGCATCATCGATGCCGACCGCACCTATCCACCGGATGCTCTACCCGGCATGCTCGAAAACTACGAAGAGGGATTCGACATGGTGGTCGGGGCCCGAACCGGCCACCACTACCACGGGTCCGCGATCAAGGGACCGTTAAGGCAGGTTTTGAAGCTATTGGTAGAGTTCGCGGCATCGCGACGGGTGCCAGACGCCAATTCCGGTCTGCGAGTTTTTAGTCGCGATACCATAACGCCGCACCTCGATCATTTGTCCGACGTCTTCAGCTTTACGACCTCACTGACGCTTGCTTACATGATGACCGGATTATTCGTCAAGTTCGTTCCGATCGACTACAACGCGCGCATCGGTTCAACCAAGGTACGGTTGTTCAGCGATTCAATTCGAACGTTGTTGTTCATCTGCCGTGCGATCATGTACTACAACCCCCTGAAGATTTTTCTGCTGTTCAGCCTGGCTTGCATGGTTGGAGCAGTCATTGGCTTCGGGATCGCACTGTTCAGCGGATTGAACGCACCCTACTACCTCAGCATCGGTGCGATCTTGATGGCAGTACTGATGTTCGGCGTAGGGCTGGTTGCCGAACTGTTACGGCAGATTCTCATTAAATAGCTGCACATGGAGTCCGCCAGCAAGCCGTGGGCGTTTACCGCCCTGTTATTCGCGGTCTACGTTGCGTTCGTGGTTTGGTTGAATCTCGTCTACTTCGGCCAGTTTGGTATCAGTTCGCTCATCGCACCGGATTCGACTAGCTATGCCGAATTTCACGCCGACCGCACACCGGGGTATGGGTGGTTTCTGGTCGTTCTCGGTTGGCTGAACGCATTCCCAACGCGGTCGCCGCCGTTCAGCTCAACCTTATGTTGGTCGCGACGGCGTGCGTGGCTTGGCTCTTACATCGCAGCCTTGAATCGCGAGCGTTGGGCATCACGTTTTTTGTCTTGATCTTCGTTCGCCCTTCGGGTTACTTTCTGCTCGCAAGTCTTGGGTACCTGCTGATCGCCATTCGCAAGTGGCGACCCACGCTGTGGGTCGTCGTGCCCATCATCGTGTCGCTAGCAGGCCTCGCAACCTACAACACGGCAAGCTACGGCCACTTTGGCACTCAGGCCTTCGGTGGGATTTCGCTTTATGGGATAGTGGCGCATCGCACCGAACCCCTGGCGTTGACCGTGGCCACACTCTACTACCTGTCACGCCTGCAAGGCGCAGTCATCGGCCGCGGCATCGAACTCAAACGATCGTCGCTTGGCTTGTTCGCCGTACTTCGCAAACAAGATATTTAACCACCGTGGTTTTCGCGCATGCGTTGCAGACCGTTGACAAAATTCCGCAGAGTCGGCGAGATCGCGCCGCGCGCCAGCATGATTTCGACCAGCTGAAACCGACCGCGCGTCGCAGCCGCCTGCGCCAATGCCGTTTGCAACTCTGCCCGGGTGTTGGCGCGATAGCCATCGCCGCCCAAATTGCCGGCGATGTCCGCAAAGCACAGCGTGTCTAGGTCGTTGAACTTCGATTCAGGCTGAAACACGCGCAACATCTCCCAACTCGAGTTGTTGAACACCAGCACGATGGGATCCCAACCGTAGCGGCCGCAGTTCAAGAGTTCCCATCCCGTCATCTGGAACGCGCCGTCACCCACGACGATCAACGTGCGACGACCGGACGCCGCCTGCAAACCCAAACCGGCCGGCACGCCAAAACCCATGGTCGCGTAGTAACCGGGCGCCACGAGCTGTGTATTGATGAAATCCATTGCGGTAAACAGACAGTCGCCCATATCCGCCGATACGGGCATGGTCTCGTTCGCAACGAACAGATCATTGACCCCCTTGGCGATGTCGATGGGCTGGATCGCCGCATTGTCCGCGGCCAGCCCGTGCGGGTATTTTTGCTCCACACGCGGCACTGCGTCTTTACGCTTCGTCCGGTCATTGAGCGTTCGTACAAGATCGGCGATCGGTATCTCCGGATACACGTGGTAGCCCATCGATACCGATCCATCACACGCGAGAATGCTGCTTTTCAGGTTGATCTCACGTTCCGACACGCCAAAATTACTATCCGACGTGATGACGCCCAACAGCATGAGCGCGTCTGATTTTTCGACGAGCCGGGTAATCGCCGGGTCGCCTGCGACACCAAGATAAGTGCCTTGAAACGGCACGTCGGACGTTGCGAGCAAGCCGCGCCCCATGAACGTGGTTACGACGGGCACGCCCAACTTGCCCGCAAGCTCGGCAACCGCATCCTCGATGCCGTAGCGCCGCACCTCGATACCGACGACCAATACCGGCGACAGCGCGCTGCTGAGCCGGTCGAGAATTTCATCGACACAGGCATCCAACGCATCTTTATCGGTCTTAGCGGGCGCCAGCGGCACCACCGGATCCGCTTCGACGAACACCTGGTCGCGAGGTATCTCGATGTACACGGGACGAGACTCGTCGATGCAAGCGCGTAACACACGCGCAATCTGTTGTGGGGCCACTGCAGGATCGTCCAGTATGGCTTGATCGCAGGTCACTTCCCGATACATAGCGAGCTGCGACTTCAGGCGCTTCGCCTGGTGGTGAATGAGCAAGCCCGTGTTGCGGTCGGCCAGCCCGGGCCCACCGGAAATCACTACGACGGGCGACTTCTCTGCGTACGCCGCCGCGATCGGATTGACCATATTGAACGCCCCGGCGCCATAGGTAACGGCCGCGACCGAGGGTTTGGTGTTGTAACGGGCAGCGGCATCGGCGGCAAATCCGACTGCGGGCTCGTGGCTCAACGTATAGCAAGGCAGTATGTTGGATTCTTCAATGACCTTGAAAAACGGTAGTGCAAAGTCGCCTGGTAACCCAAAAATCTCTTTTACGCCGTGCTCCTTCAGCGCGTACAAGAGCGATTCGGCAAGATTCATAGCTTCGCCTCGAGAACGGTGGGCGCATATTGTCTTACGGGTTCTCGAGACAAGAAAGGCGCATTGGCGCGCTTATCCGCGGCTACGCGTTTTTACCGGCCCCTCATCAGGCGCGTGCAAGGCAGTTGCGACCGCCATATGACCCACGCACCGCCAGCGTAGGAAACGTGCCCAGGCCGCTTGCCACCCATGCGTGACACGCAGCGAGGGACATTGACAACAGACCGCTGGTTGATTCACTGGGGGTTCTCCGCATTCCATGTTGACACTATACCGACCCCCTACTGACAACTGTCTGTCAGTAGCGATCTAGAATTACCAGATATAGACGGTGTTTACTGACACCGTTATGTCAGTAGCCGGGCTCTTTTCGTCAGCAAGCTTGCTACCATGGAGCCATGCGTAGGGCCGATCGACTATTCCAAATTGTGCTGATGCTGGGTCGCGGCAAGATCCTCACGGCCCATACCATTGCCGAACGTCTGGAAGTCTCTGACCGCACCATCTATCGCGACGTTCAAGATCTCGTGTTGTCGGGTGTGCCTGTCGATGGTGAGGCCGGCGTCGGCTATCGGCTACACCGCGGGTATCAAGTACCCCCTATGATGTTCGACGACGAAGAGTTACAAGCGCTGCTGTTTGGCGCGGATGTCGCCAAGTCCTACGGCGATCCGGCGATGGCGGCCGCCGCAGACCGGATACTGGCAAAGGTTGACGCCGTGCTGCCCGAACGGCTGCGGCCCAAACTCGAAACTCGCGGTGTATGGGTACCCGATGACCGTATCAGCGAGGCGGTTGCTCAATCGTTGGGCGAAGCCCGCAATGCCATCAACAGGCAGCTGCGACTATTCCTCGACTATCGCAACGCCGAAGGTACAGCGACGGAGCGTATCATTTGGCCCCTGGCCCTCGCCTACTGGGGTCGCACCTGGACACTCGGTGGTTGGTGCGAATTGCGCCAGGCATTTCGCAACTTTCGACTAGACCGTATATCGACGCTGCAAACCCTCTCGTCGAACTTTCCGTCGGAATCCGGCAAACGTTTAGAAGATTACCTGCGCCAGAACGGGTAGCTGTCCGTCAGAAGACCAACCGCAGCACGCTGTCGCCAACGCACGCAGGTTTGTTTGGTCCCTGCACTTCCACCGTTAGCGTATTGACGACCTCTAGCATCTCGCCTTTCACTTCGACGCTTTTGATCTCGGCGCGCGTACGAATGTTGGCACCAACCGCGGCCGGCGACGGAAAGCGGATCTTGTTCCACTGCCGTTCAAGATGTCGGTTGGCCGCCACATCCATCGCCCACCTCGTCTGCCCATACCTTGAAGTGCTTCAGCGTGTTGAGACCGAACGTATTGCTGATCGCGACATCGGATGCATCGCGACCCCGCGCAATCAACACCCGGCCGATACGCGGCACATTGTTCCGCGCATCGAAGGTGTACCAACCGCCACCAAGGTACACCTCGAACCAGGCGGCGAAATCCCCGGCTTCGTTCGGCGGTGGAATACCGATGTCACTCAGGTACCCCGTACAGTAGCGCGCGGGAATGTTCATGCAGCGACAGAACGCAACGGCGAGATGGGTGAAATCACGGCAGACGCCGGTGGGCTCGTTGAACGCATCCCAAGCGGTCTTCGTGGCGCGGGCATGTTCGTAGCCAAAGGTGATGTGTTCGTGGACAAAGTCGCAGATGGCTTGGACGCGTCCCCAGCCTGTCGGGGACGTCCCGAACAAGTCCCAGGCCGCCTCGGACAATAGATCGGTGTCGCAATACCGACTTCCCAGAAGGAACACCAGCGTCTCCTCGGGAAGATCCTCGACGGCGTACTGCTCCGCCGAGGTGAACACCGCATCCACGTCACCCGTATCGTTCACCACCGCATCCGCTGAAAGCTCGATCTCGCCCTTCGGAGCGACAATCCGGCTGCACCAGTTGCCGAACGCATCACGATAGGCAGTAATCGGGATGGACGGCCGAGTGATGAGATGATCGGCGACGACGATGTCGGAGACACGCGTAGAATGGATGTGTAACGTCAGTATCATAGGCGTCGGCTGCGGGCAGTCGTAGACTAGTTCGTAGCCGACCCGTATCTGCATAGCTGGCCTCATTCCGTGGTGTAGCAACAATCAAGGGGCGAATCACGATACCCCAAATCCGACTTCGAGTTGCGATGACCGTGCACTTCGGGGTTAGTTGATGAGAAACTCGACGAGAGCGAGCTTTGCAACCAGGTCGGGCGGCACGATGGCTCAAGGTAAATCTCGATACTTCACCATCGTCATCTTGTTGCTGCTTAGCCTGCTCGGTAGTTGTGCAAGCAGCGGAGGCGCCTGGGGAGCCAACGCTACTATTTTTCCGGTATGGGCCAGAGTAAAAACTGCCGCCACGGATGCGGCCAAAGATCCGAAAACATGGGTGCCACTGGTTTCTGCGGCGCTCTTCGCCATCGATGATTTCGATCAGCAAACGGTCGACTGGGCAACGCGGAACAATCCTCTATTTGGCAACGTTGAGAATGCCAAGGATGCAAGCGACCTTCTACGAGATATCGCTTCCGCCAACTGGTTGCTGACCGCATTGAGGGTACCCTCGGGAGAAGGCGCTACAGACGCAAGAAACCGCGCCAAAGGTATCGGTCTGAGCCTTGCTGCGTTTGCCCTCAAAAAAATCGCCCAACCTTGTATAGGCTTCACGGCGGTGATTCCAGGTTTCATTTGCCGGGTACCTTGATCACACAAGTGTCTCCGTTCTACGAGACGTGTACATGAGCTTCTTTTATATTGTCCTTTTACCCATAGCTGGACTTGCGAGTATCGTTCTCGGAATCATGTTCTTCGCGGTCAAGTTCGTAACCAACAGGGCGGTCGGTACGCTCGGCATCATCATCGCTGGTTTCGGGGTGCTGGGAGAGGCGTATCAGCTGACAACACAATTGATGGTTTAACTTGTCGTGACGGCTATCAAGGAGACCAAGATGTCCAAACCGCTCGCTCGTTTCATCGCCTTCGTGACATGGATGGCAACGGCAAGCTTCTCGATCGGGGCAGCCGAGGTACCGCAAGGCACCGCGGACGGCGAATGGCGAGTCTACGGAGGGGACAAAGCCGGCACCAAGTACTCGGCCCTCGACCAGATCGACAAAAACAACTTCACTGATCTCGAGATCGCCTGGCGGTGGAAGTCCGTCGATGGCTTCTTAAGCAAGACTACAGCCGACGGCGGCGAGTGGTGGTCGTCCCGTGATGCGGTCGTTGAGCGGCTGGAGCAAGAAACACCCAATCTATATCGCGAGCAGAACTCACCGAATTACTCGAACTTCCAAGCCACCCCGCTGATGATCGGGGGCGTCCTCTACTTCAACACGCCGCTCTCGCAGGGGGTCGCGCTCGATGCATCCACGGGTGAGACCCTCTGGGTCTACAACCCGAAGAGCTACGAGGAGGGTACGACGGCCATGACGGTCACGTGGCGACAGCGGGGCGTAGCCTACTGGACTGACGGCGCCGATGACCCTGGCAACGCCGATGGCTCCGACGAGCGAATTTTCTGGGGCACGGGCAACGGTTACCTGATCTGTGTGAACGCCAAGACCGGTCACCCGTGCGAGGGCTTCGGCACGCACGGCCGCATCGACCTGACGAAGGGTTTGCCACGCGCCGACCGTACGAGCCGCGACTATCTCAACGCGATGCTCTACTCGGTGCAATCGCCACCCATCGTCGTGCGCGATGTTGTCATCCACGGTTCGTCGATCGCCGACCGGCGTATCAACAAGGAGGCCGTGCCCGGCTGGGTCCGAGCTTGGGATGTCCGGACAGGTGAGCACAAATGGGATTTTCACACGGTGCCTCAGGAGGGCGAGGAGGGTGTGGAAACCTGGAAAAACGATTCGTGGAGATATTCCGGCAACGCCAACGTCTGGCCGTATCTGAGCGCGGACGAGGAACTCGGCTACGTGTACTTACCCACGGGCACCCCCACCAACGACTACTATGGCGGTCACCGCTTAGGCGACAACCTGTTTGCCGAAAGCATCGTGGCCGTGAACGTGGAAACGGGCGAGAAGGTCTGGCATTTCCAGGCCGTTCATCACGGCTTGTGGGACTACGACTTTCCGACGGCGCCCAACTTGCTCGATATCACGGTCGACGGCAGACCCATCAAGGCGCTCGCGCAGGTGAGCAAACAAGGATTCTTATACGCATTCGACCGGGTGACCGGCGTACCGATCTGGCCCATCGAAGAGCGACCGGTCGCAACCGACACCAACATGCCGGGTGAGGTGCCGTCACCGACCCAACCGTTCCCGACCAAACCGGCCCCGTTCGAGTACCAGGGCGTGGTCGAAGACGACCTAGTGGACTTCACACCGGAGATACGTCAGATGGCCCTCGAGGCCGTCAAGGGTTTCAGGCTCGGTCCCATCTACACACCTCAGATGCTGGCAGACGGCGAGACGAAAGGGCTCTTGTTCAGGCCGACTGGCGGCGGAGGGGCTAATTGGCCGGGCGCTGCGGTCGATCCAGAGACGGGTATGCTATATGTGCCGTCGCGAAACCGCGCCGGCGTGATCACGTTCTACGAACCCGACGGAGGCACACTCGACTTTACGCATGGCGCCCCAGAAGCTTTGAGGCTCTCGGGTCGGGCCGGGCGGGCTACCCCGGCTTTGCCCCGCGGACTGCCGCTGCTCAAACCGCCTTACTCTCGAATGACCGCCATCGACATGAATACGGGTGATCACGTCTGGATGAAGCCGCTCGGCAACGGCGACCGCATACGCCGCCATCCCCTGCTGCGGGACCTAGACCTGCCGCCGCTTGGCGGGGACGGTCGAGGTGGCCCCTTGCTGACAAAGACGCTGCTGTTCAGTGCGCTGTCTGCCGGGGGGAGTGACGGTGGGGCACGACTGGTCGCCTACGATAAAGCGACCGGCGAGGAGTTGGGGTCGGTGGACCTGCCACGCGGGGCCATCGGTACACCGATGACCTACAGGGTCGACGGAAAGCAGTACATCGCGCTGACGATCGGCGGCACCCCGCCCGAACTCATAGCGTTCGGGCTGCCATCGACGACGCCCGAACCGACCGCTTCGGCTCCCCTGCACTCGATCTGGCAGGGCGTCTACACGGTCCCTCAAGCCACACGCGGGGAGGAAGTATTCGTTCGGGAATGCGCCCAGTGCCACTCGGACAAACCTGGGCAAACGGCCGGGGACGGCGCCGTGCCGTCACTCATCGGGGAGGATTTCAGGTTTCGGTGGACCGACACCTCCGTTGTCGATCTCTTCGATAGCATCAGCCAGACGATGCCCTCCGCCGCACCCAACAGCTTGAGCCTTCAGGAGTATGCGGCGGTTACTGCCTACCTGCTCATGCTCAACGGGTACCCCCCTGGAGCGGCGGAACTCGACCACGCGGCGCGCAAGAACCTCGTTCGAATTTTCATCGAGGAAGGTCCGCCATAGTGGGCACGAAAGATCACCCACCCTAGCGGCGTGCTTCGTTTGGGATACCTCAGCCGGGTACCCTGATCATCAAAGCTCCGCGGGAAGACCAGTGGCTTCCCCGTCCGAAGCTACCGCAACTCGCAGAAGGTTACGAGCCACCCTCGTACTTGAACGATAGGTTCACCTTCGCGCGATAAGACTGGATAGACCCATTTTCAATCGTCATGTCGAGCTCGGCAATCTCGGCGATTCTCAAGCCTCGCAATGACTCCGAGGCCAGCGCCACTGCCGCCGCCGCTGCCTTTTCGAAAGATTCGGTGCTGGTACCGACCAATTGGATGACTTTATATACGCTTTCAGCCATTGAAATTTCCCCTTTTTGCGGGTGTTGAGTGATGTCTCTTTGGTTTGCGGACGGATCCTTCCCATACGATCTGAACGCCTACACGAAGATTATATGCGATCAATCACACCATTAGGGTCACCGCGACGACGGTACCGTGCGCTCTCCAGTGAACTGGTTGACGTAGATCTTCCACGGATAATGGTCACCCTCGCCTTCACTGCCGACCACACGCATGTGCGTCGTAACCGCGCGGCGCCATCCGTCTGTGGTGTTTGGCGGTGTCATATGGGGTGTTTTACCGTGATGAAACGTCACGCCGCCAACCGAAATCGGGCAAGCCACAGACCGGCTGGTGTCCGGCTCGCAATAGAGAAGATCGCTCTGGATGTGCTCCGGCTGAAAATGTTCGAGCACCCCGTCGCGGTGTCCGCCCGCAATGAAATGCATGCAGCCGTTCGCAACATCGACATCATGCAGCGGTAACCAGCAGGTGATGCCTCGCTCGTCCAAGTTCCGGCCCCAGTAGCCCTCATCTTGGTGCCAGTACAACTCTGCACCTTCAAAGGGCGGCTTCGCGAGGTACTGGTCGTACCAAAACTCGATCGGTTTGCCGAGCAACGCCGAGCCGAATGCGATCATCCACCGACGTAGCCGGGTATCGTTGATCCCGGGCCACGTGCGCGAGGGGCTGCCTTGAACGATTTTGAATTTACGCGCCTCGCGCGGCGTGTTTTTTTCCCAGGCCCAATCGAAGGCGAGCTTGTGGCGTTTTTCGACAATCACGTCGCAGTTCTCGCGCACCTGCGTTACGTCGTTGACAGCGACGGCATGCTCTACGACCAAATAGCCGTTCGCGTCGAAGCAACGCCGCTGCTCGTCGCTGCAGGTCGGATAAGCCCTCACCTATCGAACGTCTCGCGACTGTTCGCATCGACCATCCGCGCGAGGAAGTCCGAGGACGTCGACCGGCCCGCGGGTTGGTAGCTAAATAAGAGTGTTCTGCGATCGCCGGCGGTCGTATTCGGCAGCGATCGATGCACCAACCGAGGCCCGAAAAATACGACGCTACCGGCAGGCACCTCGAGCGCCACCAACTGGTCGTTGTCGAAATGCTCGGAATCCATCTCGAAACTGCCGAATCCTTCCACGTCGCGGCCCTTCGCGAGCGGCACCAGATGGCTACCGGGCACAACTTCGAGACAACCGTTGACGCGGTTGGCGTCATCAAGGAACAGCACCGCCGTCGCGATCTCGTCTGCATTTTCGGAGTTTTCGAGCCAGTAAGGTCTGTCTTGGTGCAAGAAGATCGCACCACCCACATGGGCGCGTTTGACGTTGAGTTTTTCGGTGAAGAGCGACGGATCTGGCGTGCCCAAGAGATCCCGCATCGGATCGACGAACCGTGGATCTCTCCCACGCGCTTCGAGGGCGGCATCGAAATGCGCAAACGGCTCGATGCCCTGCAACTGGTCCGGGTGTTCCGGCTCCCACTTCACCACCGTCACGAGTTCGGGATTGATCTCGAAGAGATAGTTACCCATCGGAATCTTGCGTGTCGGGGGTCCGGTTGCAGCACGGGCGAGCACCGTTTCGCATTCGTCCGCGATGCAGGCGACTTCCTCTGTCGAGAACACCGCTTCACGCAATACGTAACCCTGCTCGGCCAGCTGATCCTGTTCGAGGTCGTTGAGCCGGTGGCCGTTCATTTGGCTATGTCATTGCGCGCGGTATCATTAGAGGTGCCTCATAGGCTCTGCAGAAAACCCAGCAAAGCCTCATTGGTCGCGCCCGGGTCTTCCTGCTGAATCCAGTGGCCCATGTCCGGCACGAGAACGACATCGCGCAGATCGTCGATGGCACGCCCCATCAACCCTTCTAGCTCCGACGCCGTGGCGCCGCCGATGACCACATCCTTGGTTCCAGCGATGAACAGGGTAGGCACCTCGATCTTCACATCAGCGAGATGTTCGGTGATTTCCCAGTTACGTTGAAAGTTACGGTAGTAATTTACGCCACCGCGGAATCCGGAGCTTTCGAATTGAGCGACGTAGTAGTCCAAGTCCTTCGCGTCTAACCAGTCCGGCAACTGCTTCGCGGCGCCAAGACGCGGAATCCATCCACCGGCAGAACGTTGTGGATCAGTGACGACAGGGGCTTCACGGGGCGAGTCCGGCGACAGATACAACCTGCTCAGAATTCCGCGAGGATCCCCATCGTACTCAGTTTCGGCAACGCCTCCAGGCTCGTTGTGATACAGGATATAAAAAAACTTGTCGCCAAATTGCGCCTTCCATCCGTCCATGGGCGACTGTGCCGCCCGTCCGCCGTAAGGCACGCTCATGAGCACCAAACTCGAGAAACGTTCCGGGTGTAACAACACGCTGGTGGCAGCGACTATCGCGCCCCAATCATGCCCGACGATGGTCGCTTGTTGCTCACCTAGCGCATCCAACACGCCGACCATATCCGCGGCCAGATGCACGATGTCATAGGCATCAATCGGCTCGGGCGCGTCGGTTTGACCATAACCTCGCATTTCGGGCACCACGACGCGGTACCCGGCTTTCGCCAGCGCCGGCATCTGGTGCCGCCAGGAGTACCAGGACTCCGGCCATCCGTGGGCCAGCAAGACGAGGGGGCCTGCATCGCCCATTTCGGCGATGCGCATGCGAATGCCGTTCGTCTCTATGAAACGAAACGTGGCACCACTCACCGGTGACTCTTCCATAGCCATGTTCTCCTCTTGTATAGGTGCTGCCCCAGATGATGCATCAGATGCGACGTTGGCGTCTCCGCATCCCGCTACCAGCGTCGCCAGCACACTCACTATCGTCCATTTCAATCGCATTCGAACTCCTCTCGGACTCTCTGTAGTAGGGTCCATCTGCTGCATCAACAATTGTTCAAGCAGAAGTACCGTGAACCAGCGAAAATACCCCAAGCGAACATTCGTCGGCAACCCTGAAATCGCCCCCTTGAATGACGATGCAAACCGCCATCGCCGGAGTATCATATTTGCACGAATCGATAGATGGCTGCCTGAGGGAGAAAATCATGAACATGACAACAATACTCGGTTGCTTAGTGTGCCTAATCATGGCCGGCGCCGTAGCCAACGCGGATGAGTCCGATGCGTTGGTAATGTTGGATAAAGAATGGGGACAAGCCGAGAGTGCAGCGGCCGTCGAGTCGTTGCTTGCTGACGACCTCGTGGCCCTCGACTCCGATGGCGTGGGCGACAAAGCGCAGATTCTCGAAGCGGCAGATAGCGATGATGCACCAACAGGACCGTACATTGCCGGGGACTATGACGTTCGATTCCTGAGCGAGGATGTTGCAGTGATGGTGCACAGTGCGGGCGAGCCTGATCCGCACTGGAGCATGCACGTCTGGCAGAAACGGGATGGCAGGTGGCAGGTCGCCGCCACGGCTACCGTACCAATCGTGGATTGACGAACGGTTGGGCAGCAACCCCAGCTAAACGCTGCTAGCCATCACGCCTGCCACTTTGCATAGTTCGGCCACGACTCTGCAGTGCCCCACTTGTCCCATTTGGTGTAGAGAACGCTTGTTAGCCTGCATTGAAACAGCGCTTCGAACTCCAGGGAGCCTTGGTTGGTGTCAATGGCGGCAACGACCCGTGATTTCTCGATCGGATCTTTGATTAGTTCTGCTCGTCCACGGACATAAAATTCCTCGCCGCCTTCCGCTGTCGGCAGGCTGTGCAATGCAAACCACTGGTTGCGAACCAGATCACGATATTTTGGAGACATGTCCACGATGAAAAGCCAGAGTTCTCCCAACGCGAGTGCGGGAAACACGGGGTGAACCCGTGGTCCCTGATCCGGGGCCACGGTTGCCAAAAACGCAGATGCCAATACGTTACCTTGGTAAAACAACCGTTTGCCCGTATCGGCGAGTTCGGAGTTTGAACTCTGGAAACTTGACCAACTAGCGACGTTTGCCATTTCCGGTGCCTCGCATCACGCAACGAACGCCAAGTCGTTTCCCGTACTTCATTCTTCGCCCAGGTTTGCCGGCGCGCGGGCAGCGATCTCTGATTCGACCCGCCACAACCGATCTTGGCCCCAACAACTGAAACCGTGCGGTTTATTGCCACCGGACACACGAAAACTCGGCACACCCCATAGGCCGGCACGGTTCATCGCCTGCACGTTGCTCTCCAGTTCGGCTTGCCAACCGTCGTTACCGAGATGCGTTTTAGCCTCGTCCCACGGCAGGTCG
>JAPUIA010000063.1 GCA_027297435.1 Gammaproteobacteria bacterium | reverse complement strand
GGTTTGGCACGTAATGGTTGTCCATGACGTCGAAATGGATGATGTCGGCACCGGCATCGAGTACAGCGCCGATCTCTTCGCCGAGCTTTGCAAAGTCGGCTGAGAGGATGGAAGGCGCGATCCAGTGCTGCATGATAGGGTGCTACGTCGACAGGCGGCGCATTCTAGCAGGGAGTGAATCGCGGCTAAAGCCACTCCTACCTTATGTTCGTGGTTTTGGGGTAGGAGCGGCTTTAGCCGCGATTTTCATCGTCCATCTTGACCTAACTAATCGCGGCTAAAGCCGCTCCTACCCTCTATTCCGATGCCTTGCAAAGCCTCTAGTTGCTCCGGCGTGCCGATGTCAGTCCAACGACCGTTCCACACTTCACCTGTTAGCGCACGCTGTTCGATGGCCTCGAAGTAGAGATCCGCTAACGAGAAGGGCTGAATCGTGCAGCCGTCGAAGAAGGTTGGGTGTAAAAGCGCGATGCCGCAGTAGACGTATGTGGTACCCCGAGAAGTGACTCGGCCACCCGCCCACTCGAAGTCGCCGGCCTCACGGAAATCTGGAGTAGGGGTAAGCAGCAGATGTGCTCGCGACCCGTTGGGCAGGTCCCGCGGAAAGGTTTCGAGTGGAAAATCGGTGAAGATGTCACCGTTTAAAATCAAGAAGGGGTTCTCCCCCAACATCGGCAGGGCCTTGACGATGCCGCCACCGGTTTCCAACAGCTGCTCTTCGACGCTATAGCGCACACTCACGCCGAACACGCTCCCGTCACCGACATGCGCGCGAATCTGCTCGCCTAAATGATGGAGGTTGATCACGACGTCGACGATGCCCGCGTCGCGCAGCCAACCCAGCTGGTGTTCTATCAGCGGGCGACCGGCGACGGTCAACATGGGTTTCGGCGTCGTGTCGGTGTATGGCTGCAAGCGCGTCCCCCGGCCGGCCGCGAGAATCATTGCCCTCATGACGTCGCCTTGTCGATTTGACACGCCGCTGGTGCTGCCATGCTCGACAACCAGTCGGCTAGTGTTGTCGTTTCCGGAGAGCTTCGCGCAATAGCGGTCATCGTGTCGATGACGGGTGGAATGTAAGCGAGGTGCGTCGTCTTGCCGTCCCGCAGGTAGAGGCGCGCGAAGATGCCGACAGCCTTGAGCTGTCGCTGTAAACCCGTGAGATCGGTTACCTTGGCGAGATTCTCGAAGTCGAATTGGCAGCATGCCTCGTAATAGTTCTGCCAGCGGCGAACGGTTTGCACATCGAACCGGTGATAGCAGTCCCAGAGCAAAGACGCCAGGTCGTACGTCGCTGGGCCGACCAGCGCATCCTGAAAGTCGACGATCCCGAGTTCCCCGTCCGGCGTAATCAGTAGGTTGCGGCAATGGTAGTCACGGTGTATGCAACACTGTGGTTGGTCGAGCGCATTGGCCACTAACAAGTCGCTTGTCGTTGTGAAGTCGTCCGGCGTTTGTGCTTCGAGAAGGCCCTCGACGAACCACTCGCTGAAGATGCCAAGCTCATCGCGCAACCGAGTCTCCGTATAGGGAGGTATGGCTGCATCTTTGACGTTCTGAATGTTGACTAACTGGTCGATGGCGATTTGCAAACACTCATCTACCGCTCCTTTAGCGTAGGCGTCTCTGAAATGCTGTTGGCCCAGATCCGTAAGCAAAAAGAAACCGCGTTCATCTTCAGCGAGAATTTGCGGTACCGGCACACCGTGTTGGGTGAACAACTTCTGCATGATCCGCAACTGCTCGTTGTGCTCTTTGTCGGGCGGTGAATCCATCACGACGAAAGATCGAGGTCCTGTGGTAATCCGATAGAAGTGCCGGTGGCTGGCCTCGGCGACGAGTGGGACAACTGTCGAGATGCCGGGTAGGTTGTTGCGCTCGAGCGCTCCGGAGACCCATTCTGCCAAGGTTGTGTGCATGTCCAAATGGTATCATCGCCCGGATGTGGGGACTGCGAACCTTGTTGGCCGGCGCGCTGGTGCTGACCGGCGTCATGGCGTACGCGGCCGAAGACGAGGATCGTTCGCGGGTGTTGATCAACCGATACTCGGGTTGGTCCTGCACACCGGACGAGGCGGGGGACGGGTGGCGTTGTGAAGGCGTCCGGGTAGACGATGACGCGGCGGCTGCCCTCCCCGAGGCAGCGATCACCGATGAGGTCGAAGACGAGGCTGTTGTCCCATCTGAGTCTGCATCTGTGTCTGAACCCGCTGCCGGGCCGGAGCCGTCAGCTATCGTTGCCGCGCCATCAATACCGGAAGTACCCGAGACGGTGGTTGCCCGGCGTGTGAAGCTCACCCAATCCGCACCGTTGGTCGTCATCCGGCCCGGACAGCTCGCGGCCAGCTACTGGATCGACCGGGACGCGCTGACGACTGAAGAGCGCCGTGACCTGCCGGCGTACTGCGACGGTGTGTACCGCCTGCCGACGCTGCCGTACGCTGAGAGGCCCGATAACGATGAGCTTCCCGTGCAAGTCGAAGCGGACGAAGCGCAGTACGCCCTCGACGGCGAAGTGGTGCTGGAAGGCAACGTGATCATTACGCAGGGCACCCGGTCGTTGCACACGGCGCGCGCCACCGTGCATCAAGATACCCGCAATGCCGAGCTGTCTGGTGGCGTGTTCATTCTAGAGCCCGACCTGGCTATGCAAGGTACTGATGCCGACGTGAGCCTAGAGAACCAAGCCGCGCAACTGAATGATGCCGAGTTCTTGTTGATCGACGGCGCCATGCGAGGCACTGCGATGAGCATCGCACAGGACGACGTCGGCAACTTGGTCATGGGCAAGAACGGTTTTACGCGTTGCCAACCGGGCAACAACACCTGGCGAATCAGTGCTTCTCAGTTGCGGATTCCCAAGGGTGCCGTGTTTGGCACGGCTAGGAACGCTGTCCTTCGTGTCAAGGGAGTGCCGATCTTCTATACGCCCTACATCAAGTTCCCGGTCACCGATGACCGTCAGTCTGGATTTCTCTTTCCCAACGTCGGCTACTCGGCGGAAGATGGATTGGACCTGACCGTGCCTTACTACCTCGATCTAGCCCCCAACTACGATGCTACCGTCATCCCCCGCTTGCTGAGCAAACGCGGTGCCGGGGCCGAGGTCGAGCTGCGCCACCTATCGGGTTGGCAAGAGACGGTGCTGTCCGGCGCAATGTTACCGAGTGACAATCTCTTCAACGGCACCCTGAACAAGGATGACTGGCGTGATCAGATTGCGATCGGTGGGCCGGTTGCGCCAACGTTCGATCCAGCGGACCGCTGGTTGTACGGCATCGACCACCGCGGCAGTTTTGGACGCTTCCGTACCATCGTCGACTATGCAGCGGTGAGCGATCGCGATTACTTTCGCGATCTCGGCACCGATCTCGCCGTCTCGAGCCGCATCAACTTGGAACGTCGCGGCGAGATTCGCTACCGACTCGGCGGGCTCGCCATGCGCTTGTGGGCTCAGCGCTTCCAGCGTCTGGATGAGATTCAGCGCGAAGAGTATCAACGCCTGCCGGAGTTCGAAGCCGCCTACCAGGGATCCAATCTCGGACCGTTCGAGTATTCGTTGCGGACGTCGCTGGCTTCTTTCGATCGTGACACAGATGGGCTGACGGGGCTGAATGCCATCACCGGCGAACGGTTGCACGTCGAGCCGCGGGTGGTGTTGCCATTCAGTTGGCCGTATGGATTTCTCTCCTTCAGCGCTGCCTACCGCTACACCGAGTACGACCTAGAATCGGGTGATGGGTCGCTTGTGGACGACTCGCCGAATCGGGGCATCGGCATGGGCAGCTTGAGCGGCGGATTGTTTTTCGAGCGTAACCTCAATTGGTTCGACACCCCCCTCGTACAGACGCTGGAGCCGCGCATCTATTACCTTTACCAGTCTTTTGAGCGACAGGACCAACTGCCGTTGTTTGACGGCAAAGAGCTGACCTTCGGCTATCGGCAATTGTTTCGCGAGAATCGCTTCACTGGACTGGATCGCATCGGTGACGCCAAACAGTTGTCGGTCGGGTTGACGACACGGTTCGTCAATCAGAACACCGGCCGCGAATACTTCCGCGCGAGCCTCGGTGAGATCGTCTATTTCGAAGACCGCGAGGTGACCCTCAACGGCGTTCGCGACGCCGATGATTTTCACGATACCTCGGCCATTGCGGTAGAACTGGCGTCGCACCTGGCAGAGCGTTGGAAGATAGCCGGCAATATCGTGTGGGACCCGAATCGCAATCAGGTCGATGAGGGGGCGATCTCGGTTCAATATCGCCTAGACGATCGACGTATCTTCCACGTTGGCTACCGTAATCGGGTCGAGCAGGATATCGAGCAAACCGATCTATCGCTGTATTGGCCGCTTTCCCGGCACT
>JAPUIA010000062.1 GCA_027297435.1 Gammaproteobacteria bacterium | reverse complement strand
GATATCGAAGGCCGCGACAACTTCTATGTCACCGGGCTGGTATCCGCCAATCTCCCAATGCATCAGACCATTGTGCTCGTTCTTTCCCTGGTAAAAGTAGATGCCCTGTATCAAAGAACTGGCACAGTTTCCCATGCCAACAATCGCAATCTTGATCTTGCTCATTTTTTCATCTCGCCTGTCATTGTGTTCGCTCAACCACATAAACCCGGCTATTTTCCTTAGCGTTCTTCTAACACGAGTTCGGCAAGCGTTTGGCGGTTAGCTCGACCTTCTGTCCTTTCTTGTGAACGTCTAGAAACAATCGTACTACCGCGCCCCCCACTAGCTGGACCTGGAATCCTAACATGAAGGCCTTCATGTACGTGTTGTGTCAACAATTCACACTGATCAGAACGAGACCAACGGTTCATCTCTTTGTCGGATGACCTACGTGACCCGCGACGAGAGGTGATCGATTCCCAACGTTCGAGCGTCCGTTGAGGCGAACGTCACATCAAACCGTTATTTGCCTTCGTTATGGGTTGGATTGTCAGAAAAAAGGCAGATAGGCATGTTACAGAGCACCCAGCCACTACAACCGATCTCAAAAATGCCGTCCACGCATTTTTTCGAGACGGTTTGCTTCGCAACCCGCGCGTTTTCCTTCGGCAAACGGTCGGGCATCCATGCGCTCCCTAGAAGCGGTCTCTTTTTGAAACCGTCTCTAGGTAGTCGTTGCAGGGCTGCACTGAGAAACGTGACACGAAACTAGTATCGACTTGTTAGGAGTTGCCCCTTTACTCCAAGGTTCGGCACAGATTGGCCAACTTGCGGCACGTCATCGCGAACATTGAGAAATCTTGCACCGTAGCCTGCTGTGCGTCCTCGATCATTTTCTTCCAGTTGCTCGCAAACGCTTCGTGTTCGCTCAGCCAGTTATCGACACCGGCCTCGCCGTCCAATGTGCGGGCGGCCAACATGCCCTGGTGGCTAGTCACGTCATCCAACAGCGAATCGCGCTCCATCGCCTGCCAGTGGCTCGCCGTCGGCAGCTGTGATAGCTGTGCGGTCAACCAATCCAATTCCAGCACATGACCCAACGTCGAGTAGTGGTCGGCAATGTCGTGCAAATCGCGGCGGTGGGCTTGGGCCGCATCGGCAATCGGCAGCGCCACCGCCATCACGGCCGCGTTCGCCGTACGCCTGGCCACTTCCCTATCGACGCCTTGTCTCACCAGGGTCGTTACATTGCGCCGCCACCCCTCAGCCGTCACCTTGCCCATCAACGCCTTGCGTAATGAGACAAGCGACTCGACCGTCCCGGCAAATTCCTCGACCACAGCATCAATACGGGTCGTAGTTCGGCGGTGTCTCAAGAACCAACGTGTTGCCCGGCGACCCAACCGTACCAATTCCAGATGCATACCGAGCCGGGTCTCGGCGGGTACGTCCTGGGCGTCGATTTCGCTCGCCTGTTCTCTGATTCGAAAGCATGCGGCGGCCGCCAGATAGGCGCGCGCGATCTCGTTAACCGAAGCGCCGATGAGTTCCATCATGTGCACGACAAAACTCATGCCCATTTGGTGCACGACGTCGTTGGCGATCTGCGTGGCGACGATCTCTGCACGCAGGTGATGCCGCTCGATCGCATCTGGATAAGCTCTCGCGAGCCGCTCTGGAAAAGCCGATTGCAGCAAGCGTGATACGTATGGATCACCGTGAATATCTGCATCAGCCAGGTTTTGCTTTATGTGGGTTTTAGAATAGGCGAGCAACACTGCCAACTCCGGGCGTGTCAACTGTCCACCGTGTGTAAACCGCTCTATCAACTCCTCATCGCTCGGCAGGTCTTCAAGCTCGCGATCCAAACCGTGTTCGGTTTCGAGTCGCCAGATCAATCGCCGGTATTCGTCGTGACGGTCCATCGCGTGGCGCTCGGCGAGGCTTAGCGCACGAGCCTGGTGATAGCTGTTGTCTAGCACCAAGTCGGCGACCTCATCGGTCGTTTCTTCGAGCAGTTGGTTGCGTTGCTCGGTCGTAAGCTCTCCGTTAGTGACTACGTCATTCAGCAGAATCTTGATATTGACCTCGTGGTCCGAGCAATCCACGCCCGCCGAATTGTCGATGAAGTCGGTGTTGACGCTGCCGCCCGCTAGGCCAAAGGCGATGCGGGCGCGTTGCGTAAGCCCGAGGTTGCCGCCCTCGCCGATGACCCGGCACCTGAGTTGATCTGCGGTTATACGTAGCTGGTCGTTGCCACGATCACCCACCTCATCATCCGTCTCGCCTGAGGCTTTGACGTAGGTGCCGATGCCACCGTTCCAGATCAGGTCGACCGGCGCCTGCAGCAACTCGTGAACGAGTTCATCCGGTGCCAGCGACTCCGCCTCAATGGCAAATCGTTCACGTATCGCATCCGTAAGGGCAATGGATTTCGCTTCCCTCGAAAAAATACCCCCTCCCTCTGATACCAACGTTTCGTCGTAATCGGCCCAACTAGATCCCTCTAGCGCAAACAGGCGACGCCGTTCCGCATGGCTGGCGGCCGGATCCGGGTCGGGATCGATGAAAATGTGGAGGTGGTTGAACGCGGCCACCAGCTGAATGGATTCGGAAAGCAACATGCCGTTGCCGAATACATCGCCCGACATATCGCCGATGCCGATGACGGATACCGGCTCGGTCTGTACGTCGAGCCCGCGTTCGGCGAAGTGCCGTTGTACCGAGATCCAGGCACCGCGTGCGGTGATACCCATGCGTTTGTGGTCATAGCCGTTCGATCCTCCGGACGCGAAGCCGTCGCCCAACCAGAAGTCGTAGTTGGCCGCCAATGCGTTGGCCGTGTCGGAGAATGTCGCCGTGCCTTTGTCGGCAGCTACGACGAGATAAGGGTCTTCTTCATCTAGTACACGCATGTTTGCCGGATGTCGCACTATGCCGTCGACAATGTTGTCGGTTACGTCAAGCAAGCCACTGACGAAGTCCGAATAGCAGCGAACGCCGTCTTCGGCTCCGTCACCCTTGGTGACGAAACCCCCCTTCGCACCGGTCGGCACGATCACGGCGTTCTTGACGGCCTGTGCTTTGACTAATCCAAGCACCTCCGTACGGTAGTCCTCTAGGCGGTCCGACCAGCGCAAACCACCCCGGGCAATGGGCCCGCCCCGCAAATGCACGCCTTCTACGTGCGGCGCGCAAACGAATATCTCGAAATAGGGTACGGGCGGCGGCGTATCGGAGATGCGTCGCGGCGCGATCTTCAACGCGATGACCGGGCGATCCGGAACGAAGAAATTGGTCCTGACCGTCGCCAACAGCAATTCATGGAAGCGTCTCAGGACGCGGTCTTCGTTGAGCAACTCAACGCCGTCCAAATAGTTCCCGAACTGATCTGCGAGCTCTGGGAACCGAGCCTCGTCGCCGCAAGGGTCGAATCGTGCGACAAACATCTCGGTCAGTAGCTCAGCGGCCGGTCCGTGCTTGGCCAACGTATCGGCCATGAAATCCAGGCTAAAACCGAACCGAATCTGTTTGATGTACCGGGCGTATGTGCGCAGTAGCGCGACCGAGCGCCAGCTCAGTTTGGCCGACAGAATCAACTGGTTGAATCGGTCGTCCTCCACCCGTTCGTTCCATATTTCGACAAACGCATCGTCAAAACCCTCACTGACAACCGCGAGATCGACGGGATCGTGATAACTCAGGCGAAAGTGGTGAAAGCTCACCGGGTCACCATCGACCGGCTCAATGCTGTACGGGACTTCGCCGATGATTCGAAGCCCCAGATTCTCGAGTTGCGGAATGACATCCGACAGCGGTAGTAGAGGGCCGTTGTGGTATATCTTGAGCTGGAACGACTCTTTTGGCTCTTCAGGCGGTCTATAT
>JAPUIA010000061.1 GCA_027297435.1 Gammaproteobacteria bacterium | reverse complement strand
TGCCTGCCCGTGCAGCCGAAGTCTACACAATACTGCGCCATGGTGTGGCAGATCTAATCATCCAAAACGGGACGCGGGCGACTGTCTCATTGAGTCGATCCGTTGCGTTACAATTATCTCGGGACACTGCTTAGGAGGACGACCATGGCATGGCAGCTAGAGGATCTTACACCCCAAAACGGCCGTACCGTGGTTATCACGGGCGGTAATAGCGGGATCGGTTTTGAAGCCGCGAAAGCCCTTGCGGACAAGGACGCCCGGGTGATCATCGCGTGCCGCGACCAGAACAAGGCACAGACCGCGTGCGACCAGATTAAGGCTGACAACAGCGCTGCCGAGATCGAAGCCGTGACGTTAGATCTTGCATCTTTGAATTCGGTGCGTAGTTGCGCGGACGAACTCAACCAGCGCTGCGAGCGCTTGGATGTCCTCATCAACAACGCGGGCGTGATGGCCATTCCACGCAAGGATACCGAGGACGGTTTCGAGATGCAGATCGGTACCAATCACCTCGGTCACTTTGCGCTGACGGCGCTGCTTTATCCGCTTCTGCAATCGGCATCAGACGCGCGTGTGGTGACCGTATCGAGTCTTGCGCACCTCTTCGGGTTCATCAATTTTGCCAACCTGCACGGCCGTATGTTCTACGAGCCATTCACGGCCTATGGGCAGAGCAAACTTGCAAATCTGCTCTTCACGTACGAACTCGACCGTCGGTTGCGTGCTGCCGACGTCGACGTTTTGTCGACCGCCTGCCATCCTGGCATTGCGTCGACCAGCCTTGGCTATGCCGGCCCGCGCATGTCCGGTTCACCTTTGGGCGAAACATTGGTGCAGCTGTATACCTCTATGGTCGCGCAGTCCGCGACAGACGGTGCTCTACCGACCCTGTATGCAGGCTTTGCCGCGGAGGTCCAAGGCGGTGACTACATCGGCCCTGATGGACTTGGTGAGATGCGAGGCAATCCGCGCAAGGTCTCGTCGAGCTTCATGTCCCGCTCGCAGACCATCGCGCGTCAGTTGTGGCGAGTGTCCGAGGAAGCGACCGGCGTGCAGTTCGCGATCTAACCGATACGACGCTGCAACCAGGACCACAACGACAAAGTCGTAATCCGTAGGCGATTGCAATTCGCTGATCTCCGGCGCATATTTTTTTGACCGCAGGCACACCTGCACCACTGGATTCGCAATCCTGGGGGAGCTGTCATGACCGATCACGTTTATAAAACAATTGAGCTAACGGGTACTTCAACGGACGGTGTGGAAGCCGCGATAAACAATGCCGTTGCGCGCGCCTCGGAGACCTTGCATAACCTGCGTTGGTTCGAGGTGACTGCAGTCCGCGGCGAAATCGCGGACAAGCAGGTGGCTCATTGGCAGGTCTCTCTCAAGGTTGGCTTCACGTTGGACGACAATCCGGACGGATAGAAAAACGATGTGGCGCTTCGTTCCTCAGGCATTCCGATTACACATTGATACCTGAGAGATCGAATTTGGCGAGCGTTAAAGCTCCCGCAGATTTACCCAGCCACCGCATGATCGCAGGTAGAGTCTTGGCCCAGAGGTCACCTTCGGGTCCACAAACGTGGTTGTGGTCTGCTAGTCCAACCCCTTGGCGAAAGCCAGATCTTCCCGCAGCGTACGGGCGGCAAACCAATACAAGACACCAGCAAACAAGTTGAAGACGAGACTTACGACCAACGCCCAGCGCAGCGAGTCGGCTCCAAAATCCGTCGTCGCTTGGAATATGTCCGACAAGATCCCCGTGAACTGCGGCCCGATGCCCATGCCGATGATGTTGAGCACGAACAACAGAATACCCGAGGCGAGCGCTCGCATGCGCAAGCCGACCAGGCCCTGGGTCATCGAGAACGTCGGCGCCAGCCAGTAAGCGCCCAGTAGGTAAGGAACCGACAACACCCACAGCGCTACGGTCGGATCGGCGTAGAGGTAGGTAAACAACGAGAACGGCAGCGCCACCAAGGTTGCTACCCCTGGAATCCACATGTACATGCGCGCGTCGCGCGCGCCGTAGCGATCGCCAAGCCACCCGCCGAGCAAGGTGCCTGCAATGGAAGCGAACCCGAGATAGAACAGCGCGGTGCCCATGTCTGCCGTCGAAAGTCCGTGCGAGCGATTGAACATCGCTGGAATCCAATAGGCGACACCGTAGCCGACGAACGCGTGAAACGATCCGGCGACGGACATGTACCGGAAACTCTTGAGCGACCAGAGATGCTTGAAGACTTCCATGACCGGCGGCGCATCGTCCTTCACTTCCCGGCCTTCGGCCGCGCCGCGCGGAGGTTCCCGAACGGTGAACCGAACTATTAGCGCGAGCGCAACGCCCGGTAGGCCCACTACGATGAAAGCGGTTTGCCAATCGAACCACACGTTGATCCAGCCGCCGCCCAAGTTGCCGATCATCGTGCCGATGGGAATGCCGAGCGCATAGATGGCGAGCGCCGTCGCCCGCTTGTCGGCGGGGAACATGTCGGAGATCATCGAGTGGGAAGGTGGGCTGCCGCCTGCTTCGCCGACAGCGACGCCTATGCGGGCGGCCAACAACTGTACGAAGTTCTGCGCCAGTCCACACAGTGCTGTCGCACCGCTCCAGATTGTGAGACAGACGGCGATGACGTTGCGTCGCACGCCTTTGTCCGCTAGGCGTGCGATAGGAATGCCCAAGACGGTGTAGAACGCAGCGAACGCGAAGCCGCCGAGAAACCCCATCGCGGTATCCGAGACGCCGAGGTCTTCCTTGATCGGCTCGACCAGGATGCCGAGGATCGACCGGTCGATGAAATTGAAAATGTAAACGACCACCAGCACGGACAAGACGTACCAGCGATAGAGATCGCGCGCTTGGCGTTCGCTAGAGACTGCTTCGGTCAAAAATGCGTGCGCGGACTTGGCTACCCGCGACCTTGTTCCCCTCTTGATCGCGGAAGGTAACCTAGATTCGATAGCAATGCACCGCGCTGCTCTTCTGACATCAGTCGAAGCATATCGATTCCCCCGTGACATGGCGCATGTTCCACCCGGACGTTATGGTCCCGAGCGATCGACGGGGCACTCCCGATATCCAGGGCATTTGGGACTTTCGAACGCTGACCCCTCTCGAGCGTCCGGCTGAGCTCGCGGGAAAGTCAGTGCTGACTCCCGAGGAAGCGCGAGAATTCCGCGAGAAGAAACTTCAGCAGCTCGATGTCGATAACCGCGTAGCTGAAGCCTCGCAAGATGTCGAAGGGGCATACAACACGTTCTGGTATGACTGGGGAACGCAAGTCAACGAGGATCTGCGAACCTCGCTCATCGTCGATCCAGCGGATGGGCGGTTGCCCGGAATCACACCCGCGGCTCTGGCGCGCCTCGACGAGCAGACCCGCCTGCGCATACCACCGGTGCGCGACCTAGCCTTCATTGTCGACGCAGCCGAGTCTCGACCCGCAGGACCCGAGTCACTGGGGCTCTCGGATCGCTGCCTCGTAGGGTTCAATGCCGGACCCCCGCTCACGCCGAGCGCGTACAACAATAATCTTCGGATCGTGCAAAACCCCCGACTACATCGTCCTCGTCACCGAGATGATTCACGACGCCCGCATCATTCCGATGGATGGCCGACCGCACCAACCACCCGAGATGAGCCGGTGGTCGGGTGATGCACGTGGCCGCTGGAAAGGCAATATCCTGGTTGTCGACACCATCAACTTCACCGACAAGAAGCCAACGTTCCAGCTACCCACCGCATCGACGAATCTTTCAGGGAGTGGTGGTGTCGGCTCGGGAGAGAGCCTGCATCTGACCGAGCGGTTCATACCAGTTGGCGAAGGGCGCCTCCTCTACGAGTACACGATCGACGATCCGTCCACCTTTACCCGACCGTTTACCGTGGCCATTCCGATGCGGGCTTCCGAGGGTCCGATGTTTGAGTACGATTGTCACGAGGGGAACTACGCCGTACCCAACATGCTAAAGGGAGCGCGACGCCTCGATTCAGAAGCCAAAGATCCCACGCCCTGAGGGCTAGCAAATTTCATAGGGGGTGTCACTTATAGGGATGTCTCCTCGGATCGGTATATCATGGAGGCAACATTCGCTTGCAGGGGGAAGCAACATGCGCGCGATTACCCAAAGGTTCTGTTCATTCGCCTGTGGCTTGAGTATTTCAGTCATTGCCACGGTGGCGATGGCGGCGGGCGACGACATCAGCGGCACCGTCACGAGCGCCGATGGTGTTGAAGCAGGCGTCTGGGTCATCGCCGAGACCACTGGCCTTGCGACCACGTTCCGGAAAATCGTCGTCACCGACGACGAAGGTCGTTTCCTGGTGCCGGACCTGCCGGAGGCCGAGTACGTCGTCTGGGTGCGGGGCTACGGGCTGCTCGATTCGAACAAGCAGTCGGCGCAACCGGGTGACGAGTTGAAGATCACAGCGGAGGTTGCGGCGTTTCCGAAGCAGGCCGCCGAGGTCTATCCTGCTAACTACTGGTATTCGCTGCTGGAAGTGCCGTCAGCGAACGAATTTCCGGGCACCGGCGCGGACGGCAATGGCATCAGTGAACGGGTCCAACACCAAGCGCGGTTCGTCGACAGGTTGAAGGATGGTTGCCAGCTATGCCATCAGATGGGCAACAAGGCGACCCGCGAGATTCCGAATCCCAATGACTACGATTCCACCCGTCATGCTTGGGATCAACGGGTGCAGATGGCTAATGGCAGTATGACCGTGCCGATGAGCGTTCTTGGACGTGAACGGGCGCTGGATATGTTCACCGACTGGACCGACCGCATCATGGCGGGTGAGGTGCCTGAGGCACCACCGCGGCCGGATGGGGTCGAGCAGAACTTGGTGCTCACCCAGTGGGGTTGGTCCAACGACGAAGGCTTCGTCCATGACAGCGTTTCCACCGACAAACGCAACCCGACCCTGTATCCCCATGGTCAGGTTTTCGGCGTCGCTCAACAACAGGGTTTGCTTACGATTACCGATCCCGTCGCGCATCAGTCGCGCGAGCTGACGATCCCGATGCGAGTCAAGACAAACCGGAACGTATCCTACGCCGGGGGCATGCCGTCCAACCCGCATAACCCGATGATGGATGGCAAGAACCGGGTCTGGATGACATCAACCATTCGTCCGAGGAAAAACCCGGACTGGTGCATGGATTCGGATCATCCGTCGGTCAAGCGCTATCCAGTCGAGCGCAGCGGCCGGCAGTTGTCGTACTTCGATGCGGATACCGAAGAATTTGTGTTGGTGGACACCTGTTATTCCACGCACCATCTGCAGTTCGCGAAGGACGAGAACGATACGCTGTGGTCGAGCGGCGACCGCAACGTCGTCGGTTGGCTAGACACGAAAAAGTTTGACGAGACACAAGATGAGGCCGCCTCGCAAGGCTGGTGTCCGACGATTCTGGACACCAACGGCGACGGCAAAGTCGGTGAATATGTTGAGCCTAACCAGCCGGTTGATCCGACTAAGGATAAGCGCGTATCTGGTTTTGCTTACGGGATCATCCCGAATCCCCTCGACGGCTCGGTGTGGATAGCCCGGAGGTTGCCGGTCCCAGGGCAGATCCTGCGGCTCGATCCAAAGACGTGTCTGACCGAAGTGTATGAGCCACCTTTCGAGACCGATGCCGTACCAAGCTCGCAATGGGGCCACGGGCCACGCGGCATCGACATCGATAAGAACGGTATCCTGTGGACGGCCCTCGGCGGTAGCGGACACATTGCGAGTTTCGATCGCAGCAAGTGCAAGGTGCTGAACGGCCCGACGGCAACCGGCCAGCACTGTCCGGAAGGCTGGACGCTGCACCCAACACCCGGTCCGCAGATGAAGGGTGTGACCGCCGCTGGTAGCGCCGATTTCCACTACTATCTGTGGGTCGACCAGTTCGATACGCTGGGCCTCGGTGAGAACGTGCCGATCGCCAACGGCACCACGTCGGACGCATTGCTTGCTTGGCTGCCGGACAAAAACGAGATGGTCACGTTGCGCGTGCCCTATCCGCTCGGATTCTACACACGTGGTCTGGACGGGCGTATCGACGACTTGAAGGCCGGTTGGAAAGGCCGTGGGTTGTGGGCCAGCAACAACTCGGTCGTGCCCTGGCACAGCGAAGGCGGTAGAGGCATGACCAGCGATATTGTGCGTTTCCAGATTCGACCACATCCGTTAGCGGAGTAGGGGTGCAACAAAGGTAGGAGAGGCTTCAGTCGCGATAGAAACCCTCGGAAGTCCGATACAACGGAATTGCGGCTGAAGCCGCTCGTAACCCATCGACCGGGTCCGTCTGCTGCCAACGGTGCCTCGGTGTCACTGTGATGTATCCGTCAGATCGCGCCGCCGTGCCGGACTGCAATCGTTTGGCTGTCGTAAGATCGGTTGGGTAACGAGACGTTCGTATGCTCAACCACCCGCGACACAATCACGCTCTGTATTGGGCTCTCGCGTTCAACGCGATGCCGTTGTTGGGTGTCCTGTTCTTGAATTGGCATATCTTCGAGCTGG
>JAPUIA010000060.1 GCA_027297435.1 Gammaproteobacteria bacterium | reverse complement strand
CGCCGCGCCTGCTGAGCAGGCGACGCACGGCGAGCGAATCGGCGTCCGCAGTAGGAAATCGGTGAGATATGCAGGCTAGTGACTGGATTGAGATCCGACGATCTCGGGATCGAACACCTATCGCGGAAGCCGCGCTCGTCCTCTCGGCGGTCGACATCGACAACCGCATCGAACATCACGAACGGCAATGGTTGTTGTTGGTTCCAGAACAGCACGCGTCGTCGGCCGAGTCGCAGCTCGATCGTTACGTCGAGGAAAACCGACCATCCATCGAGTTCAAGCCGCGCGTTATCACGTTCGATAACGGCTGGGCCGGCGTGGCCGGCTATCTCTTCGTGATTTGGTTGCTGCCAAGCCTGGAAACCTTGTCCGTATTGGATTGGAACTGGCGCGAGATCGGCGCCATGCAGGCCGGTTTGGTCGCCAGCGGCGAGTGGTGGCGTACGATTACCGCGCTAACGCTTCACGGCGATCTAGGTCATATCGTTGCCAACTCTTTTTTCGGTGCGATTTTCGGATTGTTCGTAGGACGCTATCTCGGCTCTGGATTCGGTTGGTTGCTGGTCTTGCTCGGCGGCGCGTTCGGCAACTACCTCAACGCTTTGATGCAGGCCGCTAGTTTTGTATCCATTGGAGCCTCCACCGCAACCTTCGCCGCACTTGGCATTTCGGGAGCGTTCATCTGGCGACGAGGCTACCATCGCGGCGGCGGCTGGCGACGCAGCTTCGCCCCGCTGTTCGCGGCCATCGCACTGTTGGCCTATACCGGTGTCGGAGGCGAACGCACCGACGTTTTGGCGCATTTCACCGGTTTCGCTTGTGGCGTCACGTTGGGCATGCTCGCGGCAACGTTCGATATCCGGCGCCTTGGTCACAGCGGCCAGTTCATCGCCGGCGGACTCGCGTTCTGGTGCGTGCTATATGCCTGGATATCGGCAGGCAGCGCGGCCTAACAATCTATGCTGGTATAGTTGCCGGCCCAATGCACGGAGTCGACTTTGTCTCGCGTTTGCCTATCGCTGGTCGTGTTGTGGCTGCTCGGCTGGCCGCAACTTGCCGTACCGCATGGGGGCGTGGTTTTCGAAGAAGACAACTGCGTACTCAACATGGGTTTCCTGCAAGCCCACTTTACCGGCTATCAGCCGCAGACCCGTGGTTCCGAAGAGTTTTGCGAAGACCTACCCGACGTGGGCGAAAGTATTTTCGTCATCGACTACCTGCACGATTTCCTAAAAGAAATGCCCGTCGAGTTTCGCATCATCGCCGATCAACAGAACTTCGGCATTTTTGCCAACTGGGACGATGTAAATTCTCTGCCCGACATCGAATCCCAAACCGTCTTCTACCAACCTCCCATCACCGAACCTACCGGGGTCTTGACCGTTCGTCATGAGTTCACCGACCCCGGCGCTTACATCGGTATCGTGGTCGCAGAACACCCGACCGAGGACAAGCACTACAACGCGGTATTCTATTTTGAGGTCGGATACACCGGTTTCGGTTACATCCCATTGTTCGTGGCTTTGATCCTATTGGCGCAACTGCTGTTCTGGGCCAGCACCGGTCGGTTGACGCGTATCTGGCGTTTCGCGCGAGCCCAGATACGGCGGTCTATCCGAGCGGTAGCTAGTCTACCTTTGCCTACTGCTTGCTTGTATCCTGGACCGCCTTAGGCAAGGGGGATTCATGCAACGCTACTCCACACGTCTGGGGTTTGCCGTCCTGTTGCTGTCCGTAAGCTCAGTCGTGCTGCCCGCCGAGGAGGCGTCGGAAGCCGAGACCTCGGAACAAACAGCGGAACCGCTGACGGGCCTCAAGGCCGAGGCAGCGGGCAAAATCGACGGCATGCACAAACTCATCCAGGAGATCGTCGATAGTCTCTTCGCGTTTTCCGAACTGGGTTTTCAAGAATTCGAAACTCAAGCGTACCTCTCCGATATCTTGGAACAGAACGGCTTCGCCGTGGCAAAGGGTTCAGCAGGAATTCCCTCCAATTGGTGGGCGAGTTGGGGTAGCGGGCGACCTGTTATCGCGCTCGGCTCCGACGTCGACGGCATTCCCAAAGCTTCGCAGATGCCCGGCGTCGCCTACCGTCAACCCATGATCGAAGGAGCGCCGGGTCATGGCGAAGGTCACAACTCGGGCCAAGCGGTCAACATCGCGGCGGCCATCGCCGTCAAAGCCATCATGCAACGAGAAGGCCTGTCCGGCACCATCGTACTTTGGCCAGGCATTGCCGAAGAACTGTTGGGCACGAAGGCATGGTACGCACGAGACGGCCTGTTCGAGGGCGTCGACGCGGTACTCTTCACCCACGTCTCGAGCAACTTGGCCGTCAGTTGGGGCGTTCCCCGGGGCACCGGGTTGGTTTCGGTGGAGTATTCGTTCGACGGGGTCGCAGCGCATGGCGCCGGCGATCCGTGGAAAGGACGCAGCGCGTTAGACGCCGTGGAACTCATGAACGTGGCCTGGAACTTTCGCCGCGAACATCTCAATCCGTTGCAACGTTCCCACTACGTGATTACAGACGGCGGCGATCAACCGAACGTCGTACCGTCCAAAGCGACGGTCTGGTACTTCGTCCGCGAAATCACCGCCGACGGTATTCGCACCAACTTCGCTACCCTGCAGCGTATCGCTGAAGGCGCCGCAATGATGACCGATACCGAAGTCAGCCGTCGCATCGTCGGTGCGGCTTGGCCGCGTCACTTCAACAAACCCATCGCGCTCGCGATGGACGCAAACATCCAATCCGTGGGCCTCCCCGAATGGAGCGAGGACGACCAAAATTCGCACTCGCCTTGCAGGAGCTGATGGAGGCCGAAGAGCGAGAGGGCCTCGCCACCGAGCTAGACGGCATACAGGAACCGCCGGAGAAACCCATTTCCGGGGGCTCAGACGACATCGGCGATGTGTCGTGGAACGTCCCGACCGTGACGTTAGGATACCCATCCAACGTCAAGGGTTTGCAGGGCCATCATTGGTCGAGCGCTATGGCCATGGCAACACCGATCGCGCACAAGGGCGCAGCCGCCGGTGCCAAAGTGATTGCCGCCACGATGCTGGATCTGCTGCAGAACGAGTCGCTCGTCGAAGACGCGTGGCGTTACTTCACCGAAGAGCAATCCAAGGACACGGAATATGTGCCCTTCATCGGACCGGACGACCCACCGGCAATCGAGAAGAACGCGGCAACCATGGCCGCTTACCGAGATCGATTGAAGGCGCTGTACTATGACCCGTCAAAATATGACACCTATCTGGACCAGCTGGGCATCGCCTATCCACAGCTGCACAAACCGAGGAACTAGCTATGCAATTACGTTGGGCACACGCCGTCGTATATGTGAAAGACATGCAGCCCATGTTGGATTTCTACACCGAGATACTGGGCTTCGAGATTGCCGATCGTGGACCCATCAACGGGGACGGCACACCCGAGATCGTGTTCCTGTCACAAATTCATACGGATCATCACCAGATTGCGTTTCTCGAGGTGCGTAAGGAAGTCGAAGCCTCCAACAGCGTCAATCACTTCGCGTTTCGCGTCGCTGACCTGAACGATGTCAAATCGATGATCAGCACGCTCAAACAAGATGGCCGTGCGACCGCGTTGAATCCCATGTCCCACGGCAACGCTTGGTCAATCTACTTCCAAGACCCCGAACAAAACGGCATCGAAGTATTCTGCGACACACCCTTTCACGTGGCGCAACCGCAAGGCAAGACGTGGGATCCCCAGAGCAGCGACGCAGAGATTCTCGCTTGGACGGAAGACAACTTCAAAGATCAACCGGGGTTCGGACCCATACAGGATTACTACGACAAGCGCGAAACAGAATTGGCCGATCGCGGCTAAAGCCGGCTCCTACCCCGTATACGGGCAATGCCAAATATCGTGGCGATTCCTTATACGCCGCGATTCTTGATCACGCGGCCCGATCCACGAATTCTTGTACCACCGACTGAAACGCGAAACACCGCTCTAGAATCGCGATATCCGATGCCACGACGTCGGCCTCGGTCATGCGGTCTTGCCAGCCATTGGTGACGGCAAGCACTTCGCCCGCAATCTTGACCGCGCGGGCGTGATCGACGCCCATGCGTTGTGCCGCCGCCTCGATGTTGTCTCGACTCGGCGAATTGCCGAACGCGCCCAACGCGATGGCGTGCGAACCCTGCAGGCCGGTGTTCGGTACGATGTCGTAACCCGGCGTGAACAGATACTCCGACGTGTTCGCCATCTTGTAGAACGCGTGATTGCGCAAATGGTCGTCGGTGTTGCCAATCGCGATGTTGAACAGCATGCGGCGCAACACGTCTTCGCCGAGGAAGTCGGTGTTACTGCTAATCCGGACTCCGAGTTGATAGATGCCCGGGTAAGACATCGCGGCCTCATCGAACTGGGTGATGTCGAACTTGTTGATCAAGCTCGCCACGGAAACCAAGTGGTGTTGGCCTTTGTCAGAGTGATCGAAGCGTTCGACCAACAGCACAGGTCCGCGCGCAGTCGCACCGATCTTGACGTCGGGTACGGTAATTCCGGCTTCGCGTGCCATACGCATCGACACATACTCCACCTTGCACATATCGACTAGGTCGATGTCGCGGTTGAACTTGGCGATCCAACTGCGTCCTTCGTGCTCGATCAGCGTCTTGGGTCGCGCACCGCCCAATCCGCTGCCATGGAAAAAATACGGCTCGAGGCTCTGATCGACCTCCCGTCCCGCTTCGATGTCCTCGGCGATGTGCTGTAGGTGCACGACGTTTTCAAACGGGCGCGGTGGCGTGGGTTTCGGTTTTTCATCGATCTCGGCGGTGAAATGCAGCGCACCGACCCCCTCACCCGAAGCCGCCAGCAAGAATTCGCAGTGACTAACCGGTGGTGGTTTGCGCGTCTTCGTGAGTTGGCGACGACCCCATTCGTCGGGTCCCGCATCGATCAACACACCAAAGACGCCAGGGGTTTCCCTTGTACGAGGGTTCTCGTGAACCTCGTCGTTCAGCGGCAAATTGATCGGATCCAACGCAAACGCGCGTGGGTTATCGATATAGGCCTTTGCGTATTTGAAGCGACCTTGCGCATCATCGACGATGAGCTGGCCCGCAAGAACCTTTTTGCTATCACCCAGATCGACATGCACGAATAGCTTTTCGGTGGGCATTAGATCTCCCACTCGTCTTTGGCGGACTGGCGCGGCTTGCCTGCTCGCTGCCGCGTAGCGCTTCGACCCAATGCCTCGCCAATCGCATCGTCACCGGCGGCGATGACCCGATCGAAAACGGTCGGTAGGCCAAAGATATCGAGCAGGGACAGATACGCGCCGATGGTGATGCGCGCCGAACCGGCTTCCACTTTCTTCACGGAGCTTTCGGACAGACCGGCCTTGTGAGCCGTCTGACCCTGGGTCCAGTTGCGTCTGAGGCGGGCTTCTTTGAGGCGTCGACCCAACGACACCAAGCTACCGAGGGCAGCGTCGCTCATGACGGTGTAGGATTTCGACATCCTGGGCATATATAAACCTTTAACTAGGCTTCATGGTTGTATACACATCGAACATCATCGCATCGCATCGTATATAAAGCTAGTAAGGTAAGTTATAGATTTATATAAATCTACGGCTCCCGATGGTGTATACACCGATTCAGCAAGGATACGGGTTTATATAAAGCTCAATTGTGACGGGGGTCTGTCTTTACGCGATCGTTACTCGAATTGGGACCCCAGCATCGGGCCCATACCCAATCGTGCCGGGTCGGGCCCGTCTTGCAGCCACGGACCGGCAGCCGTCAGCCCCATCAGGGTGCAAAACCTCGGCGCATTACGCTCGATCATCTGCGGGGTCGTCGACGCCCAAAACATCTCCTGCGGTTGAATCGGGTCACGCACATGCGGCAGTACGAGTGTCATCCGGCGTCCCTCCGCTGTGCGGGGTACCGCGCCGTGCCATAGGCTGCCGTGCCAGGCGATCACCGAACCGGCCCCGACCTCGACCACCCGAATCTCTTCCCGGTCGTGCGCCATCGTGAGTTCTGCGGGAACCGGTCGGCTGAAACGGTGGCTGCCGGGCCATACACACAGCGCGCCGTTATCAAACGTGTAGTCAGTGAGCACCCAGGTCACCACGGAATAGTTGGACAGCTTGTTCCAGGGCGCAGCGAATTTGGCGCTGTGGTCAGCATGCATCCCTAGCGCAGGCGCGCCACTGTCCTTTATCAGCCCCGTGCATTGGCTGAGCTTCGCGCGGTATCCAAGCAGGTACGTGACCAAGGTCAACGGGGCCGGCGCCATCAAGGCTTCTTCGAACACCGGGTCTTCCGGCAGCATGTGAAACAGCGTCGAGCCGAGACCGGAACCAACGCCCATGGCATCGTTCTTCTTGTTTTCCAACAGACGCAGCATGGCTTGCTTGATGCGTTCGATCAGTTCGGGCGGTGCCGCCTTGCCCGGCGGCAACACCGTGTACCCGTCGAGTTCGAGTTCTGTGATGTTTGCCGATAGACCGTGTGCCTCTATGTCGGCCTTGAGCTGTTCGGTCGCGGCGCCGCCTACCGGCAGCGGGTCCTCGGCCCATTTTTCGGCCGCGAGCGCTCTCAGCGTATTTAGCTCCTCGGCGAGAGCGAAGCGGTCGATTGCCATACCAGTCCTCCTGCGCGGGCCGTGATGCTAGCCGTGGTTCCGAGAAAATGCCCGACCTGCTCGGCCGCGCCGGCCGGGCGAGGGGACGTTTAAGCGACGCTGCGGATTTTCTTCAGCTCCGCCACCTCTTCACGCAATGCGGCGACACACGCCTGCAACTCTTGCAACTCAGAGTTCGACTGTGGAGCGCCGGCACATATCCGGTCGTACTCGACCTGCAGACGTCGTCCGCTATCCCGTTCCTCTGCAATATACCGGCCGAGCAAGCCGCCCGTTTGCGGGTCGATGGATTTGTCGTCGAAGAAGTTCGAGAAGGGGTCTCGTGCGGATTCGTCATTACCGCGATCGCCGGTTAGGCGAGCAACCTTTTCCGCATCGCTGGCATCCGACTTGACGAACTCGACGATCTCGTCGAAATCTTTGAAGAACTGAAAAGCCGTCTCTTCGCACACCGGATAACCCAGCTCGCACATGCGTTTGGTAAAGGCCCACGCATGTTCGCCTTCGCGAATCGCAACGAACTGCAGTGCGGCTGCAAGCTCCGCGTCGGATGTCGTTTCCGCCCAAGCTTTGAGCAACACCTCACCTTTGGATTCGTTGACCGCGATCGAATTCAGAAGCGGCAGGTAGGTTGGTTCCTTCATTGTCTTTCCCCGTTTAATTTGTCAACTGTGTAATTCAAGAATCGAGTCCGGTACGGTTTCCGGATCTTTCGCCCATGCAGCAAAACGGCTAAATTGTGGGCCAATCGTTTTCCAGCCCATCGGATCCGCCGCCCCGAGCAGCCGTGCAAACGCCGGCGGGTTGCGCTCGAGCATCTCACGCGGAACGTGTCGTTGGTACTGCTCCTGAGTCTTCAACCGCTGGTGGCAGATGTAGGTCGTCAAGGTCAGGCGTAGCCCGTCGGTTTGCTTCGGGAATGCACCATGCCAAACGTTGCCGTTGAAGAAGATCAGTGACCCTGCCGGCGCATCCACGGCAACGGCCTCGTCGACTCTTTCGCCGGGCTTCGGGTGGCGGCAGAGCTTGTGGCTGCCCGGTACAAACGCTATCGCCCCGTCCTTCTCACTGTAATCGGTCAAGCAGAGGGCCGAGTTCACCACATCATTGCAGGTTTCCGGCAGCACGCCAGATGCCGGTCTTGGTGTGTCGCAGTGCAAGCCGAGCGTGTCGCCGTAATCGCCGCCCTTCCACTTAACAAACGACGTCATCGACGATAGCTGCCCCTCGCCGCGCAGGTAGTGATTGACCATCGCCAGCATGGTTTCGTTGCACAGCCACTCTTCAAATACCGGGTCTTCAAAAAGCAGATAGTACAAGATGAATTGACCAGCGGATCGCGGTTCGCTCTTGTAGTTACCCGAGCCGTTGGCGTTCTTGTCGAGTTCGATCGCTTCGCCGGTTCTTTCCTTGGCGACCCGTAACACCGCGCTGCGAACACGTTCGATAAATTCGGGAGGCGCTACCTTCTCCGGTGGGATGACCGCAAAACCCTGTTCCGCGACGAGGTCAACGTACCCTTCGAGCCCAAGTTCACTTACCTTGCCAGCGTAGTCGTCATGACCCTTCGGGGCCAATAAGTTGTCCTCCGCTTGAACGTCAAACTGCGAATCTTGGTCGCGTTCTGACACGATCTCCTCCTCCTAGCGTGCTCACGACATAGTACGATAGTTTGCTATATTTTTAAATTAGGCTACAGTTAGCGAACAAGCTCGGAC
>JAPUIA010000006.1 GCA_027297435.1 Gammaproteobacteria bacterium | reverse complement strand
TGATCGTCTCGAACCTGCCCTCGCCTTTCGCACCGCTGCGTTTAAGCGGTTGCGTCAGCCGCGCCTTGGGATCCAACCATACATTGTTGTAGCCGATGGAACATTTGCGACACAGCTTGCCGCGGCTGATTGGATGTTCAGGGTCGCCGCGTACCTGCAACACCTGGCCCTGTTCCAGGACCACCAGTATACCGCAGGCGTCATAGCAGTCCCGGGGACAGGTGGTTTTCAAGACCGTGCGTTTTGCCTTGGATTGCTCGCCAACAGTACTCATATTGTTTCACCCCACAACATTGCCTCACGTGGGATAGGAATTATAGAACCGACGTTTCTGAAGACCAAGCATGATCGCGCAGTCTGCTGCAGGACCGTTCTTGGCCGAGCCCGTGTGAAAACTCCCGAGCAACGGCTTCAAGCCCTATTCGTTCGTCTTTCACAATGGTGCCATTTTAACGGTTTATGGTGAACGCGAACTTAATGGTGGGGTGAAGTTCATGGGGAAGATTTACTGATCCTGGCTGGCCATGTACCAATTGCCAGCTAATTCTGCAGTTCAAACGTGAACCTTGGTGTCACCAGCACATCTAGATGATATCCGCGCCTCTTTTCTCAAGAAGTTCTCTGAGAATCGATCGATGGCACTGCTTCTCGTTCTCGCAATAACACCCAATAGAGAAGTCAGTCTGATGAGAGAGTACAGCCAGAAGATCCAGATCTCGAGTTGGTCCGGGTTGTTTCATTTCCGCGAGAAAGCGTCGCTTGAACAACCGCCATACTTTGTCATCGGTAATGGGAAAAAATTTCTTTAGCAGTGCTTCGGTTGGCGATAGGTTTGGGAACCAAACGTCGTAAATATTCTTAGACGAGTATTCTTCCTTACGCACGCCTCGAGGTGGACGCCGCACTGTTCCGATTCGAAGTCCTTCGTTAGAGTCTCGGTCACTTCCTAGTCGTGTAATTCTGATAGCCATCTCAGGGAGATCTCTCGTAACTATCGGAAGATCCACCGCCACCCAGGGCGCGGCCTGCATCCCGCTTGCGGCGGAAAAGCTGAAAGGCAGACCGGTTGCCACAGATACATACGTGAGCTTCTCTGTTGCTCAACCAGTTGTGTACCACAACGATGTCCCCCCTGTGCTGAGGTTAAGACTTCCCGTCAAGGATCAGTTCCACCACCTTTTTACCGTGGGTATTCTGTGGGAAGTGCCCGGCGTCTTCTAACGCATCGAAGCGGGCATTCAGCTGCCCCGCCCACTGCCTACCCGACGCTTCAGTGAAAGTGGTATCCGCGCTCCCCCAAATGAAGTGACAACCCTTGTCCCAGTTTGAGAGGGTTCGAAAATGCAGAGTTTGAGCGGCTGCATTACCGTTGTGGTAACTATCGAGTGGTATCGATAGTGGAAATCGGCGCATGCCGTTGTACCCTGCATCAGGTAAGCCTTTGTAAGGGGCTGAGAATCCTCGGTACATATCGGCTGCCGCCCCTGTTAGACCAGGATCTTTGCCGTCACTGAACGCGAGAACGAATTCGTCAAATGACATCAAACCAGAGCTCATCACCAACAGCAGGCCGAGATCGGGTTCAGGGCGATTGAACCGACCACCTTCCTGCCAGCCAGCATTCCAGGTGGTAATGCCTTCGGAGTACTCGTACTCCGGGTGGTGCAACCACGTATTCAAAATCACTAGGTGATCAAACCGCTCAGGCATCATTGCCGCTTGCGCCAGCCCTGTTGGGCCACCCCAGTCCTGGCACACCAAAGTAATATGCTGCAGATCCAAGTCCACAATAAGGGAAGTGAGTATCTCGGTGTGCCGGGCGATTGTGTACCAGTGGATGTCCGTTGGTTTGTCAGACCGACCGAACCCCATATGATCAGGCGCGATACAACGATACCCAGCCTGGACAAATCCCGGGATCATGTCTCTATATAGATAGGCCCACGTGGGCATGCCGTGCGGCAGTAGCATCACGGGAGCATCCTTCGGCACCTCGTCCACATAATGCATACGTAAGTCTTGCCACTGATGGTAGTTCGGTGCGAAGGGAAAGTTGGGTAGATTGTCGAAGTTTTCGTCTGCCGTGCGTACAAACTCAGTCATGCCTATCTCCTAATTTGAATTCTCTACCGTAAATGGCTTGCCATTCAAATGCATCACATCGCCAGATGATTCAGTACTTATCAATCTAGCAGAACAATGGCCAAACACGATTATCGCTTTCGCAAAAACAGGAGACCCCAATGGGACCGGTCTACCACCGTGGATAACCCAAACAAAATCGTATTAAAGAAGGTTGACCAGCCTTACTCCTCTGCGCCACGGTACTTTGGTATGCAGGTCCTTACTCCTAGCTGCTCCTCAACCGTCAAAGCGCGTATCAGGCAAAGATGCGCAACCCTCAATCGGCGAGAACCACTATGATTGTCGAGTTCTGTCTTTGGACCCACCGATACCGTGCCTAATGCCTTAACCTCTCGTTATCCGGCACTCGGCCATAGCCGGTACCGCCGTTACTGGCTGGCCTCCCTTGCCTCTGTGGGCGCCTGGCAGCTGGCAACCCTCTCTCAGGGTTGGCTCGTCTATGAGTTGTCCGGGTCTACGCTCGATCTCGGGGTGTTGGGTGCGGCCGCATCCATTCCGACCATTCTGATGACTTTTTTTGGAGGGGTGATCGCCGACCGTTTTGAAAAGCGCACGGTGCTCATGGTCACGTCCAGCATTACCGCTGCGTTGCTTGCCGCACTCGCGATTCTCGACGCAGCGGGTGTGGTTGCCGTCTGGCATGTCTGGGTGATTGCCGGGTTGGTTGCGATTGTCAGCGGCGTAGACTGGCCGACAAGGCAATCCTATTTTATACATCTCATCGACCGCCCAGCGTTTCTCTCTGCGGTGGCGCTCAATTCGGTGTTGTGGCAGTCGAGCCGAATGGTGGTGCCTGCTATCGGTGGCTTGCTGCTCGCGATGCTCGAGACCTCGGTGGTGTTTGCCCTGAGTGCCGGTGGCTACCTGACCATGCTGGTTGTCATCCGACGGTTGAACGTCAATGTCGAAGGGGATCGGGAAACCTCGCCGATTCACCAGATCATTGAAGGTGTGCGCTTTGTCGTGCACACCCCGCTCTTTCGACAACTGCTGCTACTGTCCTACGGATCCATGTTTTTTGCGGCGTCATACATGCAACTGTTACCGGCGTTTGCCAAGCTGCTTGGCGCGGATGCAACCGGATACGGCATGATGCTATCCGCAGGTGGGGTGGGGGCTATGCTTGGCACGGCCTGGGTAGGTGCGATGCGGCCGACAAGACATTACGGCGTGGTGATCATGGGTGCTGCAACGGTGTCCACAGTGTTGTTGTACGGATTTGCCGCGGCCGTCATGGCTTCCAACTACTTTCTGGCCATGGCGATGTCTTTGGTTGCGGCCGCGTTTGCCTCCGTGTTCATGATCCTGAGCATCACCGCGATGCAGACCGAAGTGCCCGATGCGTTGCGCGGCCGGGTCATGGGCATTTATGGCATCACCTACAGCCTGATGCCGCTTGGCGGGTTGATGCTCGGCGCCCTTGCTGCCGAATTCGGCGCGCCTAGCGCCGTGATGGTCTCTCTGTCGGTCTTTCTGGGGATTATTTTCGTAGCTTTCTGCGTCTCACGTGATCTTCGAGGGCTGGCGTCACCGGAGCTTAGGCTAACGCCTGAGTTGCAGTCTCGGATTGACGTGTTAAGTGCGGATTCAACCGGTCGATGCAACACCGGCGCTGATCCTTCTCTGCCGGGGTCTCGACCCCCGAGCGGAGCCAAACCGTGATAAACAGACCGCAAACGCTCGACCCAACCGACTTCCGCGACTCCGCTCGCTACCGGCAGTTCTACATCTCGGTTTTCAAAGCCGCCTTGAAACGTTGATGGTTGCTTTGATTCCTCAGCATACACTCCATCTTCTGTGTCTAAGACAAAGTGTTGCATCGACTGGTTGAACCCGCAGCCCAAAGCGGACTGGCTGGCTTTTGCAGCAACTTCAGCCGGTACTGCAGTGAATCCAGACGTCTGTACGAGGTGCTCGATAATCAGCTTGGCGATCGTGACTATCTCACGGGCGAATACAGCATCGCTGACATCGCCAACTACGCGTGGGTGCGCAGTTACTACTGGGCGCGGGTGGATATCTACGGCCTCGATAACCTCAAAGTCTGGATGGATCGCATAGAGGCGAAACCGGGGATTCAGCGAGGCTGTGAGATTCCCCAGGGCGCGAAGAACTCGAAGGAACTGAAAAAAAGGCAGTGCAAGCATCACCACCACGTGAATGCCGCAAACTCCGGACAGCCGGAACGAACGTATGTCACGGTGTCAATTCTGCCAGTTTTTCCTTCAAGGTCCGAAGCGCATTCTTATTCGCGTTTTTGATTGTTTCCATCGCTGGCGGTTCGACACTGATATCACCGAGCTCGGCTAGCACAACGTGCACGTCGTCGTGTCCGTCAACTTGTTTCATGTTGTCTAACCAGCGCTGCACTTTGGGAAAGGGTTCGAAATCGTATACGTTGGTATAACCCGGTTGCAGTTGGCCGATTTCCACATACGCGGCGAAGTCAGCCAGGGTGAGTTGCGCACCCGTCAAGTAACGGGATTCCGCGAGCCAACCCGCTTCCAATGCGTGTAGTGCTTTAGTAAGCGTTGCTCGCGCAGCCTGTTGGGTGGCTTCGGGAATGTCCAGATCCTTGCGAATCTTCGGTGCAACCAATCCGATGGAGGCGTCGCGGATGTTGCGATGGTGGTAGTGCAAGTACCAGTCCACTTTGGCACGCAGCCGATGGTCTGCGGGGTATACGTCGTTCCAGGCATACTTGTTGCTCAAGTAGCACATGATGGCGTGCGCCTCGCCGAGCACAAAGCCGGTGTCCCGCTCTTCGATCGTCGGAATTGTCCCACCAGGGTTCTTGCTCAGGTAGGCCGGGTTACGGCTACCGGTTTCCCCTTTTGAGCCGGGGTTAATCAGGACCATTTCGAAGGGCGTACGCTTGTATAACATCAGCCACATGACCGCGCGCACGGGTTGTGAAAACGGCACGCCATACAGAACGATCGGTTGCGTTGTGTTATTCATTGGTTTCCCCTCACCGTATACGATATGCCTTGGGCTAGCCCCGTGCAACGAACAGGGGAGAGCAATACCACCACTTGAATAGCCGACGAGACGTCAATCCATTCGGGATCGGTTGTGTCGGCGATGCCCTAGCACTATATCTAGTGCATATGCCGCAAGCGTATCGATATGTTCTTGACGAACACGGTCTGCGTGGATCCATGAATCGGGTCGGAAACGACGAGTGCGCAAAATCCCCACACCAGAAAGAGCTGTCGGCTAGCAAGCGACTCACGCCGATGACAGACGAGCGCCCTCGTTTCTCGGAGCCTCATCCTCCCAAGTTGATGCAGGCGGCGATGATTGCCACAACTCAACGGCATCGAC
>JAPUIA010000059.1 GCA_027297435.1 Gammaproteobacteria bacterium | reverse complement strand
CGCGACAGGCTGCGCGGCCAGGACACTGGGCAATGTTGTGGCGGTAGGCACAACCGAAGCGACTGTTGCGGGTGCATTCTGCTGGCGTGTATCTTGGCGAGGCCGCCCAGGTGAATTCAGTATTGATACGGATTCGGAAGGCAAAAACCACGCACTTGGGAAACCATGCGCACGCAGATTCGCCACCATCGCCCGTGGTTCCGGATCGTCGATGACGACGCGATACCAATGGGTAGCATCGATGTCGGTTTCGACAATTACCGCCTCAAGCGCCAGAACTTCATGTACCCGCCGAAGGGCATCTTCGGCGTAGTCGTGATTTCGATAGCTGCCGACGACGGCCTGCCCCTGCTGTGCAAGCGCAGGAGAACTCTGCAGTGCCAAAAGGAAGCAGCATCCGAACCCGATCCAGGCGGGCACTTTGCGAAAACTAATAACTACGGTTATTGTATCCAGTCTAAAAGTAACTAGTAATATAAGTTACACGTTGCATCGAAGCAACCTGAGCTGGCCGATGTCGAACAAGAAAAGCATCGCGCGGGATCTTTTCACGAGAATGACAACCCGTTGCAGTTGCTAGCGCGCGACGCAACTCGCTGAGCGATGGGTCGTGGCGAAACCGCCTGCTAAATCAGTGCGTCTGCCAGCTCTGAATTTCTGGCAGCACTTCGTCGGCAAAGAGCCGCATGCTGGACTCCGCCTGTTCGCCAGTCAGGCCTCCGTAGCTGATCTGCACGGTCAAGTCGAAGTCACCGATTTGCTGACGGCGTTGGTCCATCTTGTCCAAGATCTGCTGTGGCGTGCCAAAGGTATTGATGTCGACAAACGCGTTGGCCGCGTCATCCATCCCGGTTTCGCGAAGCAACTCGGCGTTGTCCGCATAATCGCCGTAGCCTTTCATCTGCCGAAAGTGATCGCTTGCCATCTCGTAGTGTTCCATCACGGTGACGTAATAGTTCGCCATGTACTCACGCGCATTCGCCTCGGCAAGTTCGGCGCTCGCGTCGCAAGATAGAAAATCCACGCATACCGGCGACGGTGCTTGGGTATTGTGATTGTCTTGATAAAGCGACCGGTAGCGGTCGAAATGGGGCGCCATCTCTGCCCACGGTTTTTGCGCAAAGCTCATCATCTTCGCGCCCAAGCGTGCGACAACGGGCACCGAATCCGATGACATGCCGACCGCGTAGAAACGATCTTTGAAGCTTGCATATGGGCGCGGCCGCACTTCCGTGCGTACCTGTTTGTAGTAAGGTCCATCACCTTCGACAATGCCCGTCTCGAGACCGCGGAAGATCATTTCCGCGGCTTCGTCGAAGCGATCACGCGCTTCGTTCATGTCGACGCCAAAGGTATCGTACTCACGCCGCGCCAGTCCGCGGCCGATGCCAAACAACGCGCGGCCCTGGCTCAGGTGATCGAGCACGATCATGCGCTCAACGACCCTCAAAGGATCGTGCCACGGCAAAATCACGGCCCCGGTGAGCAGCTTGATTTGTTCGGTCTTTGCCGCCATGTGAGCAAGAAACTGGGTGTTGTCGGGACACATGGCATAGTTGAAGAAGTGGTGCTCAACCGCGCTCAAATTGTCGAAACCGCAAGGTTCCGCAAGCCCTGCCAGCCGAATATCGCGTTCCCAGGCGGCTTGATCGGTGACTCCGTCCTCAAAGTTTTGGAACACCATCAATAGTCCTACTTGCATGTCATCTCCCTTGATGGCTCGAGTGGGGCCGAATTAACCGGACTATAGCGGAAACGGAAAAAACAGTCACGCGTGACTCTTTATCGAGATATTCGCCCGGACTCGAGGCAATACCTGATTGGCAATGTACTCGATGCGTGCACTACCGGACGCCACGGGTTCACCGGGAAATTGCGCCCAGAAATGCACGTCGACTATCTCCGGGTAGTCGTCGAGCATCTGGGTAAGACCCGCGACGGCTGCGTCCGCATCCCACAACTCGTAGAGTCCGTCGCGCGCTGCAGTCACCGCATCGGCGAACAACGGCACCTCATCCGGCGGACCGAACGCACCCCACGAGACGTATTGGTTGATCTGGTACAGAACGTGTCGACCGATCTTGGCCAGTTCGGCGGCTGGATCCGGCGCAATGATCGCCCAATGACCGGCTGCAATAGCGCCTTTCGAGCGTTCCTTACCCTGAGCGTCGAGCGCCTGCACATAGACGTCGTGGCCGATGCCGCCCGTCGAAAGAAAACCATCGCCCAACCGGGCGGCTCGAGCAATGGCCGGTTCGACCATGCCACCCATGAATAGACGCGGTGGTCTCGACGGCACCGGTGTGATGGCCAGACCGTCGATTTGATAGCGCTTGCCGGTGATTCTCACCGGCTCACCCGACCAAGCCTGTCGGATGATATCGATACCCTCTTCCATCAAGCTCGGACGCTGCGATAGCTTGCGTTCAAAATAGTCGAATTCGAGCTGGCGATAGCCGAGGCCGACACCTAAATCGAAACGGCCGCCGGTGAGGATCGACAACGTCGCCGCGTCCTCTGCCAGTCGCACGGGGTCTGCAAGCGGCAATAGCATCAGGTTAGTGCCAATCTGCAGGGTGGTGGCTTGTCCAATCGCTGCCGCGACGACGAGTGGTGAAGGCGTGTAACCGTCTTCGCAGAAGTGATGTTCGGTCAGCCATACGGAATCGAACCCCAACGACTCCGCCCACACCATCTGCTCCAGAGATTGCTGATAGAGCGTCTCAAACGATACCGAGCTGGGCTGAGGGTTGCGTAGGTCGTACCACAATCCAAAGTTCACGTGTCTGTCTGGCAACGCATTCTCCTTTTAGATTCCGATCGCGGTTTCTGCCTCGCGCGCGAGTCGCAGCGCTTCACGCAGCGAGGAATAGGGATTGTGCATCACCCGCATCCTAACGGGAGCGGACGGACAACAAAATGGCTGGTTATTTCTTCGTTGGAGTCAAAGCGCTTTGCCTGCATCGATTTTTTTGCTACGTTCTGCGGGCGTCCGGCAAAACGCCGACGCAGGTCAAAATCCACCGGAGGCTTAGCCCTGGTGATGTCCCCAACCATTGGAGGAACTCTCATGTATCACCGATATGGCGGTTGGTCTCGACGCTACGCATATGCGCACGCTTGCTACCAACCTTTCTATGCATCCCGCAATTACGGTAAACACCGAAGCCATGGCGGCTTTGGCGTACGCAGGCCCTTGCGCTACCTCGGGTACCAGCTCGACCTGGACGATGAGCAGATGCGACGGGTGGCGGTAATTCTCGACCGACTCAAGACCGAGCGCGAGCAAGCCAAGCTCGACGAATCCCGCACCGTTTCCGAGCTGGCAGAGCTCGTCGTCAAAGTCGGGGTGAGTATCGACGAGCTGAAGTCGGCGCTCTCCCCCAGAGTTGCGAGCGCCGAACGCATGCAGTTGGTCGTCGCTCGTGCGGTTCAGGAAATAGCCGAAGTGTTAGAGCGTGAGCAACGCGAGGAATTCGCTTACTTGTTGAGCAACCGTTCCATCGTGATGTAGAAGAACGCTAGGAAACGGGGTAGGAGCGGCGTGTGCCGCGCTTACGTCCAAAGTAGGGCAAAAGAAAACGCGGCGAAAGCCCCGGCAACCCCAAAGTCGAGGGTTTTGGGGGTGCCGTTTAATAGGATGGGGGGCGGGGGCCGCCAGGAGCG
>JAPUIA010000058.1 GCA_027297435.1 Gammaproteobacteria bacterium | reverse complement strand
GATGTTCCACTATCGGTGGGCGCGAGAAGTCGAACAACGTGCCTGCAGCAAACGTCTCGCGGCCATCATGGCGCCCGACGCCAGCGAGCAGGAACTCATTGATACGGCCGACGCGATTCGTGAACGGATGGTCGACCGCGTCTGGTTCGTGGGTTCCTCTCAGCAAACGGCACAACAGATCGAGGATTCCTTCAAGGACACCCTAGCCTGGCTTGAACCCCACCTCGCCGAGCGCCCCTACTTATTCGGTGCGCGTCCGGCGGTCGCCGAGTTCGCACTCTGGGGGCAGATATACAACGCACATCGGGATCCGACGCCCAGAGCCATCGTCGAAACCCAAGCACCCAACACGTTGCGGTGGATCCAGCGCATGCTGGAGCCACAAAACGAAGGCGAGTTCGAATCCTGGACCGCTCTCGCACCCACTCTGACCCCGTTATTGCAAGATCAGGTTGCCGGCCTGTTCCTGCCTTGGAGCGACGCCAACTCGAACGCCATCGAACAACAACTGGAAAGCTTTACGGTGGAACTCAGACATCGACCCTGGACGCAAAAGCCGCAAAAGTATCACGCGCGCTCACTGGCGGCGCTGAAGGCCAAATATGCCGCGTTGACGGAAACCGCCGCAATCGACGCTGCACTCGAGACGACGGAGTGCCTTCATTGGTTGAGGACCGTTTGAACGCGTTCCTTCGTCGTAAAGGATCAATCGTCTGCCGATGCCAGGTCCAACTCTACATTACCACCGCTCAATACGATGCCGACGCGCCCCCGTGGCCGCGCCTGCAACACGGCCGCGAACGCAACGGCTCCCGAGGGTTCCACCACCAACTTGAGACACGCCCACAGCATACGCATGGCCGACACGATTTCGGTGTCGTCTACCAGCGTTATCCGTAATCCATAAGCCATGAGTCGTTCAAAGTTGCGTCTTCCAAGTCCGGTGAGCAGCCCATCGGCGATCGTCGTGGGCGGCATCGGGCCCTGTCGTACGCCCCGCGCAAGCGATTGAGCAGCGTCTCCCGCAAGCACGGGCTCGACCCCACACACCTCGACGCTGGTTTCACCGACCGCTGCGACAACCCCCGCGGCCATGCCGCCACCGCCCACCGGCAGCCAGATGTAATCGAGGTCGTCCACCTGTTCGACCAACTCCAGACCAAGCGTGCCTTGCCCGGCAATTACATCATCGTGGTCGTATGGCGGCACGAACGTCGCGCCGGTCTCTGCCAACACCTCCTCGAGTTTGGCTTCCCGATCAGCAAGCGTTGGCCCGCACGCGACGATGCAACCTTCGTAGCGTTCGATGTTGGCGCGTTTAAAACGCGTCGCCGTCTCGGGTACGACGATCCAGGCAGGCGCATCGACAACGCGGGCCGCACTTGCCAGCGCCGCGCCGTGGTTGCCCGAAGAATGCGTAGCGACACCCATCCGGCGGTCCGTTTCCCCCAGACTCAGCACCGCATTCATCGCACCGCGAATCTTGAACGCGCCGGTCTTCTGCAAATTTTCACACTTGAAAAACAGCTCTGCGCCGGCCATGTCGTTCAGGCGTTCGCTCGTAACCACCGGCGTGCGGTGCACGTGCGATCTGATGCGCCGCGCGGCACTCACCACATCTGCGTGGTGCGAGCGCACTATTCGCGACTCGCTTGGATCGATCATAGCTCTCGAAAGGGTCGTTAACCCATTATCCCGGCTTCCAAGAATCTCTCAAAGACACCGTACGGTTGTACGTGTTCGCCCGCTCCGGGTCGCGAAAAAAATAGCCCAGACGTTCGAATTGAAAGTGGTCGTCGTCACTGTGATGGATCGCCGGTTCGACGTAGCCTGACCGTATCGTCAATGACGCCGGATCGATATCGTCAACCAACGTCGCGGCACCGGGATCGGGTACCTTGAACAGCCTGCCGTACAACCGAATCTCAACCGCGACAGCGGTATCGGCCGCTACCCAATGGACCACGCCATTAGGCTTTAGCCCGCTCGTATCACTGCCACTCTTGGATTCGGGTATGTAGCTGCAGACTAACTCTTGGATTTCGCCCCGTGCGTCGCGCACGACTTCGTCGCACCGGATGATGTAGGCATAGCGCAGCCGGACCAAGGCTCCCGGCGACAAACGCCTCCACTTCTTGGGTGGTGCGTCGGTAAAATCCTCGCGCTCGATGTACAGCTCGGCACCAAACGGAAGCTCGCGCCGACCCAGGTCAGGATTCTGCGCGTGCCATGGGCCTTCGAGTACTTCACCATCGTCTCGATAGTTGGAAATACGCACCTTCAACGGGTTCAGTACACCCATACCGCGCCGCACGGTGCCTTCCAGGTCCCGGCGTATGCAGAACTCGAGTAGGCTCATCTCAACACGGTTGTCCTGTTTGGTGACGCCTACGCGACGACAAAATTCGCGAATCGCCCCTGGCGTCACACCGCGGCGCCGCAAACCCGCTAGCGTCGGCATGCGTGGATCGTCCCAGCCCTCTACCAACCCTTGCGTCACGAGTTGACTAAGCAGCCGCTTGCTCAGCACCGTGTACTCCAGTCCCAACCGCGAGAATTCGATTTGCGGCGGGTGAAAGTTCATGTTTATGTTGTCGAGCACCCAATCGTAAAGGGGTCGATGATCTTCAAACTCGAGCGTACACAGCGAATGGGTAATCCCTTCCAGCGCATCGCATATGCAATGCGTGAAATCGTACATAGGGTAAATCACCCACTTATCTCCAGTGCGCTGGTGAGTCGCGTGACGGATGCGGTACAACACCGGGTCGCGCATGTTGATATTGGGTGAAGCCATGTCGATCTTCGCCCGCAATACCTGCTCGCCATCGGCAAACTCGCCTGCACGCATGCGCTCGAAGAGTTCGCGGTTCTCCTCTACCGAACGGCCTCGATAAGGGCTCTCCTTGCCAGGCTCGGTGAGAGTGCCTCGAGATTGCCGAATCTCTTCACCGGTCAAACTGCACACGTAAGCCTTGCCGCCATCGATCAGTTCCACAGCTCTGGCATAAAGAGCGTCAAAATAGTCCGAGGCGTTAGTCAGACGATCTGACCATTCGAATCCCAACCAGGCTACATCCTGCTGGATCGCTTCGACGTACGTGTCACTTTCCTTGAGAGGATTTGTGTCGTCGAAGCGCAGGTACGTATACCCGCCGAACTCCTCTGCAACGCCGAAGTTGAGACAGATACTCTTCGCGTGTCCAATGTGCAGGTAGCCGTTCGGCTCCGGTGGAAACCGCGTGACGATGGCGCCTTCGACCAGACCTGAGTCGAGGTCTTGTTTGATCCGTTGGCGGATAAAATCGCTGGCCGGCTGCGTCATCCAATTCCAATCTCATTCCAATGGCGGGGCGCTTCGGGACGCTCCGCAGGCGCGTATTCTAGCAGTCTGTCGGACTTAGAACGCCGTAGCGAGGGAACCTCCGTCAAATAAGCACGGTACTCGAGCAGCCGCATCAAGAAGATCATCGCGAAGCGTACCGAATAACCGCTACACTGCGTGCGCCGAAATTAGGGAAACCCGAGTGCTGCTACGACTATCGAGCGGGCTACTAGCGCTGGTCATGATTGGCGTGTTTGCGCTTTGGCTGACCGTTTCTAAACCCATCGAACTGATAAGTGCGGAACGCCTCGAAGGCGAACGCTGGTACCAGCTCAACCTCGATGGCCAACAGGTCGGCTACCTGCATACCAGGACCCATCAAGACCAACGCGGCAGTTGGCAATTCGACAGTTTGACCCACTTCGCCCTGACCGACGGCCAGCCCGTGAGCATTACCGACCACCTGAGGTTTCATCCCGCGCCCCCCTACCAACTCGTCGCGGCCGAGCACTGGAACCAGCGCCGCGGCTCCGCGCCGGAAGGTATGGTGATCGAATCCGGATCGGACGGATTGACGGCGTCCTTCATTCACGGCGCTGAAAGTACTCAGCACGCGTTGGATTGGGACTACGCTCTGAAGGATTACTTGGCTTTCGAGGGTTGGCTCGCCACCCACGCCCCCAGTTCGGGTGATCGGTTCTACGTCAAAACCCCTGACTTCGACCGGGGCCGGCTCGTTAACAAAGTGTTCCACGTCGTCGAAAAGAACCTAACGGGTTACCTCGTGGAAAGTCCGGCACCCCTGAAAGCCACCACTATCCAACTTGACGCAAGCTTTGCGCCAATCGAACTTTCCATGGCAGGTTTGTTTACGTTAAAGCAGTCGACAATGCGGGAAGCCCTGAAAACTCGCACGCCTTTACACCTCTCCAACTATTCTATTCCACTCGACCGGCGCCTCGAGGCGGCCGAAAACATCGCCAAACTCGACATGTCTATCACCAGCCAACACGATCTCCGGCAAATCTGGCCCGAGGCAAAGCGACGGCACAACGATTGGCAGGTGTCGTTCTTCGCCAACCCGACATCGGCTCAGAACGATCCCCGACAAGCCATAGCAGAGACGCTAACCTTCCCGATATTCCACCCGGACGTGGAGCGACTGGCGAGCCAGATGCCAGCCAGCAACAAAGCCGAGCGGCAGTTGGCCGAACTCGTGTCGTTTGTACACGGCTACCTCGAATATCGACCCGACACACCTTCGACACCGGTGTTGGAAACGATTGAAAAACGCATTGGCGAATGTACGGAATTCGCAGATCTTCTGACGACGCTGGCACGCTCAGTGGGGATGCCTGCGATAACCGTCATCGGGCTTGCCTATGCCGACGGGGCGGAACCGGCGTTGGCCTTCCACGCTTGGAATGAAGTCGCCGTCGATGGAGTCTGGCAAGCGGTCGATCCAACGTGGAACCAAATCAGGGTTGACGCCACCCACATTCCACTTCCCGCCAACCAGGCGGCACTGCTTCGAATGATGCAAGGTTGGAATCGAATCCGTTTTACCGTCGACGACGTTCACTACTTCGGCGATATCTGACGCATCATCGTGCGATCGAAAGGCCTTCAAGCAGCCTTGTGGCCCGCGCTACCGCCCGTTGGACTGCTTATGCCAAAAAAGGCATTGTAGGCAAACGTACGTGGTGCCTGACACAACCTGAGGGGGAAATCATCGTGAACAAGCCGTTGTCTATTCTGTTGGCCGCCGGTCTCGTGAGCGCCTTTGTCTTCTCGAATGCTGACGCGGACGCCAACGCTGACACCGGTTCGATAGAAGATGCGCTCGCTCATCCCGATCGATCCAGCGAAGACCTGGAACGCGACGCTCGCAGCCACCCGGCAAGCGTACTCGGCTTCTTCACGCTCGAACCCGGCGACGTGATGCTCGACCTGTTTGCCGGTGGCGGTTACTACAGCGAAATCGCCGGTTATGTCGTTGGAAGCACCGGTAAGGTCTATGCACACAACAACGCTGCGTACCTAGAATTTGCCGGACAAGCCCTCGAAGAACGACTAGCGGGCAACCGTCTCGCCCATGTCGAACGCTACGATCGCGAGTTGGATGCCATCGATCTCGCCGATGATTCCGTCGACTTGCTGCTCATGGTCATGACCTACCACGACCTCTACTACAAAACAGACGATTGGGATCTCGATGCCGAGAAGTTCTTCGCGACGGCACACCGCGTGTTGAAACCCGGCGGTGTGCTCGGCGTTGTGGATCACGTCGCAGTGGCCGGGTCCGGGTCGGCGGCAGCCCAGGAGCTACACAGGATCGACGCGCGCTTTGCACGCGCAGACATCGAAAGCCACGGTTTTGAATTTACCGGTGAACTCGACGTGCTACGCAACCCGGACGATCAGTTAGCGACCAGCGTTTTCGACGAAAGCGTTAGCGGCAAGACCGACCGATTCGTCTATCGTTTTGTTGAACCCGGCGGCTAAACTCGCTAGGATGCCGACCTCTCAAATAAGGAGGGCGAAATGCACATCATCATCCCGAACAGCTCTTGGCTGAACATGGCACTTCCATGTGCGGATGGCTACGGAGATTACTCCGAGCATCGGTGAGCTCGTCCTAACCTTGAGGCCCTAGCGCCCTTTGGACCCGATCACCAGCTGAGCGGGTCTAAGCATCTCGAACTTCAATCCTTAGAACCCGCTCACCGAGCCCTTCGGGGCCTTTTCGGTGTTTGAGTATGGGTTTTACAGTGCAAGAAGGATCGATGGCAACAACTGAACGAACAACTCTTTGGCGGATCACC
>JAPUIA010000057.1 GCA_027297435.1 Gammaproteobacteria bacterium | reverse complement strand
GGCCCAGAGCATGGCAAGAGAGCTCATGCCTCAGGGCATTCACGTCGCTCACGTGCCGATCGACGCAGCCATCGGGTGGACCCAGGAAGACGGTACGCGCTCGCATCGCTTGGCGGGAACCTCGGTGGACGACAACATGGCGGACCCGGACCAAATCGCACAAACCTACCTGCACCTCCACCGGCAACATCGCTCTACCTGGGCATTTGAAGTCGTGCTCCGCCCGTGGGTGGAGAACTGGTAACTATATTTGGGGTCGGAGCCCAAATATGGGCCTCAATCGAACTCTGCCGCGAGGTCCGCCAACGCCCTTGCACCGCCGCGAAACACCGGCCACCCGTCGCCCGGCAGCACGGCTTCGATTCGTGGCAAGTCGGCGAGGCGCCTAAGCGATGCGACTGCCTGTCGCTTGTCCGAGAGTTTCGGGTCCGGCAGCAGACACAGACTGCCCGCTGCGTGGGCGCGGATCAGATCGCCGGTGATGAGCGTGGTCTCTTCGAGCAGCAGCGCGAGTTCCCCAGGCGTTTTCGATCCGTCGAGCGTGATCACCGTGAGCCCCGGCACGACCTCGTCGCCATCGTCGAGCCAGACATCGCATTCGAGCTGGCCACGCTCACCTGCGGGGCCCAGAATGCGCGCGCCCGTGGCCTCGGCCAGGGGTTTCGATGCGCGGGTGTGATCCGAATTGGTGATGACAATCGTGCTGACCGGCCCGAGCTGCTCGAGGTGCGCCCGATCGTGTTCGCTCAATGGCAACGGATCGATGACCACGTTGCCGTCCAGACGCACCCACACGACGCTATGGAAGTCGATGTCGAGGCGTTCGTCGAACACGGACCAACCGTAGATGTCGTCTCGGTGCAGGCGTTTCATGACCTCATCCTCCGTGCAATCTCACAATGCCTACGACACATTAACGCGCAAGCTTGGTAGGGGCGACTGTAAGGAGTCTCCAAAACTAATCTCGGCTAAAGCCGCTCCTACCCCGGTCGCTCGAGCCCCAGCGCCACACGATCCGGATAGCCGAGCGCGACCAGAAACATGACGCTCTTGCCCGCCGCGTGCGGCGAGAAGAACTGCGTCACCTCATCGTCGAAAAAAGTCAGTCCGGTAGCTCCGAACCCTTGCGCGTAGGCAGCCAGATACATGCGGCCCCCCGTGATGCCGCCCTCGAGCTGCGCCGCGCGATAGCCGCGGTTGCCAAAGCGCTCGAGCACCACGGGCAGCGAGCAGAGCGAATAGACGTTGACAGCTGCATCGGCCGCGAGCGCCTGGCCGAGATCCAGCCGACCGGCTGTCGCGCGAAAATCGCCTTCGCGCAGCCGTTCGAGCGCGCCCTCTTCACGCCGGTAATAGTAAGCACCCGGCGCGAGTCCTTCGACGGCGTGCACGATCAAGTAGAGATCGAGCAACGTGGACCCAGGCGCCAGGACGTCCGCGGCCACGCCTCGCGTGGCGCGGTCGAGCACCGCGCACAGTGCCGGGAACGTGATCGCGCGAGTGCGATCGAACGCACGTGTCGATCCGCGCTTGCGGATCACATCGCTGAGCGAGCGCAGAGTGCCTTCGTCCATCGACTGCAGTGGACGCAACGATTCGCCCGCCTCCTTGGCTGAAGGGGCAGATGGTGAAAGGGCCATCGGACTCCGCCACGCGGCCACGGCCGCCGAATCTGCGAGCGAAGACGCTTGCTGCATCTCGCGAATCGCCGGATAGTCGATTTCCGATCGCGACAGCGCTTCGGTCTCGAGCGCGAGTGTCGGCATTGGCGGCGCTGGCGGTATGGGTGTCTCGGTGCAGCCGAGCGGTACCAGTGTCAGCGGCGCTTCACGCCCCGTGTCTAATCCCAACAGCGCCGCAACGTCCTCGTCGGCGAAACCGAGCACCACCCTTGGCTGCAACAATTCGGCATCCGCCGCGGCGAGCAGATTGGCGTGTAGCGTGCCCGCGTCCCAGAAGCAATGCCGGTACGCCCTTGCCTGGTATTTCCAGGCGTTGCGCCAATAAGTAGAAGCGCTCACCAGGATGGCAGGCGCCCGAGCGACCCGTGCTTCCATGCCGGACGCTTCCGCCAGTACGGCACGGTAGTCCCCGGCCCGCAGTCTGTGCAACGCGAAGTCGTCGGGCCCGAAATGATACACGCCAGCCGGAAGGCCAGGCAGATCACCCGTCACCAGGTAGAGGTCGATGTGATAGAGGGCTCCGGTATTCGGGTAGGCGCGAAAGAGCATCTCGCCGCCACCGGGATAACGCTTGCGCTTGATGATACCGGCGGCCAGGTACAGTGTCCGTGCAAGCACCTCGAGATCCGGAATCCGTTCAGCGCTACCCTCGACATCTGCCGGGGCGGTTGCGATCACGTCGAGCAACGGCGGCGATGCGCCCACCAGGAGGGTCGGATCCGACGGCAGCGGCACAGATTCGACGTCGCAATAGATCTTGAACGGTCGAGGTTGGTTGTTCCAGTCGAGAACGTGCGAGTCGCGGCTGAGCTTGGCCTCGCTGTGGTTGGTCGTAGCGTGATAGCGAAGGGTCGCTTCGATATCCAGGTTTGCACCGGCGCGGTTCATACACGCCCGGTCCACATGAGTTTGCTCATCTCATCACTCGGTGCCATGACTCCTTCTGCTCCTCACGTTTCCGCTGGCGTTGAGCCTCGTCGCGAATCGCGTTTTTACCCCCCCGGAGCGCCCGTGTATAGCGCTGTTTTGCTTTAGGCGTGAGCTTCCTCGCAGGCCTCGGCGTTGACACCAGCAAAGCAAAACGGTCACGCTGCGCCCATGTTGATCGTCGCTCTCTTTCTGATTGCGTTCGCCGCGCTCGCGTTCATCTGGTTTTTGTGGCCGCCGTTCGATCTCGATTTCTGGGTCGAGTTCTGGATTTTCATCTTGACGATCGTTCCGGCGTTGACCCTCTCCGCATTACATCTGGCGCACGCTAAGCGCTGGTGGGCAAAGTCGCTCTCGGTGATTCCGGCGCTGCTCGGCCTCGCCATCCTGGGCGGCGTGGCGTGGAGCTGGCTGTGGTTGCGCGACATCGGCGCGTCGATCGAACTGCTTGCGGTCCCCGAAAACCCGGCCGTGCCCGAACGACGGTTGCATCTCGCGTGGCTGCAACTTGAATCGACAGCAGATGAACCCGGGCCGCCGATTGTCTACCTGGCCGGGGGTCCCGGCGGCGGCGGCACGCTGACGCTAGCGCTGAGCGGGCGTTATCCGGTATTCGACGCCATGCGCCAGATAGCCGATGTCATCGTGCTGGACCAGCGCGGCACCATGCCATGGAATGACCCGTGGCTGATTTGCCCCAACACCTGGTCACACACATTGGACGAACCCATGACCGGCGCCACGCTGCTGGCGGCGCAAGCGGCCAGCCTTCCCGAATGCCTGACCTACTTTGAGGACGACGTCGACCTGTCGGCTTGGCATACCGATGCCAATGCGGATGACATCGACGCACTGCGACAAGCGCTTGGCGCCGATCGAGTGACGCTCTGGGGTACGAGCTACGGATCACATCTTGCGCTCGCCTACCTGAAGAAGTACCCGGACAACGTGCACCGGATGATTCTGCATGGTATCGAGGGACTCGATGATACGTTGAAGCTGCCGTCCGACGTCGACGCCGCGATCGATCACCTGACACAACTGGCCGACAGTGACTTGGCTGCAGACATCGCGCAGGTGTTGGCCGGTCTCGAGGCCGCACCCGTCACCGTAGCGTTGGAAGACGAACCTCCGGTGACCATCGGCGTTTACGATGCGCAGCTGTTTCTCGCGCTTCGCTTACGTTCCGGGTCGACGCGTTCCACCATTCCCCGTGCCGTCGCCCGGATGCTGGAGGGTGATTTCGAGCAGGTCGCGCGCTTCTCCCTCAACGTGCGCCAAGGCCGGCGCGACTCGCTCATGGCGCTCGCCATGGATTGCGCCTCCGGCGCAAGTACCGCACGCATCGAGCGCGTCTCGGTGGAAAGCGCAACCAGCCTACTCGGCGACGTTATCAACCACCCGTTTCCCGACATCTGCGCGTCCGTACCGCACACGGATCTCGGTTCCGGTTTTCGCGAACCCCTAACCTCGGCGGTTCCCGCACTGCTCATCAGCGGTACTCAGGACGGCCGCACACCCGTCAGCAACGCCGAACGCGTGCTGCAAGGCCTGCCCAATGGCCAACACTTGATCATCGACGGCGCGGGGCACGGCGATGAGCTGTTTGTCTCGTCACCCGATATCTTGCGCGCCATGCTCGCCTTCCTTCGCGACGAACCGCTGCCGGCGACCCGCATCAAAGTCCCGTTCGCGTTTGATTCCTAGTGTTTGTTTATGTCTACGGAAGCTGGTGTTGAGGAGGTGGATCAATCTTAGGGAAAGGAGTAAAAGAAGCTACGAGGGAGGGCTTGAGTATGCGGAACTTCATTTTGTGTGCTGTGTTGCTAGGCGTTAGCGCAGCCGCGTGGGCGGATCAAGTCGTGTTGACCAACGCCGGTGCCGACACACCGATCGCACTGGTCGATGCCCAGTTCGGAGACTGCGAGAACGACACACCGTTCACCAGCGTATCACCCATCGCCATAGGCGATGCGACCGAAGGCGCCGATTGCGACGCAGAGATCATCGTGTTCTCGGACGACAACGCGATCGCCGTCGTTGAAAATCCCGGTCTGACTGCTGGCGACGATACGGTGACTGTTGCACTGCAAAGTCGTTGGGTGGTGCCCGTTCGCTACTGGGTAGTGACCATTGATCCGGTACCGCCGGACCTCGAAGACATCTACAGAGACCAGGTCGACATAGCCGATCAAGCTTTCAACGAATCCCACGCCGGCATCAGCTTTGCGGAACCCACGTTTGACTACGAAGACGATCCAACTTGGGGACAAGACGTCGCCACGCTCGCGATGGGGGTCTTCAACGGTGACACGGATCCTGACGTCTATACTGCCAAGCTTGCGGAGCGGATTGCCCCGTTGCTGAACACCATGAACGTGTATGCAGTCCAGGCGCCAGCGCTTACCGGGTTTCATCTCGCGCTTCCTGACGGGCGATCCAGCGGCCACATCACGATTGGAGTGACTGCCACCATGTCGACGCTGGCCCATGAGTTAGGGCATGCCATGTCCCTGGACCACATCAATTTTATCGGCATAGATACGCTTACCGGAACTGTCGGTGAGTATTGCGTCGCCTATGGAGACCACGCGTACTATGACGGCACGTGTGACTACGGCGTGAAAAATCTCATGTGGGCTGAGCAGAGTGGTCTGCGTGATGAGATTACCGAAGGCCAGGGTTTTCGGACAACCGTCAATACGTTGTCGTTCATAAACGGGCGTGTGCCGGCAATAAGGCCGCCAGCGGAGCCGCAGCGTGACTGCGCGGACTGGATTTTTGATCGAAGTTGCCCCTATCTGGCACTGGACGAGAACTAGCATGGACTACTTAATTAGAATCGGACTTTCTGCATGTTTGTTGGCGATAGCCGCGAGCACCTGGGGCGTGCCCTGGGGCGTGCCGCCCACGTACACGATCGTCATCAGCGAGGAGAAGAAGACGCCCACCCCGACCCAGATCACGGCCTACGTGAAAGCCTGGATCAACTGTTTTGAATGTACCAACGGAGAGTTGCAAAGAGTCGTCGACAGCGGGACCGACGCGCTCGCTGATCTGGCCAAAGTGCTCGCAGGTGATGCGGAATTTTTCCCGGATCGAGGTGCGGAGTATGAGCAACAGTGGCTGGACGTAAAGAGTTACGCAGCCGAAGTGGGACGAGAAATCAGCCTGACACAGTTGCAATTTGTCGGGTACCAGGAAGGCGCACTTCGAACCGTCTATCGTGCGAGGGCCGAGATGGCGATAGCGATCATCGACCCACCGTCTTCGACGCCGAGCCCCATACTCTAATGTTCAAGCGTCAGGGCAATACTTGGTGTAGCTCGCCGAGCACGCAGGCTCGACCCGCAGGAATCGTGTCGTCCTGGTCTACGTAGTAGCCACGCCCATCCTGGTCAATGTAGTAGCCGCGTCCATCCGGATTGATGAGGTAGTGTGGAGGACTTACAACCTGTACGGTGCCAACGCCGCACACCGTGGGTGGTGTAACAGCCGCGCAAACGACGTCGTTGATCCGCCCACCGTCCTGGTCGACATAGTAACCGCGACCATCCTGGTCGATGTAGTAACCCGAGCCGTCGCCGTGTACCGCATAGGTACCGTCGCCGCAAGTCACATGTTGGCAGCCAGCAGCCGCTAGCAAACCGGCAAACACGACTGTCAGCTTGATGTTGGAGTGTGCCATGGTTTACGTGCTCCCGTTCCCCGCTTCGACTATACCCGACGCGTCAACGCGATTAAACAGCGGGTCGACATCGAGCAAACGTTCCGAATAACCGAGTTCGGCTGCTCGCCGAAGCGATTCGGCCACACCGCCGCGTCCAGCAAGCCTTGCGACTACCGCTTCGTAGTAAGGAACGTTCGAGTCCTTCGGCCCCGCATCTCTGGCGTCGACCAACAGTTGGTCGGCACGTTCGAAGTTGCCCACGTTTGCATAGAAACCCGCAAGCGAACTCATCAAACTGCTGTCGCCGGACCGGACGCTCAATACTTCCTCCGCTGACCGAATAGCTTGTTGGAACGCTTCTCGAGAGCGTTCGGTGTCGCCAAGCTGGCGGTGCGTGGCACCCATCTTGCCGAAAACCCGATAGTCCGTTGGCGCGATTGCACGGGCTTCCTCCAATAACGAGGCCGCAAGATGGTAGTCTTTTTGGTAGTAGCTTAGCGTCGCGTAGTTGACCAGCACGGGTACGACACGCTTGATCGACAGGGCCTGAAGCCAGGCTTCCTGAGCCTTGTCCCAATTGCCGCCGTCGAAGTAGGCTTGTCCTAAGTTCGATAACGCATTCGTGTCATCGGGCGTCAACTCGGTCGCTTTTTCGAATTGCTCCGACGCCTCGTCAAATCGACTATGCTGGGCCAGGAAGAACCCATAACCACGGTGGCCGAACGCCCAACTCGGTTCGGCGCTGATGCCCGCCAAGAAGGCAGTTTCTGCAAGGTTCAAGCGTCCCTGACCCTGGTACGCACGAGCCAAACCGTGGAAAGCACGAGCCGATTCTTGATCTAACTCAAGTGCGGTTTTGAACTCGACTTCCGCCTCGACGAAATTGCCCACTAGCCGGTTGAGATCGCCAAGCGCCACGTGCGCTTCCGCGGTTCGTTGGTCGCTGCTGGCAATCTTCAAACACGTGGCCAACGCTTTGCGGTAGACGTCCGTCGCCTGGGTCACCCGGTACAACGCAAGTCGTGATTGGCACAAACCCACCTCGGCGTCGATATATTGCGGATCTTCCGCCAGAGATTTGCCGAACAATTCGTCGGCAAACTGCAAGGATTCACGACTCGCCGGGCGCCTGAGGTATTCCTTTCCCTGCAGGTAGAATAGATACGCATCAGCGTCGTTCGTTGCCGTCTGGGTCAATCGTTGTTGCGAAGAGTCGGATAGTGCCAAACTCATTGATCGAGCGATCGCATCCGCAATCTCCAACTCGAGATCGATGATGCTGTCCAGGGTTCGTTCGAATTTGTCGGACCAGACGTGCAAGGAAGATTCGGATTCGATCAACTGTGCCGTCACCAGCACCCGCGGACCTTCGAGTATGATGCTGCCTTCGACAATGTGGTCTGCACCCAATGCTCGCCCGATGGTCCTGAAATCAAGGCCCTGGTTGCCGTAGTAAAAAGAAGACGTGCGCCCAACGACGTTGAACTCTTTCAGGTTGTCCAGAACCCGCAATAGTTGGTCTGCAATACCGTTGCCAAGGTAAACGGCACTTTCGTCGGAACCGAAATTCTGGAACGGCAGTACGGCGATGGTCGGCTGCGTGCGCGCCACGCGAGAACGCTCACTGGCAGGCAGACCACCTAACCAAGCAAAGGAAGCCGCAATGCCCACACACAGCAGGAACAACCCAACGATGAACGTGACCTCCAGTGGTTTTGCAACACGCTGAAATCGGGTGTCTAACACCAGGCCGGAAGGGGTTATTTCGTACAACCAGGCAATGGTTACGACGAACGGGAAGATAAAGAACATCGCAGCCAGCAGCCAGGGTATCGCCTGACTAGGGATCGCCAACGCGTCGAACGTTGCGTCTGCGATTTGGATCACCACAAACGCGAGGACCGCATAGGACACCGCAACGCGAAATACTTTGCGCTGCTGTAGTTGAGACCAGAATGCGATCTCCGGCTGTCGGTCTTCGTCTAGGTCCGCTGCCATGACTTCACACCCGGTGCGCGGACAAAGAAATATAACGCTGAAGCGCCGTAGAGACGACACGAAACGGTAAACGGGCTCAGTTTTATTGCGTCAATATAATTGTCTATAGATGGTCGACGAATGCCTGTGTGGTCAAAGTCGTTCTGCCCAGTCGTTGTCCAGACCATCTGCAAGGGTACCGGACGACTTGAGCGGCGCACCGGTCGCACGTTCACGGCCTGGCGTCGGCATCCGGGCAAGAGACCGAGCCGGCCTCGGTTTCTACGTCGCAGGCATCGTTTGCGCGCTGTGCGCTGCGTGGAAAGCTCCAGCCAAATCCCCAGCGCCACGGTGTGGGCAGCCAACCGACACCACCGAACCGTACGCCGCGGTAGTAGACCGCGGCAAGCCCGGTGCGACCGCCATCGGCAATGCACTGTCGAAAGGTCCGATCAGCCTCTAGTCTGTCCTCGGCGTTGCCGCCCTGCCAGTACACGACGTCGTGCGCGTCACAACAAGCCGCAAAATTGAAGTCCGGTGCCAGCGTACAACCGTCCATGCGACAGGCGTGAACCGGTTTGGTCGAGTCTAGGGCCGGCGAGGTTGGGCAAGGCCGATGAGTCGCGCACCCGCTAAGCCAGATGAGACATGCGATGATCGGTAGCGAAAGACGGTATTGCGCAATCCTGTCCTCAATTGCGGGGTGGGTTTTTACAATTCGATTCGGCCTCGTGGCTGCCGTTGCGCAACAAGGCTTCGATCGCCAGCAAGCATACATTGCTGGGATTCATCAGCTCAACAACCGCCTTGTAGAGCACATCTGCGTCGTCGTCGCTGAGACTGAAGCTTGTGCCCACCTGTTGCGCTTTCCTTTGCAAGTCCGGGTCCTGAATATCATCCAGGGTGATGTGGTAGTAGATGCCTTTGTTGTTTGCAGGAAGATATTTCTCGAAAGCTTCATAAAAGGCATTCGTGCGCTGATCGCGGTTCGCAAACAATAAGCTCTCTGTCGCGTCGATAAAGTTGGTGTCGATGACGAAGTCAGCGAAAGATCTGCCATCGGAGTTATCGGCGCTG
>JAPUIA010000056.1 GCA_027297435.1 Gammaproteobacteria bacterium | reverse complement strand
CTCGCGGAAAGGCACTTCCAAAGTGTGCTCGCCCTGGTGCCCGACTCTCTGACCGGCATCCTTGGGCTCGGGCGGCTGTACCTGCAGCAGGGACGCCTCGACCGGGCCGGCGCGATGCTGTTACGGGCAAGCGAGCTGGCGCCCGACAATGCGCGGGTCACCGCATTCGAACGCGAGATTCTGCAACGCACCCCATCAGGGGACCGGGAATGACTCGCTTCAAAAGCGCAGTGTGCTCATTGGTTCTCGTGCTCGTCGCTGCTTGCGAACCGTCGGACGTCGAGCACGTCGACTCGAGTACACCCTGGTTCGAGGACGTAGCCGATGAAGCGGGTGTCGATTTTATTCACGTGCGCGCGTCGACCTCGCGCTACTGGCTTCCGGAGATCATGTCCGGCGGTGCCGCCTGGCTAGACTACGACAACGACGGCGATCCGGATCTCTATCTCGTGCAGGGCGGCAGTCTCGATTCGGGCGATGGTCCGCCACCCGGGAACCGGCTGTATCGCAATAACGACGGGCGTTTCGAGGACGTCACCGATGCTTCAGGAACGGGCCACACTGGTTACGGCATGGGCGCTGCCGCCGGCGACTATGACTGTGATGGCGATATCGATATTTACGTCACCAACGTCGGCGCCAACGTGCTCTATCGCAACGAGGGCGATGGCACCTTCAACGACGTAAGCGTCTCGCAAGGCGTCGACCACCCGGGCTGGGGCGCGAGCGCGGTCTGGCTGGATTTCGACCTCGACGGCGACCTTGACCTCTTCGTCACCAACTACGTGGACTGGTCACCGGCGCAGGAACTCGAGTGTTTCTCCGGCGGCGCTGAACGTGATTACTGTCACCCGCGACACTTCAACGCACCTGCAGCCGACGTGCTCTACCGGAACGACGGCAATCGGTTCACCGACGTTACGGAGACGGCGGGAATCTGGAAAGCTCGCGGCAATGGATTGGGCGTGGTTTCCGGCGACTTCAACGTCGATGGGTGGCCGGATCTTTACGTGGCCAACGACGGAATGCCGAATCAGCTTTGGATCAATGGCGGCGACGGCACCTTCGAAGATCGCGCACTGATCACCGGTACGGCGGTTAACCTCAACGGCACGGCAGAGGCAGGCATGGGTATTGCCGTTGCCGATCTTGAGAACGACGGTGATCCCGATCTGTTCGTCACGCACTTGCGTGGCGAGACGAACACGCTGTACCTGAACGAGGGCGGCTTTTTCGAAGACGTGACCGCAACTACGGGACTGGCCGCAGCGAGCGTGGCGTTGACAGGCTTCGGCACTGGTTTCGCCGACTTCGACAACGACGGATACCTGGACCTCTACGTCGGCAACGGCCGGGTCGGCCGGCGGCCGCCAGCCGCTACACCATTTTCCGAGCCCAATCAGCTCTTTCGCGGCCTCGGAGGCACCCGATTCGAACTCGTCGCCCCAGGCGGCGGCACAACGACCCAGCTCATCGACAACACCCGTGCTGTCGCTTTTGCCGATTACGATTTGGACGGCGGCGTCGATGCGATCGTCGTGAACAACGGCGGACAAGCGCGCCTCTTACATAACGTGGTGGGCGCAACGCAGGGTTGGTTGGCGCTGGAGGTGCTCGAGACAAATGGCTGTGAGGCCATTGGCGCTCGCATTGCCGTCGTGGTAGGCGACCGTATTCAGTGGCGAACCATTAGCCGCGCTTCAAGCTACCTGACAAGCAACAGCGGTGTGATGCATGTCGGATTGCGCGACACGACGATCAACGACGTTATCGTGCACTGGGCGGATGGTACTCAGACAAGCTATGGACCGTTGCAGGGTCGCGCAACGTACTCGCTGAGGCGAGGATTCGATGCCACGCCTATCGACAAATCGGAAACTTCAGTTAATACTCTGTCGCAATAGCCACCAACATGAAGTGGCAGCCGTGTTTATTCCAATGGAGTATTGTATGAACTCTCGTTCACTCGTGCTTGCCCTTATCGTATCCGCCCTCTTCTTTCCGGCGCTCCCTGCTTCCGCCCAGGCGGATCGACAAAGCGATCAGGAACTACGCGACGACATCGCTGCCCTCAAGAAGGGGCAGGAGAAAATGCGCGCGGACCTGGCAGAGATCAAGCAGATTCTGCAACAGGGGCAGCGTCCCGCCACGGCGCCGAGTGGCCCCAACGTGGCGGGCAAAATCTTCGACATCGGCGAAAACCCAGTTAGAGGCAGCGACAGCGCCAAGGTTGCACTGCTTGAGTTCACCGACTATCAGTGCCCCTTTTGCTTGCGCCACACGACGCAAACCCAGCCGCAGATTGAGCGCGAATATATCGAAACCGGCAAAATTCGCTACGTGTCCTTAGATATGCCGATTCCAAGCCTGCACCCGCTGGCGTTCAAGGCCTCGGAAGCGTCTCACTGCGCCGAGGATCAGGGTAAGTTCTGGGAAATGCGCGAGCGACTGTTCGCCAACCAGAGGAGCCTCGAGCCGTGGAACGCACACGCCGAGGCCCTGGGACTGGATGTTGCGCAATTCGAAGCGTGCCTGAGCTCGG
>JAPUIA010000055.1 GCA_027297435.1 Gammaproteobacteria bacterium | reverse complement strand
CGCTCTGCGCGGTCAGCGTATGCACCGTAGAAGGGCAAGGCGACCGCACTCGCAATGACGACGATCGCGATTGCGATCAGGAGTTCAACTGTTGTGAATCCGCGCAAAGGCGTACCCGCTGGCGTTTTGGACAGTTTAGCTAGTGTAGGGACTGGCGAACCGAGGTACGTACTCGGGTTGTAAAATAGAGAAGCCTAGCGCTTGAGAGTGTGACGCGGATCACAGGCACTGCCTGCGGAAACGGCGGTTCAGTGGAGCCGCGTTTTCGGTAGGTATTTACTGCCATCGAAACGATTGAAATATTCACCGAGATAAGGATGATCGATTTGCTCGAAAATCTCACTTGCCTTCAAATGCCGTTCCGCGACATAGGTCGTGTTGAGCGCGCCGTCGACCAAGACGTGATACCAAGGCTGGTTTTTCGGAGGTCGACTTTTGGCAACCTGTTCGTACCACTCTTCGGTTAGGCTGAAGACCGCGTCGACCTCGAAGATGACACCGCGGTAGCCGAACTTTGCATGGTCAACGATTTGCCCCACGAAAAATAAACTCGAACTCATGGTGGTCGTTCTCGATCCGTTCGGAAACTCGTTCACCGGCATGGTAGATGGAGAGGCAAGCCCGGACAATGAATTCTGCTCCGGTTGATCTGGGGTTATGATGGTTGGCAAGGGAGGGGGTTGATGAAATTCTCGACGACGCCACTTGAGCGCGCAGCCTCGCTGGAAGCGCTCGTGCGACAGCACGCGGATGAGTCTGAGCGTCAACGACATCTGCACCGTGAGGTCGCCGAAGCCTTTGCAGAAACCGGTCTATTTCGCATTGCGGCGCCGGAAGATTGTTTCGGTGAGGGGGCAGACCCGTGTACGCAGATCGAAACCATCGAGGTGATATCCGGGTTCGATGGCAGCGCCGGTTGGAACCTAATGATCGGTATCGAAACCTTTGGGTTGATCGCTCCGGCCTTCACCGAATGCATGGATTTAATTGCTGACCCGCGGGTCATCATGTGTAGCTCAACCGCTGCGGTCGGCAAGGCCGACAAGGTGGACGGCGGGTATCGCGTCAATGGTCAATGGCAATTTGTAAGCGGCAGCCACAACAGCAGCCTATTTGGTGCAACGGTGCGTCTTCATGAAGATGGTGAGGCAATCGCCGGCTTGGCGAGTGTCTATGCGATCGTCGAAGAGCCAGACTTCGAGATCTTGGATACCTGGCACGTGGGTGGGCTGTGTGGATCGGGATCGCACGATGTACGTTTGACCGACGCATTCGTTACCGAGGACCGCATCGTCGCTCCTATGGGTGCGGCAGAGAATGCATCGCCCCTGTTGCACTTTCCGCTGGGCTCGCGTCTGGCTTACAACAAGGTGGGGGTCGCGCTCGGCATCGCGCGGGCCGCGATCGATGCGTTCGTCGACTTGGCGGAGGGAAAGGTACCGCGTTTTACGAGCGCCTCGTTGCGAGAACGCCCACACGCGCAACGGGCGGTGGCTGAAGCAGAAATTCGATTGCGGTCGTGTCGGTCGGTTGTTTTCGAGCTGTTGGAAGAGATGTGGGGCGTCGTTCAAAAGCGCGGTCACGTCACGACGAAAGAGCGCGCGATCTTTCAGATCGCCTGTTCCGATGCAGCCAAAGGCTGTGCCGACGCCGTCGAGTGGGTGTCGGAAGCGGCAGGTACGACCGCCAATCAAAAAGGCCATCCACTGGAACGATTATCAAGAGACATCCGCGTCGTACGCCAACACATCACTGTAGCCAGTCACCACATCGAGGACGGTGGTCGTGTGCTGCTGGGGCTGGAACCGACCGGCATGATGTTGAAGGGTGGCTTCAATCCTAACTGAGCCAGGGGGAGGTATATGCATTCGGTTCTGATCGTGTTGCTGGGCATCGTCGGGATGTGCTTTGGCTGGTTTGTCTACTCCAAGTTCATCGCCGCAAAGATATTCAAGCTCGACCCCGACTTCGTCACGCCGGCTCACGAGTTCAACGACGGTGTCGATTTTGTTCCTACCAACAAGTACGTTCTGTGGGGTCACCACTTCACGTCAGTGGCGGGTGCAGCACCCATTGTCGGTCCGGCGATTGCGGTCTACTGGGGTTGGGTACCGGCGATGTTGTGGGTGATTCTAGGTACCATTTTTTTTGCCGGAGTCCACGATTCCGGAGCGCTGTGGGCGAGCAATCGCCACAAGGCCCGGTCTATCGGCGCGCTGTCTGAAGCGGTCGTAGGCGCGCGGACGCGTAAGCTGTTTATGGTGGTCGTCTTTCTCGTACTGTTGATGGTGAACTCGGTGTTTGGGGTGGTCATTGCCAATGCGTTCGTGAGCACCCCGAGCGCAGTGTTTCCGGCGTGGGCGGCGATCGTGGTTGCGTTGATTATCGGCCAGTGCGTGCATCGCAATTTCAATCTTGTCGTGCTGTGTGTTGCCGGCGTTGTCGTATTGTATCTATCGGTGTGGGTCGGCAGCGTCATGCCGCTCGAACTACCGTCCATGACGGGTCTGACCCCTCAAGCCAACTGGATCATCATCCTGTTTGCCTATGCGGCTATCGCCTCGATGTTGCCGGTGTGGGTGCTGCTGCAGCCGCGTGATTTCATAAACGGTATGCAGCTGTTTGTGGGCCTTGCGCTGCTTTATGGCGCGGTGTTTCTATTCATGCCCGACATATCGGCACCGGCGTTCAACGACCGTTTGGGTGAAAGCGCGCCATCGATTATTCCGTTGTTGTTCGTGACAATCGCCTGCGGCGCGGTCTCGGGTTTCCACGGCATCGTTGCTTCTGGCACCAGTTCTAAGCAGCTCAACAAAGAACCGGACGCTCGATTCGTAGGGTATCTTGGCGCGGTTGGGGAAGGCTTATTGGCTTTGATTACTATCGTGGCCGTGAGCAGCGTTGCGCTGGCTGCGACCAGTGAGGCTTGGTACGAAATCTACGATGAATTTGGCTCGGCAGGTGCCGGGTCGTTCATTCAGGGCGGCGCCAACCTGATCACGTCGGGTTGGGGTTTGCCGACGAATGTTGCGCAAACGCTACTGGCGACAATGGTCGTGCTGTTTGCGGGTACGACGATGGATTCCGGCGTGCGTCTGCAACGTTACATCATCCAGGAGTGGGGTGAGATCTATAGGATTCCGGTGCTCAACAACGCGGTTGTTGCAACGCTGGTCGCCGTTGGGGCGTGTTTATTGTTGGCGTTTGGCGCCGGGGGTGCCTCCGGTGCAGGCGGCATGATCATTTGGCCGTTGTTTGGCAGTACCAATCAAATCCTCGCCGGCATGACGCTGCTCGTCATCAGTGTCATGCTGATCAAACTCGGACGTCCCGCCTATTTCACGATGGTGCCTATGGTTTTCGTTTTCACGATGTCGTTTTTGGCGGGGCTAGTGACGCTGGTGCAATTTTTCGAGGATGGCAACTATCTGCTTGTCGTCCTGGACCTTATTGTGTTGGTGACTAGCTTGTTAGTGATGTTGGAGGCGGCATCGGTCGTCATGAGTTTCAAGAACGCTAAAACTGCTGAGGCCGAAATCGCCGACTCATAACAAATCGACAGTTCCCTCACGCGACATAGCGTGCTACAGTTTGTCAGCGTATTCACGCTGTTCATAACAACCAAACAGAACAATATTGTGGGATTAAACATGGATAATGCACGGCGTTTGTGAGTTTCCCGTACGCGGGGTTGCTCATGGTGCTTCTAGGACTCGTTATTGTTTCGTCGGTGTCCCCGAAGAGCGTCGCATACTCTATTTCATCATGGCCGTTACCTTGACTACGGTGGCTGGAGTGCTGGGGCCGATACCCATGGTAGGCGAGTACCTCACGGCGATATTGACCAACTTGAGTACGGTCATCAACGCTGGTGCGGTCGCGGTGATTCTGGTGATTGTCTACGAGCGCGTCACAGAGTGACGTTTTCGTAGCTCAACACCGTCGTCCAAGAAGGCCGGCAGTAGCGGGCCTTCTGGTTTTTTGCCTAGCGTACGGTCGATATCCCGGCTAGCATTGGTTTGGGTATGGAGGGGCCGTGTAGATGACCAAGTTGACCGTCTTTTTGTTGGCGAGTTGTTTCGCGTTCTGGGGTGCGCGAGCGTGGTCCGAACTCGTTCCGGACGAGATGGGGGCGACGACAGCGGGTAAACCCGAACCGCACTGGTTCATGGTCCTGGGAAGTACCGGCGCCTATGTTTTCGACGGCGACAACGGCGCCATGCAAGGTTCGATCAACAAGCCTGCGTATGCCCCCGCCATCACCGTAGACATAGACCGCGAGATGTTCTACGTGCCCGGTTCCTACTACTCACGTGGAATCTATGGAGAACGCACGGACGTGGTGGTCTTCAACGCGATGGACACTTTGGCTCCGGTCGCCGAAGTCAGGATTCCGGCGAAGATGGCGGCCATCGGCCATCGAGGGATGAGCAACTTGGTGGGCGAGCAATTCCTCGTCATTTTCAACTTGACGCCGGCTATGTCGGTAAGCGTGGTGGATGTGGAAGCTCGCGAGTTCGTCGTCGAGATTTCCACCGCCGGGTGCGGCATGGTGTTTCCGGTTCCGGAGCGACGGTTCTTGCAACTATGTGGTGAAGGTACGCTTCAAGTGATCGGCCTCGATGGCCGGGGCAACGAGGCGAGTCGGGTTCGCAGTGAGAAGTTTTTCGACATCGATGAAGATCCGGTTTTCGACTACGCAGTGCCGACCACTGACGGGTGGTTGCTAGTCTCGTTCGAAGGCAACATCTATGAGGTGACCTTTACAGACGGCATTCAAATCAGCGAACCGTGGTCGCTGTTGACGGAGGACGATATCGAGGAGCGGTGGCGTATCGGCGGCAATCAACCGTTTTCCTACAACGCGGCAACGGGTACCTTGTTGACATTGATGCATCAGGGGGGCGTCGATACTCACGAAGAGGAAGGAACGGAGATCTGGGGGTTCAACCTGAATACCCAACGCCGTGGTTATCGTACGGTGCTCGAGGCGCCTGCCAGCGCGATCAACGTATCACGCGATGCAGACCCGAGACTGTTCGTTGTTTCCAGCACCCCGAACACGGTACTTGTTTACAATGCCCTGACGGGGCGTCTGCTCAATACGGTGGAAGAAGCCGGCATATTCGCGGGCGCGGTGCAGAGGTTTTAGATGAAACCCGATAGGTTATTGGAGGAGCTCGCTAAACGATTGGACCGGCCGATTACCGATGGCACGCGTTTCTTGGCGCAACGTATGTCGCGTCGAGGTTGGCTGGCTCGATTTGGTACCCTTCTAGTGGGCATGGGGGCGTTGCCCCTGCTGCCCATGGCACGGCAAGTGCACGCGACAGGCATCCCAGAAATGGGGGATCCGCAAAGTTGCGATTACTGGCGGTACTGTGCGTTTGGCGGCTACCTCTGTAGCTGTTGCGGGGGTACGCACACCCAATGCCCGCCTGGTGCAGAACCCTCCCCGGTCGCTTGGGTCGGCACCTGCGTCAATGCGGCGGACGGCAAACACTACCTCATCTCCTACAACGACTGCTGTGGCAAAAGCCTGTGCGGTCGTTGTGGTTGTCATCGCACCGAAGGCGATAAGCCCATCTACTTTCCGGCCAAGAGCAACAACATACTTTGGTGTTTTGGCACCCAGAGCCATGCCTATACCTGCACCGTGGCCCTCGTGCTGGCGGAGGCGGAAACCGGCTGACCTGGGTTTGTTAAGGCACCTTTAGTCCACGGCGAAGCAATAAAACAACCCGTCGCCCCCGGTACTCTGCAGGTTCGCTTGGCTGCAACCACGCGTGCCGTGTGCAGAATTCCATGACGTCGGATTCGGCCCGCCACCGGTTCGGTCGTGGTGCCCCACGAGGGCGCTACCGTCGCCGCTGCTCCTCCAGTTGTCACAGGTGCGATCATCGTCCGGCGCGGTACCATCGAGGTTGGATCCCGTGAGGATGTCGTGTCGATTTGGGCTATCACCGCGGCCGTTGACCATCGCGCCACCTTCGGTGAGTACGGTCTGCTTGGTGAGATTGTTGTCCGCGTGCAACTCGTCGACGTTGGTCGCAACCAAGACACCTTCGACGTTGTGCCAAGGACCGCTTCCGATGCGATCGCGGGCGTCTACAGCGGGTGCCTCACTGGTTGCGGAAGTACTGAGGTAGGCTCGCCAGGTACGGTTTCCCGCCCCAGGCGCTTCGGCAAGTTTTTGGCAGTGCGCATCCGCGCCTGCTAACCCGCCGAGATCGGCGCCATTGCCGGGCCCGGCACTGGTGATAAAAAAACTGGCGTCGGCCGCAACGGTTGACGATGCCAACAACAAGGCAAGCGAGCCGCAGATGCTGGTGGCTTTGTTTGTCATTTTTTTCTCCCTTTTCCCGGTCATTCAATCCGGGACGACGCGTCTGTGCAACACGTTTTTACGCGACGGGAGCGGTTAATTCAACAGGTCGAACTGATCCCAGATCCTCGGATCGTGCTTGGGCTTGTCGATGGTAATCTCGATGGTGTCCGGTTTGGGTGGGTCGATCTGTTTGACGAACTTATCGAGTTCCTTCTGGGCGTGGTCTTCCGAACTAAACGGACCGAGATCGCCTTCTCGAGCTGAGAAGTACCACTCGT
>JAPUIA010000054.1 GCA_027297435.1 Gammaproteobacteria bacterium | reverse complement strand
AACATCGCCGGTATGGTCACGTACGTTTATCACCTGTTTCCCAATGTATCGATCGCGGTGCTGTCCAACCACACGACGCTGTCGATCTCAGAACCCCTGTCACCGACGCAAACACGATTCATCACTTACCGCCTCACGAACAAGGGCGACGAAGGGGATGCGGAAGACGAGCGCGCCAAGCGCGACGCGAGCTTCGTGGCGGATACGGGCGGCAAAGAAGACCGGGCAGTCCTGCAGGCCATTCAAGACAGTCTCGCCAGCGGCGCCAACCAACATTTCACGTACGGCAAATTCGAGAAGGCCATCGTGCACTTCCACAAGACGTTGACCGGTATGTTGGGCCAGGTCGAGTCGAATTAACCCTCGGTTAGGAGACCCAGTTCGATGAGCGTATCTGTTACGTTTCCTGGTCCGAGCGTACCTCCCCTGATGGCGCCTTTCTGAATCTGTCCTTGAACTTTTGCCAGGCCGTTCTGCCCAAAATTAGTATCGCAATCGCAAACATGACCTCGGCTAGGATAATCAACCCCGCCACCACCACCGCCACAGTGCCAGCCGACACGCCCGCAAACGGAACTGCAGCGGCAATTGCCCAAGGCACCATCGACAACGCCATCAAGGCCCAGCCGACCTTGAGGCGATTTTTGTTCCACGTTTCTACCATCGTCATAGCAGGCGAACCAGCACTTGGCGGAACTGGATTGGGTGGCTCTCGCTTTGCAGGGCAATATACCCGCCGGTCAACGCCTTACCGTCGGGTTTGGCCGATGGGTGGTGACCGTTGACCGAGCCGCCGCCCACGACGGGGCGCGCATAGGTCAGCACGATGACGCCATCGATCAGATGGTCAACGCGGTCGTGCCCGCGCACGATGAGGTCGACCGTAACCCATTCTTCGCCGTGATACGTGGGAGCGTCCGCCAGGACACAGTGCTGGGTGATCAAGGTACCGTCCATGTGAACGTGGGTACCCGGGGTACACAGGTTGTGCGTGGGGCGCGGTTGCGATCCGTTGCCGCCTAGAAACTGCGCCTCGAGAGATATGGGAAAGTCCTGATCAACGCCCATGGACTCGGGATTTTGGGCGTGAAACATCACGCCACTGTTCTTGATCGCCCAACTCGGTCCGCCCGCGGCTTGCTCACCCACGAAGCGATACTCGATGCGCAGCGCATAGTTTTCAAAGGGCTCGGCGTAAAACAGATGCCCAAAGCGGTCATCGAACATCCCGTACTGCTCATATCCGACGGTCAACAAGCCGTCCACCACCCGAAATGTCTGGTAGGGGTCTTCGCCAATTGCGTGGCCGCGAATCTTGGGGATCCATCCGGTCAGGTCAGAACCGTTGAAGAGCGGCGTCCACTCCTGGGCCAGGACGGGCCCCGCACAGGCTAGCAGCAGAGTTGCGACCGCAGCCTTTATCAGCTTCATGGTCAACGCCGGCAGTCCGGCTAACACATCGTGTTTCCCTTTAGTAGGTTTCGACCGTGTTCTCAAACACGAAGCCGTCTTTCGCCATGACCAGTCGATGACGTTCACCCGTTACGTCGGCATCCCACGTGTCGTAACCGGCATCGCCATGCCACATCGCAACGCGCATTCCATCCTCCGTTTTCGCGACTCGCGTGGAATACACCTTCGGTTCGTTGTCTCGAAAGTGCTCGAGCACGACCGTCGTCGGTCGATAGCGCGACAGGTGGTAGAGCGTCACCCAGGTAGGCGGGACGATGTCGATCTCACCAGCGCCGTGTCGTGCCAGCGCATCGCCCGGCCGGATCCAGGCATGGTCTTTGATTTCGCCATCGTCGATGCTGACGTCGTGCGCGCCTCGTGCATGCGCTGCGAAAAACCAAGTGGCGAAACGTTTCTGCGGACCCGGCGGCGGGGTCCAGTGAGAAAACCATACGAATTCATCGGGGTTTACGGAAATGCTCGCCTCTTCGAGCGCCTCACGGGCCGCCGCCGTACGCGCGGCAGCCTCGAATTCGTGCTCCGTGGGATAGTCGTCCGGGTCGATCTTGCCGCCCGGAAACACCCACATACCACCGAAGGTGATCTTCGAGTTCTTGCGCAACATCAACACCTCGGGCCCGTCATCGCCGTCGCGCAACAGCACGACCGTCGCCGCGGGAATCGGTGGCGCGACACCTTCCGCTGCGCCTCCGCGAAAATCAATCTTGCCGTACGTATCGTTGCGGTGCTGGTTACGTGACATGCATGCCGACTCCGTTCGCGGCAGGATCTGAGTTCGCATCAATATAGCACCAACCTGTAACATCCGAACGATGATCGAGGTGAATGGACTGGTCTTCGAATATCCCGGTGCCAAGCAACCGGCCGTGAACGATCTGGAGTTCTCGATCGAGGACGGCGAGATCTTCGGATTTCTGGGACCAAACGGTGCGGGTAAGAGTACGACGCAGAAGGTGCTCACGGGCCTGTTGCGCGACTACGGCGGCAAGGTACGCGTTCTCGGTCGCGAGGTGTGCGACTGGGGCTCAGATTTATATGAGCAGGTCGGGGTCGGCTTCGAGCTACCCGTTCACTACGGGCGTTTGACGGCACGCGAGAACCTGAAATTCTTCGCGGCGCTGTATCAGGGCGAGACCGAGGACCTGGACCACCTGCTCGAACAGGTGGATTTGCTCGAGCACGCCGATGTGCGGGTCGATCGTTTCTCGAAGGGTATGCGCGTACGCTTGAGCTTTGCCCGTGCAATACTCTGCCGTCCCAGACTGCTGTTCCTGGACGAACCCACCACGGGTCTCGACCCACTCAGCGCGCGACGCATCAAAGACCTGATTCTCGAACAGCGCGCCCGCGGTGCGACGATCTTCCTGTCCACCCACGACATGGCGACAGCTGACGAGATCTGCGATCGCGTGGCGTTCCTGGTCGATGGTCGTATCGCCTTGATCGACGCGCCGCGCGAACTCAGGGTGCGCTACGGCGAGCAACGCGTACGCGTGGAATACCGCGCCGACGGAACGCTAGAGGTGCGCGATTTCCCGCTTGAAGGTCTCACCGAGAACGCGGATTTTCTGACGGCGTTGCGCGAGCCGTCCTTGGAGACGATCCACACCCAAGAGAGTTCGCTCGAGGGTATCTTCATTCGCGTGACCGGCCGGGAGCTCGAGTGAGCCGCTTGGTTGCCACGCTGCGACTCGATGCGAAGCTGCAGGCACGCAACAAGGTTTACATGATCATCATCGTGTTCGCCATACTGGTCGCCTTCGCGATGCGCTCGGTGTTCACACCCGAACAGCTGCGCTTCTTCATGCCGCTGGTGACCCTCATGGGCGTGAATTTGACGACCGTGTTTCTGGTCGGCGTTCTGCTAATGCTCGAACGCGGCGAAGGCACGCTCGATGTCGTGCTCGTTTCGCCGCTGCGGCCGGCCGAGTACCTGGCTTCCAAGCTGATCACCCTGACTGGGCTTGCGCTCGTAGAGAGCGCAATCATCGTGGGCATTGGCTATGGTGCAGACTTCGCTTCCGCGTGGCTGCTGCTGGCGGTGTTTCTGCGCGCGGGGCTGGGCGTCGCGCTCGGCGTGATAGTGGGCGTGCGCTACAGATCGTTCACGCGCTTCCTAATCCCGGCGATAGCAACCAGCCTGGTGCTCGACCTACCGATCGTATGGTACTTGGAGCTTTGGCCCAGCCCGCTGTTCTACTTTTGGCCCGCGATGCCATCGCTGCTTTTGGCGAAGGCCGCCTTTCTGCCGGTCGACCCGCTGCAGCTTGCCTATGCCTGTGTCTACGGCGCTCTGGCCGTCGGCGCCGCACTCGTCTGGGCGTCGCGATCCATGGATCGCTTTGTCGTGCGTGGAGAACTCGGTTCGTGACCGCGCACGTGATCAAGGCCATGCGCGTGCTGGTACCCAACGATATGCGCCTGATTTGGCGGGACGGCTTCTTCCTGGGTTTCATCATGTTCGTTCTGCCCCTCGCCTGCCTGGGCTTGCGTTGGTTAGTGCCGTACGTGGACGATTTGGTTGCCGTGTGGGTCGACCTCGAGCCGTACTACGGGCTCATACTCGCGAGCGCGCTGGTTGCCGGGCAGCCGGTGCTGCTCGGCTTCGTCATCGGCATGCTCTTCATCGAAGAGCGCGACGAAGGCACCCTACTGGCGCTGCAGGCCAGCCCGCTCTCACTGCGCCGCTTTCTGGGCTACCGGTTGCTGACCGCCATGGGACTGAACGTCGTGTTGACGTCGGTCGGCGTGCTGCTCGCGGGTCTGGTTTCGCTCTCCCTGCTCGAGTTGCTGGCAGCGGCGGCCCTCGCCTCGCTCACCGTACCCCTGGTGGCACTCGTCTACGCGGTGTACATCAAAAACAAGGTGCAGGCGCTCATGCTGTTGAAGCCGTTGCAGATTTGGGGAACGCTGCCGACGCTGCTCTACTTCGCGCCCACACCCTGGCAGTGGCTCGGAAGTCTGCCCGCGCCCCTCTACTACCCCATGCGTCTGTTCTGGAGCGCCGCCGAGGGTCAAGCGGAATGGTGGTTGATCCTGCCGGGCCTGATGATCTACGCAGCGGCGCTACTCTGGTTGCTGCGCCGCTTCGAGCGCACCGTCTACGCCTGATATGTAAAACGTGCCCTACCGCTTGGCGTTGTTGAACGTCTGAATGAGCTTGCTGTAGTCGGCGCCGTTGGGACCCTCGAGGAAATCCTCCCGGCCCAAGAGCTGCGACATGATCTCGCCATGCTCGGCGATGAGATCGTCGGCATGCGCTCGATAGTCCTCCACCGTCCGCATCATCAGCCGGGTATACGTGATGTGGCACACGACCCGCTGCCCTTCGGTGGTTCGAGGCCAATTGGCGTGCCAGATGTTGCCGTCCCACACCGCCACCGATCCGGCCGGGCACTCGATCGCAATCGCCTCCGGCTTTTCCTCCACCTCTTGAGCGTCGGGATGGCGACGCAGCTTGTTGCTGCCGGAACACACCAATGTCGACCCGCCTGCCTTGGTGTACTCGTCGCACACCCAGCAACCGGTCATCAGCATGTTGTGGTCGGGAAACGGTGCCGGGCACCAGTTGTGATCCGCGTGCAGCCCTATGGCCGGGGAGTCTTTAGGCCGAACGCTGCCCGCCACCTGGCTGATCAAGAAACCGCGGCCGACTGAAAACTCGGCCAACGCTCTCAACTTCGGGTTGAGCACCGCCTCTGCGAACACCGGGTCTTTGGCCAGCAACATGTTGCCCCCGCCGCCACCCGTCTCGGGCTCCGCACCGGACAACTCGAGGATCTTCGCGCGCAATCGATCATTGAACTCCGGCGTCGCGGCATTCTCGATCACGGTCCAGCCTTGCTCTGCTATTTCACGGCAGTTGTCCTCCATGCCCAACTCTGCGATCACCGGCGCCAGCTCGTCCGAGATGTCCCCAGGCGGCAGCGTGTCGTGATAGACGTTCGGAACTGCAGTCTCAGCCATGGTCCACTCCTATTATCGCTTGTACGCAATGGGCTACGTTAAGTATAGTACGCTATCGGAACTCGAAGGGGAATTCGATGGACCTGCCAAATCTGGGTACCAATCCAGAGCTCGATGACATCATGCAAAGGGCTCGTAAATACGACATCGAAGAAAACCTGCTGGATCTCGCCATGTACGGGTTCACCGTGGTGCCGCCCGAGAAGCTCGGCACGACTGAACTAACAGATCGGTTGCGTACCGCCATACTGAAGGTCTATGAAGACCGCAGCGGTCACAAAATCGACGACTGGCAAACCTTCGACGGCAAGATGAAGAAGTTCCAGAACTGGGGATGGTTGCTGGAAGACGACGTGTTTCTCGAAGCCATGCACAATCCGGTCTATCAGACGATCGGCCAATTCCTCACCGGTATGAGTGGGTTCCTGGCCGGCGCCGCAGTCATCCTCAAAACTCGGCAACAGGAATTCGACCTGCCTTTGCATAGCGATAGTCACGGCGTACCGCCGCCCTGGCCGAGCTTCGCCACCTACGCCAACCTTTCGTGGCTGCTGACCGACTATTTGGACGCAGAGGACGGGCCTACCGTTCTGGTGCCGGGTAGCCAGCGCGGACGCATGCCAAGGGGCAGCGAATCTCAGGCCCACGTCAACGAGCACGACTACATCAAGCCGATTCCCCTTCAAGGGCCGGCCGGGTCGCTCGCCGTCTGGAATGGCGGCATGTGGCATGGATCGGTCCGCCGTACCAAACCGGGTATGCGGGTCACCTTGGTGACCGTGTGGCAACGCGTGTACATGCGCCCGATCGAGCGCGTGAAGGAAATTTCGGCCGCGCAGTTGAAGCGTTGGCCCGACCTGCCGAAGCTACTCGGATACGAGCGGATCTATCCTTACCAAGACCAAATCACCAACCCGGAGCGGATCGAACCGACGATTCAAGCGGGACGAGATCAATACGCTTAAAGGAACGGACGATGGATATTGCCGCACTCGAGAACCTGCCCGACACCGATGCGATCCGGCTGGAGGCTCGACGTCTCGGTCTGGAAAAATACTTGCTCGAAATGCACACCTACGGCGTCACGATCATTCCACCGGAAACCGTCGGCAGCCCGGAACTCATCGAGCGTCTACGCGACGGCATCTTGCGCGTACTGGCTGAGCGCCACGACATCGAGGTACCCGAGGATTGGCGCACGCACTCAGAACCCTGGGGCGGACCCAAGGTCTGGTGTTGGCTGTTCGAAGACGAGGCGTTCATCGAGGCGATCCTGCATCCCGTGGCGCTTTGCCTTGCGCACTTCATGTGCGGACGCAACGCCGTGCTCCAAGGCACACCCGCGATCATCAAAACCCAAGGCACGGCATCGCGCACCAACGAAGAGGGTTACATGCGACTGCACACGGACACGCACGGCGTGCCGTCGCCGCTACCGGAGTGGGCGCAGGTCGTGAATATTTCCTGGTTGCTCACCGACTACGAAGGTCCGGAGGACGGCCCTACGGTGTTGGTCCCCGGCAGCCATCGTTTCGGGCGCATGCCGCGTGCGGACGAGGCGGAGTGGTGGCTCGATGGTGCGCCCGTCGAACCGATCTCACTAACCGGCAAGGCCGGATCGCTGGCCGTTTGGCACGGCAGTTTGTGGCACGGCTCGCGGCCAAGAAGTACCGACGGCATGCGCATTACGCTGCCGACCATCTACGGCCGCAGCTATATGCAGCCCATTCACACCTGGACCGAAGCGGTGGCCGTTGGCGACAACCAGAAGTTGGTGGAAAAGTACCCGCAACTCGTCGACGTGTTAGGCCTGTGGCACCCCTACCCCACCGACCGAGATGGTCCGGCGGTGCCACAACAACAGGAAGGTACGATGCGCATGATCGGAGTGGGCGACAACATCTACGCCTAGTTCGAACATCGTGAACGACACCGCACCACGCGGCAAGATCTCGTTAAAAACCAAACTGCTGTTCTCCTCTGGTGCTTTCGAAGAGGCCATGATTGGCGCCGCCGCCATCGCCACCATGATTTTCTACAATCAGGTGTTGGGGGTGAGTGCTGCGCTTTGCGGCATCGTATTTCTGGTCGCTAGCATCGTCGACGCCGTCTCGGACCCTCTGGTGGGTTCCTGGTCGGATCACTTCCGTTCCCGCTGGGGCCGCCGCCACCCCTTCATGCTGTTCTCCGCCCTGCCATTGACATTGGGTTTCTACTTTACCTACGCGCCGCCCGAAGGATTGAGTGAAATGCAGTACTTCTGGTGGTTCATGGCAACCAAGATCACGCTCAGGCTCGGCATGACCTTCTACGCCATTCCACATGACGCGCTGGGTGCCGAACTCACCGACGAGTACCACGAGCGCACATCCATCTTCGGCTTCAATTCGGTCGTGGGTTTGGGTGCGGGCGTCTTACTCGGTGCCGCCGTACTGCTATTGGTTTTCCCGAGTAACACTGAATTTGAGAACGGGCTATTGAATCCGGACCGCTACCCGATGCTGGCAACGATGGGTGCCACGACCGTTTGTCTTGCCGTGTTGATCTGCGTTTTCGGAACGCGCAATCAGATTCCCCGTCTGCACAGTATCGAGCATCAGAAAATCGACATGGCGAGCTACTTCGGGGATCTCTGGGCGCTTCTCAAGAACCGCTCCTATGTTTCCGTGTGCGCAGCTTGGCTGGTGATGGCCTCCTCCGGTGGCGTGCTCGCTATCGTGGGTACCTACACGTACATCTACTGCTACGAACTGTCGACGGAAGCCATGACCATCCAGCGCTTCGTCATGCTACCCGGTATATTCATCGCCATACCGCTCGCCGCCTGGCTGACCCGTCTGTTGGACAAGAAATTGACGGTGATCTACACCTGCATCATCTGCGCAACGTTGATCGGGCTACCGCACTTTCTGCGCATGATCGGTTGGTTCCCCGAAAACGACTCGCCGTTCATGTTGCCCATGTTGTTCGGCGCGATGTTCCTAGGCTTTCTGGCGCTACCCGTCATACCCATCGTGATCGATTCACAGCTCGTGGATGTCGCCGACGATCACGAACATCGCACCGGTAATCGCGCAGAAGGCGTCGTGTTCTCCATCCGGACATTCTCCATCAAGGCCACGCAGGGCATCGGCGGGCTGATGGCAGGGTTCGGGCTCGAGCTGATCGATTTTCCGGAGAACGCATCCGCTGCAAACTTGACGCCGGAACATCTCAACGGCCTGCTGTTCATGTCCGGCCCGCTGTATTGGCTAATCGTGTTCACCGGCATGTTGTTCATGGGCATGTACAGCCTGAACGAGAAACGTCATGGCGAGATCATGGCCGAACTCGAGGTTCGCCGCAGTGACGCTGCATCATCCGCCGCGGGCCGGTAGCCGGTAGCAGGCGAGAAGGAAGCGTCGGTTAACTGGCTTTACATCGAGAACGACGCTTCCGGAAAGTCGGCTGCAATGTTGCGCGTAAGCTGCCGCTTGGCGCTCTCGCGGGCCTCGGCATTCTCCGCGAAAACCGAGGCGAAGAAGCTGCGCACGCCGAGCAGGGTGACCATGTGCTGGCGACCCGGATGAATCGAGTTCGGCGGCGGTAGATCGCTGCAGGGGGGCGGCGCACCGGCATCGCGCAAGACACCCTCCTCGGCGCCACCGAGGTCCGCAAATGGATTGTTGCCGGGATCCGAGCCCAGGTTCGCCGTAATCGCGCTGCAACCCAGGCTGTCCGGGTTGTCCATCAGCCGCATCAACGGTTCCGCGAGTCCAGCGAATCCGGTATGCGAGCCACCGGCGATCGCCAGCAATGCGCCGTGCTCGACTCGCTCGGGAATACCGGCCGCATTCGCGTCGTAATCGACTATCGCATCCGCGGTCCCCGCGATCATGAGAAATGGCGTCGGCGTCGTATCGAAGAAGCGCTGTGTGAACATAGACGCGGGGCCGGCGATCGAGACCGCTGCGCGAATTCGGTGATCGCGCATGCGTGGGTGAAAGGTCGCCAGCGTCGAGGTCAATCCCCCCAGAGACAGGCCCATGACACCGATCCGATCCTGATCGATCCGTCCAGCGAACGGCTTCTCGCTATCACCCAGTCCGAGCACCGAGTCGATCAGGAAGCTCACATCGCCGGGCTGATTGCTTACATCCGAGACGTCCGGTCCCCCGGGAGCAGAACGGTGGGTGAGCGGGTAGTCGGCAGAAGCCACCACGTAGCCGTGGCTCGCGAGGCCTTCAGCAAGATAGTCCCCGCCGTAGCGCGTCGACATGAATCCGTGGCTGTAGAGTACCAACGGGTGGCTTCCGTCGACGGCTTCGGGGTACCAGATGGTCGTTACCAGCGTACGGCTGGCAGCACCCGGATACGCGTTGTTCGGCTTGGTGGGGCGCGTGGCATCGACAAACACAAAGTCTTGCTCCCCAACGGTGTACGGACCGGGCATCAACCATTCGGCACTTGGAGAATCAGGATCAGGTGGGTTAGGCGCTGTCGCTAAGTACGTGGCCGCGAGCCCCGCGCATAGCAGCATACTGAAGCCAACGAAACCCATCACGATTTTTCGAAACATCATCCTATTGCCTTTAATTCTGCAAGCTAAACGCGATGTACTCCGAGCCTGAA
>JAPUIA010000053.1 GCA_027297435.1 Gammaproteobacteria bacterium | reverse complement strand
CATGACGAGCGCTGCTGAGGCGAAATGGAAATCACGGAACGAGGAACGTATGCGCTATCACGGTCCCGAAGCCTTGGATGCGGGCGAGCGATGTATCACTGGGGAGAATCCCCCGATATTGCGTGGCCCGGATAGTAACTATCTGCATATATTCCAAACGCGCGATCACGTTGCGCTGCTAACAGAGTTCATTCACGATGCGCGGGTCCTACGGTTGGATGGGCGATACCACGTTCCTGCGAATGTTCGGCAGTGGAACGGGGATTCACGGGCGTCGTGGGAAGGCGATACGCTCGTTGTCGAATCTCGGGGTTTTCGTAACGACTTTGGGATCGTCGGCATAGGACGTAACGTGGTGCTGAGTGAGCGGTTTACGCTGGTAGATCAAACGCGTTTGCACTATGAGCTCACCGTTGATGATCCGGAAACGTTCGTGTCTAGCTGGACGGTTGCCACTACGATGCACCGCACGGACAAGGTCGTGTACGAGTACGCTTGTCACGAACACAACTACGCCATGCAGGGCATTCTAGGTGGTGCCCGATTGAAAGAACGCCTCAAGGTACGAGAGTAAGACGGAGATTAGGAGAGAAGCAACATGAAAAATAGGGGAATTTCGACCATCGTCGTATTGGCGATCGTCGTTGGTATCGTCATCATCGCGTGGCTGGTTTTGTCAGGCTTGCCGTCGACGCCGACGCCGGAGCAGGCCACACCAGTGCCCGCGGAGCCCGCAAGACTTGCCGGGATGGTCGACGACGAGCGCGTGAAGCGCGCGGACATCGATGATCCTGGTGCCTGGCTGACGTACGGACGCACGTTCGAAGAGCAACGCTTTTCACCGTTGGATCAAATCAATCGTGAAACGGTCACCAATCTTGGGGTCGCCTGGACCAAAGAACTGAACACGCGCCATCCCGTAGAAGCAACACCCTTGGTCGTCGACGGTGTCATGTACTTCACCAGCGCCTGGAACATTGCCTATGCATTGGATGCCGCCAGCGGAGACGAGATCTGGACTTACGATCCAGAAGTTCCCGGGGCGACTGCACGCCAAGCATGCTGCGGGGTGATTAGTCGTGGGTTGGCCGTGTACCGCGGGCGCGTTTATCTGGCGACTCTGGACGGTCGGCTGTTGGCGCTCGATGCAGCGACCGGTGCCAAGGTCTGGGAGATCGATACGGTTATCGACCGCACGCGCGAATACACGATCACCGGCGCGCCGCGCGTGGCAGCCGGCAAGGTCTATATTGGCAACGGCGGCGCAGAGTACGGCGTACGGGGTTATGTTACCGCCTACGATGCGGACACCGGCGATGAGGCGTGGCGATTCTTCACGGTGCCTGGTGATCCTTCCCTGCCGTTCGAAACTCCAGCCATGGAGATGGCTGCCAAGACCTGGAAAGGCGGCGAGTGGTGGAAAATCGGTGGTGGCGGCACGGTGTGGAACTCGATCGTCTACGACCCTGATTTTCATACCGTCTACCTCGGTGTGGGCAATGGTTCTCCCTGGACGCGGGCGATACGTTCTCCGGGCGGCGGCGACAATCTATTTCTCGCGGCCATCGTCGCCGTGGACGCCGATACCGGGGCGATGAAGTGGTACTACCAGACGACTCCGGGAGACAACTGGGACTACACGGCGGTGCAAGACATGGTGCTGGCAGACCTCGAGGTCGATGGGGTGCAACGCAAGGTGATCATGCAGGCGCCCAAGAATGGTTTCTTCTACGTGATTGATCGTAGCAATGGCGAGCTACTGCGTGCGCACCCATACGCAACCGTAACCTGGGCGACGCACGTCGATATGGAAACCGGCCGGCCGGTGGAGAATCCGGACACTGTGTATGCTGACAACCCCCAATGGATCTTGCCGGGGCCCGGTGGCGCGCACAACTGGCCTGCGATGTCCTTCGACGAGCAGAAGGGCATCATCTACTTCGACACCCACGATCTTCCGTTTCTGTATGCGATGCCCGAAGAATACGTCGAGACCGGCACCTACAAACGACGGCCGGGCGCCTGGAACACGGCCGTCGAATTTGGCCGATTGAATCAGATGATCAACGCCAGGGGCGACGAGCCCGAAGCGGAGGGATTCTTGATCGCCTTCAATCCGTTGACCGGCGAGACCGCCTGGTCGGTGCAACTCGCCGCGGCGTGGAACGGGGGTGTCTTGGCGACGGCGGGCGGGCTGGTTTTCCAAGGTGCCGGCGACGGGTATGTATCGGCCCATCATGCCGATTCCGGAGAGGTGCTTTGGCGGCACTTCACCTATACGGGCATCGTTGCACCGCCGATCACGTATACGGTTGACGGAACACAGTTTCTAGCGATTCTGACGGGGAGTGGCGGCGGCGGTGATGATACCGCCACATACAAGTACGGAAGCATCGGTCGGCTAATCGTATACAAGCTCGGCGCGAACGGCGTCGTAATGGAACCGCCGCTGCGGGATCTAACCATACCCGAGCAACCGCCACTGACGGCTTCGGCCGAAGATCTCGACCGCGGCGATGTGTTGTATCACGACACCTGTACGTTCTGTCACGGTATTGGTGTGGAATCGGGGGGGGCGCTACCCGACCTGCGGATGATGAGCACCGCAACCCATGATGTGTTTCAAGCCATCGTTCGGGGCGGCACGTTGGCCGACGACGGCATGGCCAGCTTCGCCGACTTGCTGAGCGCGGAAGATGCTGACCGCGTCCATCAATACATCATCTCTCAGGCGATCGCCGGGCGCTCAGCGCAAGCCGGCGGCGATTAGTGAGTTCCGGTCCAGAATGCGGAGCATTCTGAGACCGAACTGGCTAGCTCAATTCAAGTGGCCGGTCCAGCGACCGGCCAATATGACGCCTGCCCAGATCACGAGCGAAACCGCGCCCGCAAACTTGGCAGTACGTGGCGTCGCGGCGTCGGTATCCCACCGGTCGATGTCGCGCATGGCAAGGTTGTGCAAGGCGGCGACGTTGATACCTGCTAGGGCGAGCAGGACCAGCTTTGTCTGAAAGGCCGGGTTGGCCGCGTATGCCGCGGGCCGCGTCATGAACATGCCGGCGCCGGTAATGGTGGCGACAGCGAAACCTGCCCATGCCCAGGGGGTCAGTTCTCGAGAGATGCGACGCATGGCGTAGGAGCGCGCAGCGACACCCAACAGTCTGAGATCGACCATGAGGATCGACCCCACCACCAGGGCGATGGCGATGACGTGAATCGATTCCAGCAACGGGAACCACCAGGTGGCGCCGATCGCGAACGCGAGGTCGGTGTTTGCCAACCAGTCCCAGAAGGGGTCTAGCGACATGCTATGACTCGGGCCAGAAGAGGTAGTCGGCATACGCGATCCAGCGACCTGCCATCATCACGCTCAGCCACAGTAGTATCGAGATGGCGGCGATGATGCGAGCCAAACCGCGACGCTGCGCCGTAATTTCCCAATACTCGGGTTCGGTTCTACTCAACGCGTGTAGCGTTGCGGCCAACACAAGTGCGGGTATCAACAGCGAAAACTTGATGCCGACGACCGGGTTGAAGAAATACCTAACGGGTCGCGCAATCACGAACACAACGCCCGAGGCAAACAAAAATGGCAGTGCCCACCACGTCCACGGCAACAGCCGTCGGATCATCTCGCTCGGTTGCTGGCTGGGTACCGCCAAGCCCAGGATTCTCAAGTTGACGAACATGATCGAACCCATGACCACGGCGATGGCGCATATGTGCACGGATTGAATGATCGGCGGCAACCCCGGTACGTTGGTCAACGCATACAGGATGAATTCGCGCACCGAACTGTTGGCGATGGCCTGACTGACGTTCGCTAACAAGTCTGTCATGAAAGCGATGGTAACGTGTTTCAATCGTTAGATCGTCGAAATGGGGTGCTATTTAGTAGTAGCAATCTGGGTTTGTCTGGCAGACACTTGTCAGTGGGAGAGACTGGATGTGCAACGTGCGTTTATTCGTTATGTCCCCCTAAACGAATCAGCGGCAGCCGCGTGTAGTTCCTTTTCAGCCTGCTTTCTTATCGAACTCTCATCGAAAGAGAAGAAATTATTGAAAGCCAGGAGAACAACCGTGACGAAACTCATTTCGATCTTTTTAGGCAGTTTTCTACTCATTACGTGTGCCGCCCGTGCAGCCGAATCACCTGCAGTCGTGGAAGTGTTCGCGTGCAACTTCCTGCCGGGCCAAGGCATGGCGGAACTGCAGACGGCAACCGACAACTTCAATGCCGCGCTCGGCAATCTCGACTCGGAGGATGTCGCGGCCATGCGTGCCTTTCTGTGGGTGCCGTATCGGTCCAACACGGAATATGACGCGCTGTGGTTCAGCAACCATGCAAATCTGAACGCCATGGGCCGTGCGACCAGCGCCATGGCAGGGGACGCAGCCGCGAGCGCGGCAGTTGCGGGATTCGATGACGTCGTTGACTGCGATTCCGCCATTAACTACAGCGAGCAGATCTATGCGGGGGAAGGTCCTCCGGTGACCACGCCGCCGGCACTCCTGGAGTCGTATATCTGCGAGTTGAACGACGGTAAGACGGTCGATGATGCGCGGGCGGCGGCCAGCGCCTGGTCGGCGCACGTTGGCAACATTGCCTCCTACTCCAATGCAATAGCGTTCATGCGTACGCCCTTCATCTCCGGGTTTCCATTCGATGTTTCCTACCTGATCGTGCACGACAGCGTCGAGGAGTTTGCGGCGCGAAATACCGACTATATGAACTCCGACGGGGTGGAAGCGATCGATGCGGGTTTCAACGCCGTGCAAACTTGTCGCGGTTCGTTGTTTACGAGTACGCGGGTCGTACCGCCGCCGGAATAGAGCGAGAGGTTAAGCGCCCTCAGGTTCGTCGCAACACGCCGACGCTCACGCCCTCGATGCTGAACGATTGTTCGCGCAGGTCGACTTCGATGGGGGCATAGTCCTCGTTCGCGGGCAGCAACGTGACCTTGCTGCGGTTGCGGGTGCGCTGAAAGCGTTTGACCGTGACCTCATCTTCTATGCGCGCGACCACGATTTGGCCGTTGCTGGCTTCGACCGTCTTGTGTACGGCAAGCAGGTCGCCGTCGAGAATGCCGGCGTCGATCATGCTGTCGCCGCGTACCCTCAACAGGAAGTCGGCGCGCGGGTAAAAGAAATTGGCGGGCATGTCGATACGCTCTTCGATATGTTCTTCTGCCAATATCGGGCTGCCGGCGGCTACGCGTCCGACCAGCGGCAGGCCGTGAGCTGCGGGCAGTCGAATGCCGCGCGACGTACCGGGAACCATCTCTATGGCACCTTTGCGTGCGAGGGCTTTGAGATGTTCCTCCGCGGCGTTGGGTGATTTGAAGCCGAGTTCGTTCGCGATGTCGGCTCGCGTTGGCGGATAACCGGTATCGCTGATGTGTTGTTTGATGACATCGAGCACTTGGGCTTGCCTGGCGGTGAGATTTTGCATGTGATGGGCTATCCGGTAGCTAAGGGGCCTGTGTGAACATACAGTGAACTGGTATTATATACAGTATCGTTCTCGATTGCACAAGCCGATTGCACAGCCCTCGAGGGTTACTTAATATCCGGGCCCGCGTTAACGTAGTCACTGAGTTAGGACGGCTTACGTATTGTTCTACAAAGCATTTTGCATTCTCACCCTCCTGATGCCGTGTTTGGCGTCGGCTGTGACACCCGAGGAACGAGGGCTTCAGATCTTCCAGCAAGCCGACGCGCGCGCGTCGGGCTTTCAGGATCTAGAGGTCGATCTGACCATGATTTTGCGTACCGGCCGAGGCGACGAAAGCCTCAGGGAGCTGCGCATCAAACAGCTCGAAGTTCCGGATGACGGTGACAAGTTACTCGTTGTCTTCGATACTCCGAAGGCGTACCGAGGCAGCGCGTTGTTGAGCTTCAGCCACAAGGTCGAGCAAGACGATCAATGGCTATACCTCCCGGCAATGAAGCGGGTCAAGAAGATTGCGTCGCGCAACAAATCGGGTCCGTTTTTGAGCAGCGAATTCGCCTTTGAAGACTTGACTGCGCAAGAGGTAGAGAAGTTCGACTATCGGTACGAGACCAGCGAAGTGTTAGACGGCCAGCCCTGCTACGTCGTCACACGCATCCCCAAGGATGAGTATTCCGGCTACACCAGACAGCGCGTCTGGTTGGACGAAGCCGAGTATCGCGTGCAGAAGATCGAGTATTACGATCGCAAAAATAGCCTGCTCAAGACCCTGACCATGAACGACTATCAGCTACATGAGGGCAAGTTCTGGAAGGCCGGGCGGATGTTCATGGTGAATCACCAGACGCGCAAGAGTACGGAATTGATCTGGGAGCATTTTCGCTTCCGCAACGGCCTTTCCGACCAACGGGATTTTTCGATCAACAGTCTGCGTCGCGTACGGTGAAGGCTCTGATTCTGGGGATGGTGCTGCTCGCTTCGAGCACCTCGGCGGTTGCGGCGACAACCGCCGAAACGTCTACGTTGCTCGTCTTCGGCAGTTTCAGGAACGTGCAAAACGCGGAAAACTGGGCGGCGCGGCTGCAGACGTTGTTGGGCACGACGATCGTGGTTGCCGAGGTGGACCGCGCGGATGGTACGTGGTATCGCGTGCAGTCCCTGCGTGCGGAGACGCTGATCGCTCGTCGGGCCGAGAGCCGAGGCATTCCGTATTGGCGTTTGCTCGACAGCGAAGTTGCGCTAGAGCGGTCATCACGGGCGGTCAACCCCCAAGCCCCTTCCCGCAACCCGCCGCCGATTCGCATCGCCAGCGAGACGCACCCCGACCCCGCGCAGCATAAGGTCAGTACGCGATTTCGCACACCAGCTGATTGGGAGGTCGACCTCGGCGTGCAGAGCCGCGCATTCACCCAATCGGGATTTGCCGGGCAAGATCGATTTCAGCCGTCGGTCAGCGCCAGGCTCGAGTACTACCGCACTTGGGACAACGATCGCCAAAGTTTGACGGTCAGCCCGTTTCTGCGGCTCGATGTGGAGGACAGCGAGCGCACGCATTTCGACGTTCGCGAACTGTTCTGGAGTCGGGTCGGTGACGATTGGGACTTGCATGTCGGCGTCAAACAGGTTTTTTGGGGGGTCACGGAGTTCCACCATCTGGTCGATATCATCAACCAGACCGACCTGGTCGAGAACATCGATGCGGAGGACAAGCTCGGCCAGCCCATGATGCACCTGTCATTGGTGCGCGACTGGGGCATCCTCGATTTCTTCGTCTTGCCGGGGTTCCGCGAGCGCACCTTTGCGGGAGAAGACGGGCGGCTGCGGTTGGCGGTACCGATCGACACCGATCATGCGTCCTATGCATCGGCCGCGGAGGAGTTGCGTACCGATGTAGCCATTCGTTGGTCGCACCACTTCGGCCCGCTGGAATTCGGCGTCTATCATTTTAGCGGCACCAGCCGCGATCCGCTGCTTACGCCCTGGCTGCAACCCTCGGGGCAGTGGGTGCTGCGGCCTCACTACACCGTCATCGACCAGACCGGGCTCGACGCGCAGGCGATCGTCGGCGATTGGGCGTGGAAGTTGGAAGCGATTACCCGTAGTGGCCTTGGCGATCGATATGCGGCGTTCAATGCCGGCTTCGAACGCACCGTCGTCGGCGCCTTTGGCTCGCGAACCGATCTCGGCTTGGTCGTCGAATACCTGTTTGATGAGCGAGATGACGAGGCGTTTACCACGCTGTTTGAACACGATATCGCGCTTGGCACGCGATGGGTGTTCAACGACCTGTCCGATACGCAGGCGCTGATCGGTTTTATTTGGGACGTCGACACCGATGAGTACGTGATCAACCTCGAAGCCAGTCGGCGCCTAGGTGATGCGTGGACGTTGCTGCTCGAAGGCCGGATATTTGGAGGGGCTGACGATCCCGACGCGGGAGCGCTGCTACAATCGCTCGCTGATGGGGACAACAAGTCGGCCTCGTTGCAACGGGACGACTATATCCAGATCGAATTGACAAGATTTTTCTAAGGCTCCGCTAGCGCGTTAGGAGCGCCGCTAGCGCGTTAGGGGCGCCGCCAGCGCGTTAGGGGCTCCGTCAGCGCGTTAGGGGCGCCGCTAGCGGATCAGGCACGCCGCGAGCGGATCAGGCGCGCCGCGAGCGGATCAGGAAAGAGACATATGCTCGACGAACTCTTGCAACTAGTCACCGGCAACTCCTGGGTGGCCGAAGTTTTCATCATCGTTTTCGGCACCGCGGTCGTTCGCTACGTGGCGAAGGCGGTCCTCGACCGCCTAGCCGCTAAGTTCGAGCAAACCCGCAACCTCTACGACGACGCCTTGCTGGAAGCCATTCGGCGCCCACTCGGGCTAGCGATCTGGGTAATCGGCGTGAGTTGGGCTGCACAGGTTGTCGGCGGCCAAGCCCAGGCCGAGATTTTCGCACAGGTCGATGCAGCGCGCGACGTGGCCGTCGTTGGAATTCTCGTTTGGTTTGCTGTGCGCTTCATTCGTTTCGTAGAAGAGCACGTCGCCGACGGCGGCTATCATGACAAACCCGTCGACCGAACGACCGTGTCCGCGGTGGGCAAGCTGCTACGCGCCACCGCCATCATCACCGGAGTGCTGATGGCGATGCAGACACTCGGGTTCAGTGTTTCGGGCGTGCTGGCCTTCGGCGGTATCGGCGGCCTCGCAATCGGCTTTGCGGCGCAGGATTTGCTCGCGAATTTCTTTGGCGCGCTGATGATATTTCTCGACCGGCCGTTTGCGGTCGGTGACTGGATTCGCTCGACCGATAAGAACATCGAGGGCACCGTGGAGGAAATCGGCTGGCGGCTGACGCGTATCAGAACCTTCGATCAGCGGCCGTTGTACGTACCGAACTCGTTGTTCACCAGCCTTATCGTGGAAAACCCTTCGCGGATGTTGAACCGCCGCATCAATGAGACCATCGGGGTGCGGTACGACGACGTCGATGTGTTGCCCGCGATCGTGACGGATGTCGAAACGATGTTGCAACAACACTCAGACATCGATCAGTCGCGCACGCTCATGGTCAATTTCGTCACGTTCGGGGCTTCGTCTCTGGATTTCTTCATATACACGTTTACCAAAACCACGGCGTGGGCGGAATTTCACGCCATCAAACAAGACGTGTTGTTCAAGATCGCCGATATCATCGACTCGCACGGGGCCGAAATCGCCTTCCCGACACAAACGTTGCTGGTCGCTCCGGAAGCTTCCGGTGAGAAGCAGCCTTGAGCGGATTAAAACGAGCCTTGAGCGGACTACAACAGCCTTGAGCGACGTACCATCCGAAGTGTTGTCCGCCCATGCCGAGGCGGAACTGGTCGTCTCGGCGAGCGATGTCGCACACGCGATCGATCAGACTTCGGTATCGATCACTCAGGCGCTCAAGCATCTCAACCCATTGGTTTTGTGTGTGATGCATGGTGGATTGCCGTACTGCGGACGGTTGATCGGGCGTCTGCACTTTCCGTTGCAGCTCGGCTACGTACACGTCGTGCGTTACCGAGATTCGACACGAGGCGGCGAACTCGAATGGCTTGCCAAGCCACGACAGGCGGTGACAGGCAGACACGTGCTCATCGTCGATGACGTTCTCGATGAAGGTCATACGTTGCAAGCATTGTTGGACTGGGCGTCGAAGGGCGCAGAAAGGGTGTGGTCGACGGTTCTGGTGCGCAAGGATGTCGACGCCAACAAGACGCTCGACGTCGACTTCGTCGCCCTGGAATGCCCTGACCGCTATCTGTACGGCTGCGGCATGGACTACCACGGGTATTGGCGCAACCTGCCGGCTATCTATGCGCTGCCTTCCGGGCTGAAAGACCCAACATGAGCTGTACCGCGATCCTCGTCGGCTCTGGGGGCTTGCCTTCGCTCACTGCGTTCGACGATCACGAATGCACTCTCGCGACTCCGTTCGGTACCGTACTGAGCGCGCCACGAATCGGTTCGATCAAAGATCAACAGGTCATCGCGCTGGCTCGACATGGGGCATCGCACAGCGTCGTACCCCATGAAGTGAACTACCGGGCCAATCTGTGGTTGTTGAAAAAGCTTGGCGCGCATCGAGTCATCGCAACCCATACCGTGGGCGCCATCGACGCGACACTTCAGCCGAGCGCGCTGGTGTTGCCGGAGCAGATCATCGATTACACCTGGGGACGGCAACACTCCTATAGCGGGCAGAACGACTTGATTCACGTCGACTTTTCGGTGCCTTACGATCGGGCGTTGCGACACGCACTCATGAGCGCGGCGGCTGCGACGGGCGTCGATCTGATCAATGGTGGCGTCTATGGCTGCACGCAAGGTCCCAGGCTTGAAACCGCAGCCGAAATCGATCGCATGCAACGCGACGGCTGTACGGTCGTCGGGATGACGGCGATGCCCGAAGCGGCTTTGGCGCGCGAACTCGATCTGCCGTATGCCAGTCTCTGCATCGTGGTCAATCCGGCGGCAGGCCGCGGACGGATTCGCGAGTCCATCGACCTCGATGCGCTCAATGCCGCAAGGGTTCAGGGGGTGGCGGCCGCAGATCGATTACTCGTCGGTTACTTCGAGCCTTGAGGCCTCGGCCTCGCGAAACGCCTCCAGGGCGTCGAACGCGTCGACGACGTCGGCTGGCGCTTCGATCGGATCGATCCGCACGACGACGCCGAGCTTAGGATGATCCAGATAATGCAGCTCTTCGCTGCGCATAGTGCGGCTTTCGTCCAGCACCATGTAGTTGCCGATGAGATTTTCTGGAGGCTGCCAAGGGGTCGGCGCGTCCGCGACTGTTCGGTTTAGATCGCGGCTGACATAACTCAGTTTGAAGCCGAGACCGGGTTCGTGGTACCAAAGTCGCGGACGGAAGTGTAGATAGCGACCGATGGTCACCTCGAGGGTGCCTTCGAGCTGGTAGGTATCGCCGAAAGCTCTACCCAGCTGGATCAATAGGGGTTGCGGTGCATTCCTTGCCGGAACCGGCTGAATCCACCGGCCGTGCCACAGTATCTTGAGTTCCGGGCGCCGTTGCATGCGGTTGGCTTCGGCACTTAAGCGCAACCGGTCTTCGGCTAGCCACCGGTAGCTTTGCTCTAGCAGACGCTTCTCGAACGTGCTGATCTTGTGGAGAAAATCGAGCAACGGATGGGGTTCGAGTTTTGGTTCGATGGTCGGTGGTGCATCACCGAGCAGGATGGGTGGCGGTGCGGTGTCCGCCGACACGATTATCTCGATGCCGGGTCTGATCTGTGTCGGCCTCAAGGGATATTCCGGGGTTAGAAGCGTGAGCGGATCCAGCCGGTAGCCCGCGCCGAAAGAATCTTGGAAAAAACTCCGTATGTTGTGCGGATAACTGCGGCCGGATTGTTGTGCGAGCACTTCGATGGTGTTGATTTCGAGAACTGCTGGCCGTTGGAAAATGATCAGTTCGGTCGCGTACCAGCGTTCGGTCAAGTACGCATCGAGTTCGGCATTCGCGGCCCACGAAACCGTCGACCAACACAACAGGGTTGACCCGAGCAACCATCGGCGCCGGCGACGATTCACGCGTTGGCCGCGAGGAAATCGGGCTTGGTCGTGCGGGGCTTGAAACTCTCGAGCAGTTCATCGGCAAATCGAAACCGGTCTTCGAGGTCCGTGAGAGCTCGATTGATGCGCAATTTGGTGGCGCTGTCCAAACGGTAAGTGTTGGGGTATTTTTGCACTATGGTGACGATGGCCAGTGGGTCCACGCTGGTATCCGCACCAAATTCGACCTTGCCGCCATTTTCGCCTAGATCGAAACGTACGATACCGAGTGGGTTGACGCGCAGCTTCAACGACGTCACACGGAATAGCTGTTTCAACGGCACGGGTAGAAAGCCGAAGCGGTCGATCATCTCCACCTGCAAACTGTCCAACGCGTCTTGGTTTTTCGCGTTGGCAATGCGTTTGTACATGATCAATCGTGTGTGCACGTCCGGCAGATAGCTGGCGGGTATCAAAGTGCCGCAGTGAAGGTTGACCTCGTGCCCGAGGTGCTCTAGCGGCGCATCCAGATTTGGCGTCTTGCCCTCTCGTATGGCTTGCACCGCGCGATCGAGAAGGTCCATGTACAGCGAGAAGCCGACGGACTCGATCTGACCGGATTGCTCGTCACCCAGCAACTCGCCGGCACCGCGAATCTCCAGATCGTGCGTAGCGAGCGTAAATCCGACGCCAAGCTCGCTCGCTGCCGCAATGGCTTCGAGACGCTTGACTGCGTCACGGGTCATGGCCTTTGGATGTGGGGTCAACAGGTAAGCATAGGCTTGGCGATGGGATCGCCCGACGCGGCCGCGCAGCTGGTGTAGTTGGGCAAGCCCGAACTTGTCGGCCCGCTCGATGATGATGGTGTTGGCGTTGGGGATGTCGATACCGTTTTCGATGATCGTGGTGCACACCAGTACGTTGAGCTGGCGGTGATAAAAGTCGGCCATGACGCGTTCGAGTTTGCGTTTCGCCATCTGTCCGTGACCGATACCGATGCGGGCTTCGGGAACCATCTCGGCAATCTTCTCGGCCGCTTGTTCGATGGACCGAACCTCATTGTGCAGATAAAAAACCTGGCCGCCGCGCATGAGTTCGCGGCTGATGGCTTCCCGGATGATGTGGTGGCGCTTCTCGTGTACGAACGTGTTGATCGACAGACGCCTAGCCGGCGGGGTGGCGATGATGGAGAGGTCGCGAATACCGCTGATGGCCATGTTGAGTGTTCGGGGAATGGGTGTGGCGGTGAGTGCCACGACATCGACTTCTGCCCGTAGAGCCCGCAGACGTTCTTTTTGTCGGACACCGAAGCGGTGCTCTTCGTCGATGACGACCAGTCCAAGGTCTTTGAAGCTGAAGCTCGGGCTCAACAACTTGTGCGTGCCGATGAGGATATCCAGAGTACCGCGCGCCAGACGTTCGCGTGCTCGTGCGACCTGGCCCTCGGTCCTTAGCCGGGACACCACGTCGATGTTTACCGGCCAATCGGCGAAGCGGTCACGGAACGTGTCGAAGTGTTGTTGGGCGAGCAACGTCGTAGGCACGAGCACGACCACTTGTTTGTCGTTCTGGACCGTCACGAACGCGGCACGCATGGCGACTTCGGTTTTGCCGAACCCAACGTCGCCGCAGATGAGACGGTCGGTCGCTTTATCCGAAGCGAGGTCGTCGATCACCGCATCGATGGCGCGTTGTTGATCGACCGTGACCTCGAACGGAAACTGGCTATTGAAGCGCTGGTAGTCTTCGTTCGGAACGGTGAACGCATACGAGGTCTGCGTCGCTCGCCGAGCATAGATGTTCAAAAGCTCGGCCGCGACGTCGACGATCTTTTCTGCGGCTCGGCGTTTGGCTTTCTCCCACTGATCGGACCCTAGGCGGTGTAGCGGCGCGAGCGCTGCATCGGCGCCGGCGTAACGGGTGATGAGATGGAGTGAGGTGACCGGCACGTAAAGCTTGGCCTCGCCGGCATATTCCAGCGTCAAAAATTCGCTTTCGTGACCGTCGATAGAGAGCGTTTGCAGCCCCCGATAGCGACCGATGCCGTGCTCAATGTGCACGACCGGTGCGCCGAGATTCAACTCCGTCAGATTGCGGATGACCTGATCCGGATCGATGACTCGGGTACCGCTGACTTTTTGCGGATCTTCCGCGCGATGCCCGAACAACTGGCTCTCCGAAACGATCAGCAGCTCGTCGGTCCACAAGCCCTCATCGAGCGGCGCAATGATGATGCCGAAGCGGTCGGTGGCCGCAACGAAGTCGGCGAGGCTTTCGAAGTCTGTCGGGCGCACGCCGGCGCGGGTCAAAAACTCGTAAAGCAGTTCGCGACGACCGGCCGACTCCGCAGTGAACAGCATGCGTCGGTCGGCTTGATCCTCGGTGAAGCGAACCAGCGCCCGGGCCGGATTCTTGAGTCGTGCGTTGGCCTGCAGGTTGGGCAGTGGCCTAGTGTGAAATTGAATCTTGTGTTTGTAAGTGTCACCCAGAATGACACGCGGGTAGTCGTTGAGATGTGCGTACAGCTCGTCCAAGGCAAGAAACAACGCGCCCGGGTCGACGATGGGACGTTCGACGTCATAGCCGAGGCTCTCGTGGCGGGCGTCCACGTCGGCCCAGAACTGGCGTGCCGCTTTGTCCATATCGTGCGCCTGCACGACGAGGGTATTGGCTGGCAGGTAGTCGAACAGGGTCGCGACGGCATCGAAGAAAAACGGCAGATAGTATTCGATGCCGCTCGGTGGGATACGGCTGGAGACGTCTTGATACACGCTGCAACGACGTACGTCGACGTTGAAGGTTGCGTGCCAGCGATTGCGGAAGCGGCTGATGGACGCATCGTCGAATGCGAATTCCTTGGCGGGCAACAACTCGATGCCTGCTACTCGATCGATGGTCAATTGAGTATCGGCATCGAAGATTCTGAGCGAATCTATCTCGTCGTCCATAAGGTCGATACGAACTGGGTTGTCCGATCCCATCGGAAAAATGTCCATCAACGAACCGCGCACCGCATACTCGCCGCGGCCACGAACGGTATCGACCGACAGGTATCCGGCCGCATCCAATCTGCCGCGTTCTTCGTGTAGGTCGAACCTCTCGGCCTCACGCAGGGCGAACGAGTGCCCATCGATATAACTCTTCGGCGCCAACCGTTGCATCAGCGTGGTGACCGGCACGACCAGCACGCCTTGGCGGACCTTGGGCAACCGGCTGAGAGTGGCCAGTCGTTCCGAGATGATGTCTTGGTGTGGCGAAAACGCGTCGTATGGCAGGGTTTCCCAATCGGGAAAGTGCAACGGGTTGGCGCCGCTGTGGAACAAGCCGATCTGATCGAGCCAGCGTTGTGCCTGGGCGGTATTGTTGGCAACCACGAGGGTGAAACCGCCATGCTGCTCGGCGGCCTTTGCTGCAAAGTAACCGGGTGCCGCGCCGTGTAGATTCTCCCAGGCGATACGCTCGCCGGCACGGGACGGTAACAACTCGGCAATGTCCGCGAATGTTTGCACGTGGAACGCTTAGAGATTGGGATAGGGGAGGCGTATTCTACTGGCAAATTCGACGGAGGTTGAATCGTTAAACGCATTCTCACCATCGTCGCCTTGCCGGCCGTATTTGTGTTCGGCTTCTGGGCCGGCCGTCACTGGCCCGTGCCGACGCCGGTCGCGCCGGTCGCAAGCGCTACGGGTGTGTCGATCGAGGACGGTAAGCGCAACCTAGCAAAGACCGGTGAAGTGGCGGATGCACTGACGCGCGCGCTCGAGGCAGACGATTGGCTCGAGGTCGACCGCTGGATTGCTGCCCGCCAGGCGCAAATGGGTACTGCGGCTGTCCAAGCGCGGCTTGGCGAGATATTCGAAGCCGCGCGGCGGGCAGGTACCAGACTCAGGCAGCGCCAGGCGTTGCGAACCCTGCAGAACTATGTGTCATTGGTACCCCGGGATATCGAGGCGTTGTTTCTGATATCCGATCTCTATCAAATGAACGGTCGCCAACGCGATGCGTTAGTCCCGTTGTTCAGCATACTGGAATATCCGGAACCGACAGAGGTTATCGAGCGCGCGCGGCAACGCTTGGATTTGCTGGTCAACGCGCGGGCGCAGCAGTTCGCCAGCGTGCGGGACTTCACCAATCTCGCGCTTTTCTATGAGGAACTGAGCGGCCGGCAGCCACATCGAGACGATTATCGGGTTGCTTGGGTGCGGGCGTTGCTGGCTGCGGGTCGGCTCGAAGCTGCCTTACAGGTGTTGAAGGAGACGGGTACGCAAGGCACCACGCAAGCCGAACTCGACGGCCTCGACGATGAGTTGCAGGTGCGTCGTTCGGGTATCGTGGTTGAACGGCGCGGCAATGCGCTGATGGCCGAGGCCAGCGTCAACGGTCGCACAATGCAGTTGCTGATCGATACCGGTGCGACCATGACCGGGTTCACTTCAACGCGCCTCAGGCGCTTGGGCGCTCGCTACTTGGGAGAAAAAGTGCGGGTATTGACTGCCGGCGGCGAGGTGCAAGCGTTGGTGTATGAATTGGACGAACTCGTGGTCGGTGGGCGCGTATTCGACAACCCACGGGTGTTGGCCATCGATTCGTTGCCAGAGGGTATCGACGGTATCTTGGGGATGGATGTCCTGACAGACGTCGAAGGCTTATTGCCGCAGTTTTAGGACGGCGCACTGGCACCCGTCACGCCAACGGTATACAGTGCGCCGCATAGGAAAACCTTATTAATTTCGGAGAGTTGCGAGCGAGTTTGCGAGCTGACCCTGAGCTTGCGACGTGTCGCTGCGCCCCCTGGTAACTTATGCAGCCTACCAACATCTTCGACCCCAATTACTTCCACAAAGTCGTGGACTGTCAATGGGCGTGTCCGGCCCACACAGCGGTTCCGGAATATATTCGCATGATCGCCCAAGGGCGTTACACCGAAGCCTACATGCTGAATTGGGATTCGAACGTGTTCCCTGGCATTCTCGGGCGCACTTGCGACCGGCCTTGCGAACCGGCCTGTCGCCGGGTTCGAACCGAAGAAAAGCCGGTGGCCATTTGCCGGTTGAAACGGGTTGCCGCCGATCACAAGGGCGACATCAGCGCCTACCTGCCCAAGGTTCCGACGAACAAGAACGGCAAGCGCATCGCGCTGCTCGGCGCGGGTCCGGCGTCGCTCGTGGTGGCCCGGGATTTGCTTCCGTTTGGGTACACCGTGCTCATGTTTGATAGGGACCCGGTCGGCGGGGGCATGATGCGCAGTCAGATTCCGGCATTCCGGCTACCGGCGGACGTGCTGGAAGAAGAGGTCGACCTCATTCTCGATATGGGCGTCGAATGTCACTTCGGCTATGACATCGCCAGCATGAAAGACATGCTCGACATGGACTTCGATGCCTACTTTGTCGGTACCGGTGCACCTCGGGGTCGCGACCTCGATCTACCGGGACGCGCGGAGTCCGCCGAGCACATCTCCATCGGTATCGATTGGCTCTCGAGCGTCGCTTTCGGTCACACGACTGCGATCGAGGGCAAGGTCATCGTCATGGGGGGTGGTAATACCGCGATGGACTGCTGTCGCACGTCCAAACGTCTGGGCGCCGAAAGCGTCTCGGTGGTGGTACGGTCCGCCTTCGAGGTGATGAAAGCGTCCGATTGGGAAAAAGAAGACGCGATGAGCGAGGGCATCCCGATCATCAACAACCGTCCGCCCAAGCAGTTCGTGCACGAGAACGGCAAGTTGAAGGGCGTGGTATTCGAGTGCGTGAAAGCCGAACAAGCGGAAGACGGACGCTTGACCTATGTTGCAAGCGGCGACCCCGACGTTTTCATCGAGGCGGATCACGTCCTGATGGCGATCGGGCAGGAGAATCACTGTCCGTGGATCGAGCGCGACATCGGCATCGTATTCGACAAATGGGATTGCCCGGTGCTGGATGAAGTTACGTTCCAATCGACGAACGAGAAGGTGTTTTTTGGCGGTGACAGCGCTTTTGGTCCCGAGAACATCATCTGGGCTGCGGCGCACGCCCATGAAGCCGCGATCTCGATCGACCTGTATTGCCGGGGCCTGGATCTGAAAGACAATCGGCCGCCCGAAGGCGTCAACCTCGTCAGCACCAAGATGGGCATGCACGAGTGGAGCTACGACGCCGAGCACGATCCGCGAGCGCGCCTGATCGTCCCCCACGCAAACAAGCGACAAGCACTCGACAACATCAAAATCGAGGTGGAACTCGGGTTCGACCTACGCCTCGCAGCAAAGGAAGCGCAGCGTTGTCTCAACTGCGATGTGCAGACCGTGTTCACCGATCGGTTGTGCATCGAGTGCGATGCCTGCGTCGATATTTGCCCGATGGACTGCATCAGCTTTATCGAGAACGCCGAGGAAGCGGAACTCAGAACACGATTGATGGCCCCCGCCATGAATGCAGGGCAGGATCTGTACGTATCGGGCGATCTACCGACCGGGCGCGTCATGGTGAAAGACGAAGATGTTTGTCTACATTGCGGTTTGTGCGCAGAACGTTGCCCGACCAATGCGTGGGACATGCAGACGTCGGTCGTCCACATTCCGCAGTTGGGGTCGTAGGCCGGACGGTGTTCTCATGACGGTTGCTTACAACGATTTCGTGATTCGCTTCGCCAACGTCAACGGCTCAGGGTCGGCGAGTGCGAACAGCATGTTTGCCAAGGCGTTGTTCCGGATGGGTATTCCCGTGGCGACGCGCAATATCTTCCCCTCGAACATTCAAAGTTTGCCGACCTGGTTCGACGTGCGTGTGAACGAGGCGGGTTATCTCGGGCGCCGCGAAGGCGTCGATATCATGGTCGCCATGAATGCGCAGACCTACGTCGATGACGTTGCCAGTTTGAAACCCGGCGGGTACCTGTTTTACGACAACTCCAAGCCCCTGGCGGCGCATCTTCAGCGCAGCGACGTACACGAGATCGGTATGCCGATCTCGACTTTGCTGCTACCCGAGTTCAGCGACCTCAAGCAGCGTGGCTTGTTCAAGAACATCGTCTACCTAGGAGCCTTGGCCGCGCTCTTGAACATCGAGTTCGACGTCATCACGGGCCTGGTGGCCAAGCAGTACAAGGGCAAGGAGGATTTGATCCAGCCGAACATTCATGCGCTGGAAATCGGTCGTCAGTACGCCCTCGACTACCTAGACAGCCCTTTGCCCATCCAGGTGCGGCGCAGCGACGCGGTGGGCGATCGCATTTTGATCGACGGCAACACGGCGGCCGGGTTGGGGGCCATTTATGGCGGCGCGACCGTGTGTGCCTGGTATCCGATCACCCCGTCGACATCGATGGCGGAGGCATTCGAGAAGTACGCGAATCAGATGCGGCTCGACGGGGCGACGGGGCAACGCAAGTTCGCCGTCGTGCAGGCGGAAGACGAACTTTCTGCGATCGGCATCGTCATCGGTGCCGGATGGAATGGCGCGCGGTCGTTTACGGCGACCAGCGGCCCCGGTGTGTCGTTGATGTCCGAGTTTTTGGGGCTCGCTTATTTCGCCGAGATACCCGCGGTACTGTTCGATGTTCAGCGCGCCGGACCCTCGACAGGCATGCCGACACGCACGCAGCAGAGCGATCTACTCTCTGCGGCTTACGCCTCCCACGGCGATACCAAACACGTCTTGTTGTTCCCGGCGACGCCGAAGGAGTGTTTCGACTTCGCGGCGGACGCTCTCGATCTAGCCGACCGGCTGCAGACTCCCGTAATCGTGATGAGCGATCTCGAACTTGGCATGAACGACAGCCTGTCGGAACCGCTCACCTGGGATGATGAACGGCAATACGACCGCGGCAAGGTGTTGTCTGCCGAACAGCTCGAAGAGGTGGAAGAATTTGGCCGTTACCTGGATGTCGACGGCGACGGCATTGGCTACCGAACGTTGCCGGGTACCCACCCGGAATTGGGTGCGTTCTTCACGCGCGGTACGTCTCGAGACGAATACGCGGCATATACCGAGAGTCCGGAAGCCTACGAACGCAACATGCAACGCCTGGAAACCAAATGGCGGACCGCGGCAACGATGATGCCGAAAGCCGAGGTGCTCGGGGTGGGTCACAAAACCGGAATTTTGTATTACGGTACCAGCGCTTTACCCATGCAAGAAGCACTGGATCTCCTGCAAGAAGACGGCATTGGGCTCGACCGCATACGGGTGCGTGGTTTTCCGTTTGGTCGAGAAGTCTACGATTTCATCGAACGTCACGATCTGGTATTCGTCGTCGATCAGAACCGAGACGCGCAGATGCGCACCCTGTTGGTCATCGAGGGCGACATTAACCCTGCGAAGTTACTTTCGGTGCGCTACTACGCTGGTTTGTCGATATCGGCAGAAACGATTCACGCTCAAGTGCGGGAACATTTCGAGGCTTTGAAACTGCCTCGATTGACGGAGGTGCAGTCATGACATTCGTGGCAAAACCCCGGATTCACCATCCGCATCTACCGCTGAACGAGATCGGCCTCACACGGCGCGACTATGAAGGTTCGGTATCGACGCTGTGCGCCGGGTGCGGTCACGATTCGGTGAGCGCGGCGATCGTGCAAGCCTGCGCCGAGCTGTCGATTCCGCCGCATCGGTTCGCCAAGGTGTCGGGTATTGGCTGCTCCTCGAAGACGCCGAGCTACTTCCTGGATAAATCCCACGGCCTCAACTCCGTGCACGGCCGCATGCCGTCGGTCTCCACCGGCGCAAATCTCGCAAATCGGGAGCTTTTCTGCGTCGGCGTTTCGGGTGATGGAGATAGTGCGTCGATCGGCCTCGGTCAGTTTGCCCACATCGTGCGTCGGCGCGTCAACATGCTGTACATCGTCGACAACAATGGCACCTACGGATTGACCAAGGGCCAATTTTCGGCGACCAACGACAAAGGCTCGACCAACAAGAAGGGTGTGCCCAACCTCTACGAACCGATCGATCTCGCGAGCCTGGCTTTGCAGATCGGCGCCAGCTTCGTCGCTCGCAGCTTTTCAGGGGACAAGCAACAGCTCGTGCCGCTGCTGAAGGCCGGCCTGATGCACAGAGGGATGGCATTCATCGACGTGATCTCGCCCTGTGTGGCTTTCAACAATCACAACGGATCGACCAAGAGCTATGAGTACGTGCGCGCCCACAGCGACAATGTCGTGAACGTGGACTACGTTGAAGACCACGCGGAAATCACGGCAGACTACGATCCGGGCACCTGCGAAGACCTGCGCATGCCGGACGGCTCAACCCTCAGGCTCTACAAACTCGATGACAAATTTGACGTTCACGACCGGGTCGGGGCGCTCAACTATCTGCAGCGCCGGCAAGAGGAGGGCGAGGTTGTTACGGGTTTGCTCTACGTCGATCCCGATGCGGCCGATTGCCACGACATCTTGGATACCGTGCCCACACCGCTGAACGCGCTGACCGAAGCGGACCTCTGTCCCGGCAACGCCAATCTCGAGCGGGTCAACGAAAGCTTCCGGTGAAGCAATTCCACCTCGGGAAAGTTGCAAAGTTACCCCCAGACCGCATAATGCGCGCCTCTCCCGCTAAGGCGACTTAAGGAGCAGGAACCGACGTGGCGCTACCCTCTCTCGATGACTATTTTCCCGATTGGAAAGACCGAGAAGCCCTTGCTGAGGCGATGATTCCCATCATTGGCCGGCTGTATCGCAGCAACGTGGTGACTTACTGTTATAGCCGCGCGCTCTACCTTCAGAGCGTCGTTCAGATCATGAAGACCCATCGGTACGTGCGCCAGGTTGCGCACAACGAGCTTTCCGAGTTCGAGAGTTTCCCGATCCTGGAGGCCCTGTCGAAACTGGATCTAGGCCCTTCGCATATCGACGTCGGCAAGTTGGCGACGCTCTACATGACGGAGAGTGAGGCCAACGGCATCTCGCCCATCGATTTCGTCAAACGCGAGTGCGCGGGCGTCATCGGCCGTCACGTGCCGCCGCTGGAGAAACCCCAGGATGTGGTGCTATTCGGCTTCGGACGTATCGGACGTCTGATCGCTAGGCTGCTTATCGAGAAAACCGGGGGTGGTCAGCAACTGCGGCTCAAGGCCATCGTGGTGCGCAAGGGAGCAGAAAACGATCTCGTCAAACGCGCCAGCCTCTTACGGCGTGACTCGGTACATGGAGCGTTTGTGGGTACCTTGAGAGTCGATGAACAGAACAACTGCCTCATCGCCAACGGTAACGTCATTCGCGTCATCTATGCCGGTCAGCCCGATGAGGTCGACTACGAGCAGTACGGCATTCACGATGCCATTATCATCGACAACACCGGGGTATGGCGTGATGAGGAGGGTTTGGGGCGCCACCTCAAGAGTCGCGGCGCCGCTAAAGTGATCCTGACGGCGCCGGCTAAAGGCGACCTGAAAAATATCGTGTCGGGGGTGAATTCGAGCACGATCGACGACAATGACACGATCCTCGGTGCGGCCTCGTGTACGACGAACGCGATCGTGCCCGTCATGAAGGCGATCAACGATGAGTTCGAGATCCTCCACGGACACATGGAAACCGTGCACGCCTACACCAACGACCAGAATTTGATCGACAACTATCATAAAAAGAACCGTCGTGGCCGCGGCGCGCCCTTGAACATGGTGATTACCGAGACCGGAGCATCTTCCGCGGTCATGCAACTGCTGCCGGAACTTGATGGCAAGTTGACCGGCAACGCGATTCGGGTGCCGACGCCCAACGTGTCGCTGGTCATACTCAACCTCGCCTTGTCGCGCGAGACGAGCGTAGGTGAGGTAAACGACTTTCTGAGGAATGCCTCTTTGCATTCCGATCTGCAGCGCCAGATCGACTTCACGAGTTCGCCGGACATGGTGTCCTCCGATTTCGTTGGCAACCGCCACGCGTGTATTGTCGACGGCGAAGCGACGTTGGTTAAGGAGAATCGAGTCGTGCTCTACGTGTGGTACGACAACGAGTTTGGCTATGCTTGCCAGGTTGTTCGGATCGTGCAGAAATGGGCCGGCATCTCCTACCCGTTGATCCCCAAAGACGTCGATCAGCAAGGCTTTTGAAAACGATTTTTCATGATCGAAATCAAGAACGGGCTCGATCTTCCGATTGGAGGACGACCGGAGCAGCGCATTGAGGATGCACGCCACGTCCGCAATGTCGCCTTGATCGGTGACGACTATCCGGGCATGAAACCGACCATGGCCGTTCGCGAAGGCGACACGGTAAAGCGCGGCCAATTGTTGTTCACCGACAAGAAGAACGAGGGCGTGCGTTACACGGCACCGGCGGCCGGCACCGTTAGCGGCATCCACCGTGGTGAGAAACGCGTGTTGCAGAGCGTCGTGATCGAAGTGGCGGGCGATGATGCCGAAACCTTGCCGAGCTATAGCGCTAAGGAAATCGGCAATCTGGCGAGGGATGTGGTGGTCGAACACCTGGTAGCCAGCGGGTTGTGGACCAGTTTGCGCACACGCCCCTATAGCAAGGTACCCGGCGTAAATTCCGAGCCGCACTCTTTGTTCGTTACCGCCATCGACACCAACCCGCTGGCGGCGGACCCGGTCGTCGTCGTCGAGAATCGGGCGGTGGAATTCGCGCTCGGTCTGGACGTCCTGGCCAAACTCACCGAGGGCAACGTTTTCGTTTGCCAAGAGGCCGGTAAGTTTCTACCGAGCGGCACCGACCCTCGCCTTGTCGTCGAAGAATTTTCCGGCATTCATCCGGCCGGATTGCCAGGCACGCACATTCACTTTCTGGATCCTGTCAGCGCCAACAAGACCGTGTGGTTCATCAATTACCAAGATGTGATCGCGATTGGCGCGTCTTTTCAGCAAGGCGAACTGGTCAACGAGCGGGTTGTTGCGCTCGCCGGTCCGGTGGTGCAGAAACCGAGGCTCTTGCGGACCGTGCTAGGCGCCAGTCTCGATGAACTGACCGCGGGTGAACTCGAGTCCGGGGAACTTAGGGTGATCTCCGGCTCGGTTTTGGCAGGTCGTGCGGCGCAGGGGCCGTGGGCCTATCTCGGACGCTACCACTGCCAGATATCGGTCCTTGCCGAAGATCGCAAACGTCGCATGTTTGGCTACCTCACCTCCGGCTTCAATCGCCATTCGGTGCTGCCCATCTATGTTTCCAAGCGGATCGGCCGCGATTGGGTACAGTTCAACACAAGTACCAACGGCAGCCCGAGAGGCATGGTGCCTATCGGCACCTATGAACGGGTGATGGCTCTCGACATCTTGCCGACCCAGTTACTGCGAAGCTTGCTGACGGGCGATATCGAGATGGCCATCAACCTAGGATGCCTGGAGCTCGACGAGGACGATATCGCGCTCTGCACGTATGCGTGCCCCTGCAAGTACGAATATGGCCCGATCTTGCGTGACGTGCTCACGACCATCGAGAAGGAGGGGTAGAGTTCGAATGAAACCCCTCCGTTCGCTGCTCGACAAGATCGCCCCCTACTTCGACGAGGACGGCAGATTTCCGTGGGCGTTTCCGATCTTCGAGGCCATCGACACGGCACTTTACACACCGGGTACGGTAACTGCGGGCGCTTCCCACGTGCGCGACGGGTTAGACCTCAAGCGCATCATGATCACGGTTTGGCTGTGTGCGTTCGTGCCGGTACTCGTGGGCAGCTATTTCGTCGGTCTGCAGGCGAACGAGGCCATGCAAGCCACTGGACTGACCAGCGTCGACAACTGGCGGTTCATCTTTCTCGATACGTTTTCAAGCTACGATCCGAACAGCACCTGGGACAACATCTATCACGGCCTCGCTTACTTCATTCCGTTGTATGCGGTGGTGTTCGGCGCCGGAATCGTTTTCGAGATCTGGTTTGCTTCCAAACGCGGCCATGAGGTCAACGAAGGCTTCTTCGTAACGTCGATCCTGTTCACGTTGGTGCTACCCCCAACCACGCCGCTCTGGATGGCCGCCATCGGTATCGTGTTTGGCGTGGTGATCGGCAAAGAGGTGTTTGGCGGCACGGGCAAGAATTTCCTGAACCCGGCGCTCGTGGGTCGTGCGTTTCTCTATTTTGCTTATCCGGCGCAGATGTCGGGCGACTCGATATGGGTGGCCGTCGATGGCTTCACGCGTGCCACACCTCTCGGCAACGCGGCACAGGGCCTCGATTTTGGGGTCGGTTGGCAGGACGCGTTCCTCGGTTTCATGCCGGGCTCGTTTGGTGAAACGTCCACGTTGGCGATCATAGTTTGTGGTGCGTTTCTCGCTTGGACCCGCATCGCCTCCTGGCGAATCATGGTCGGTGTCGTTATTGGCATGCTGGCCGCGGCGCTCACGTTCAACGCCATACCTTCGGAAAACCCGATGTTCGCTGTGTCGCCGGTGTGGCATTTGGTGCTCGGCGGCTTCGCATTCGGAACCGTATTCATGGCGACCGATCCGGTATCGGCAGCGATGACCGATGTCGGGCGGTGGCTATACGGCGCCTTGATCGGCGTGATGTGCGTGCTCATCCGGGTAGTCAATCCGGCGTTCCCCGAAGGCATGATGCTTGCGATACTGTTCGGTAACTTGATTGCACCGCTGATCGATCACTTCGTGGTGCAAGCCAACATCAAGCGGAGGCTCGCCCGTGGCTGATGCCGGCAGACCCCACGGTTCTGACAAAGATAGCTTGGGCAACATTCTCAAGGTTGCGATCAGCATGTGCCTCGTGTGCTCGATCGTCGTGTCGACGGCAGCGGTGGTGTTGAAGCCGCTACAGGAAATCAACAAAGAACTCGACCGCAAACAGAACATTCTGCGCGCCGCCGGTATGTTGCCGCAGGACAGCAAACGCGCAGCGGACGGTCGTGGCATCGAAGAATTGTTTGCCGAGTTCGACATCCGAGCGGTCGATCTCGACACGGGCAGCTATGTGGATGCCGTCGATGTCACCACGTTTGACCCCATCAAATCCGCGAGAGTTGCGGCACTGTCGCGCGAGCTGACGGTCGATGAAGACATTGCCGTCATCGGTCGCCGCGAAAAGGTATCCCTCGTGTACGTGATCGCGGGCGAATCCGGTATCGAGAAACTGGTTCTACCGGTGCGAGGCTATGGATTGTGGGGCACCTTGTTCGGCTACCTCGCGGTTGAGGGCGATCTCTCGACGATCGCCGGTTTGGGATTTCATCAGCACAAAGAAACGCCTGGCCTCGGCGGCGAGGTGGACAATCCCGCCTGGAAAGCGCTGTGGCCCGGTGTCGCGTTGTTCGACGATGCGGGTGAGCCAGCCGTTCGACTCGTCAAGATTCGCTCGCCCGAGTCGAACAGCGACGCACGCTTCGAAGTGGATGCGCTATCCGGCGCTACGCTCACGACCCGCGGTGTCGAGAATCTCGTGAACTTTTGGACGGGTGAACTGGGGTTTGGTCCGTTCTTCGCCGCCTTGCGAACCGACTTGCAGCAAAAATCTGGAGATAGGGACTAAACACGCATGCCAACGCCCAAAGAAGTACTCGTCGATCCGATCTTCGACAACAACCCAATCGCGTTACAGGTGTTAGGCGTCTGCTCGGCGCTGGCGGTGACGGTCAACATGTCGACGACGTTGGTGATGTGTGTGGCGGTCATCTTCGTGACCACCATGTCCAACGTTGCGGTATCGATCGTCAGAAATCAGGTGCCGACCAACATTCGCATCATCGTGCAGATGACGATCATCGCCTCGCTGGTGATCGTCGTCGACCAGGTGCTGCAAGCGGTGGCGTATGACATCTCGAAAAGCCTGTCGGTATTCGTCGGGTTGATCATCACGAACTGTATCGTCATGGGACGTGCGGAAGCCTTTGCGATGCAAAACGGACCCTACCTTTCAGCGTTGGACGGTTTTGGCAACGCGCTGGGCTACAGCGTTATTCTCATCGGTGTCGCGCTGGTGCGCGAGCCCTTGGGCAATGGCACGTTGCTCGGCTTCGAGATCCTGCCGCGGGTCACCGATGGTGGTTGGTACTACACCAACGGCTTGCTGCTGTTGTCACCCAGCGCCTTCTTCATCATCGGACTTTTCATCTGGGCGATTCGTTCATGGAAGACCGACCAGGTCGAGGAAGTCGAGTATGAGATAGCCGCCAACGTGCAATACACCGAGGCGATGTAACGTGGAGCACTACCTCGGCATATTCATCCGCACCGTGTTCATCGAGAACATGGCGCTGACCTTCTTCCTGGGGATGTGTACGTTCATCGCCATCTCCAAGAAGATCTCGACGGCCATCGGCTTAGGCGTCGCGGTCATCGTCGTGCTTGGCATCACCGTGCCGGTCAACAACCTCATCTACAACTATCTGCTGCGGGAAGGCGCGCTGGCGTGGGCCGGTTTGCCCGACGTAGATCTGAGCTTTCTCGGCTACCTGTCCTACATCGGGGTCATCGCTGCCATGGTGCAGATCCTCGAGATGTTTCTGGATCGGTTCGTACCGTTCCTCTATAACGCGCTCGGGGTGTTTCTGCCGTTGATCACGGTCAATTGCGCCATTTTGGGGGCGTCCCTGTTCATGGTCGAACAGGACCAGACCTTTGCTGAGAGCGTGGTGTTCGGGCTCGGCGCCGGCGTTGGCTGGGCGCTTGCCATCGCGGTGTTGGCGGGCGTGCGCGAAAAACTCAAGTACAGCGATGTGCCGGAAGGGTTGCGTGGTCTCGGCATCACCTTCATATCGGTGGGATTGATCAGCCTTTGCTTCATGTCGTTCGGAGGCATCGACATTTAGTGTCCTGTCCCAGAAATAACTTCACAAATTTGCTTGTCTTTTTCGCCGTTGACCGTGTTACTCCTCCTCCCGGTGTGGGCGCCAACCCTTCGGGTTGTCGTCCGAGTTTGCGAGGCCAACTCGTAAGGTGTCTGAAAGACACCCGTCGTCGTGCCTTGCCAGCGACAAAAATCACTCACCCTATTTGCACACCTATTTATGGACGGGACACTCGCTCACCTATTGCGGAAAAGCCGGGTTTTGACGGTTTTTTGGCGGGCCTTTGCGTCAAAGGCGCGCCTTCATCGTCAAATATGGCTCGATATTCTCCTCAAAGGCGCGCCAAAATCCCCAGACCCGGTTCCCAATCGCTTCGCGATTGGCTTCCCCTCGCTACGGCGGTCTAAGTCCGGCAGACTGCTCGAACCTCGAACACAGGAGTCGACACCCAATGACGTATTCGTTCGAAAACAAAGTTGCCATCGTGACTGGGGCCGGTGGCGGTTTGGGCCGTTGCCATGCGTTGGAGCTTGCCAAGCGCGGTTGCAAGGTCGTGGTCAACGACCTGGGTGGCGCGCTGGATGGCACCGGCGGTAGCTCCGACGCTGCCGATGGTGTGGTCGACGAGATCAAAGCGGCCGGTGGCGAAGCCATCGCCAACGGTGGTTCCGTAGCCGACCGGCAAGGCGCGAAAAGCATGGTGCAAGATGCCATGGACGCGTGGGGCAGGGTCGATATCTTGATCAACAACGCCGGTATCTTGCGCGACAAGTCGTTCGCCAAGATGGAGATGGATGATTTTCAGATGGTCATCGACGTGCACTTGATGGGTGCAGCGCACGTCACTCGCGAGGTTTTCCCCATCATGCGCGAGCAGAACTATGGTCGTGTCGTCATGACGACATCACCCACCGGTCTCTACGGCAACTTCGGTCAAACCAACTATGGCGCCGCCAAACTCGGCCAAGTTGGCCTCATGCACTCACTCAAGATTGAGGGCGCGAAGTACAACATTCATACCAACACCATCGCGCCGGTTGCCGCTACTCGGATGACCGAAGACTTGATGCCCGAGGACGTGGCGAAAGCATTCGGCCCGGAGTTGGTTACGCCGGCCGTGATCTACCTTTGCTCTGAAGACGCGCCCAACGGTGTCATCATTCAAGCGCAAGGCGGTCAATATTCCATCGCCTGTATCGTCGAGAATCAAGGCGTCAATCTGGGCTTGGACGCGACCGCCGAAGACATCGCCGACAACTACGAGAAGATCTCCGATCTGACCGGCGCCAAGCCGAGGGGCATGCTGCAACTCAGCTCAACATAAGGTTAGGGGTTAGCGTGGCCGCCGGAATATTGACCCTCGTCATGACGTTCGTCGTGGCAGGCGGCCTATGGCTAATATTGGGCGCCAAACTGAGTTTGAGCGACGATCAGCAGCAGAACGACTTGTTGAACCTGGTGACCTACTACTTGATAGGTTTACCGCTGGTATTTTTCGTCGTGTTCGCGGTCGTAGGCTAGTCGGCCTGCGGCCGATGCAGGGCATGGGTCCCTGCATCGCAGGGGCGCCCTGCCGCGAGCGAAGCTCGGCGCGAGCCTGTCGTGTTGCAAGCAACACTTACGGCAGTTTGGGCTTGCCCAAACTGCAAAGCGCAAACGAAGTTTGAGCCAGGCGACATCGCTGTCCAGGACGGACTTTTTCGGGGACGCCTAGGTTAGTTGTAGCCCAGCACGAAGACGTCGTTTTCTTCATCGACGGGCGTGCCCATACGTTCGTGGGCGACGACTAGCTCGTCAGTCGCGAGCATGATGGTGGAGACTGGCTGGTCTTCCGTCTCGGGGGAGGTTGCTTCGTCCATGTTTCTCATCCTGCTAAGACTCCGGTCCGTTGCTGAAGCTTTGTTACGGAACTGCCGGGTCGCGAATAGTAGTGAGTTTAGTTGAAAAAGCAATCGCCTTTTGCGACTTTGTTACGGTTTTGGCGCTGCGAAGGGAGCAAGCATGCGGTTTGCGTTGGATCCGAACGAGGTTAAGGGCTTTCTCGACCCTGATGAGGGGGCGCGGTTATACGATCTTGCGTTTGCAGTCAGTGCATCGGGTCCGTGCTTGGAGGTCGGCAGTTACTGTGGAAAATCGACCATCTACCTCGCTAGCGCGTGCCGGGCGCAGGGTGCCGTGTTGTATGCCGTAGATCATCATCGCGGGTCGGAAGAGCACCAAGTGGGTGAGGCATATCACGATCCAGCGCTTTACGATGCTGCCGCCGAACGCATGGACTCGTTTCGAATGTTTCGGCGCACCCTGGCCTTGGCTGATCTGGAGGACACGGTTGTCCCCATCGTGGCTGCGTCAGAGTTGGTGGGGCGCCATTGGACGACGCCTTTGCAGCTGGTGTTCATCGATGGTGGCCATAGCCTGGCTGCGGCCATGGCCGACTATGCGGCTTGGGCCCCTCACGTTGCGAGCGGCGGCTACCTTGCGATTCACGACATCTTTCCGGATCCTGACGACGGCGGCCAGGCGCCTTACGAGATCTACCGGCTGGCGCTGGCATCGGGTGAGTTCGAAGAACGTGAGATGACCAAGACGCTGGGCGTTTTGCAACGTCGTTAATCGGGGTCAGAGTAAAGTGCCAGAGGAAATATGTGTTTACTCTGGCACTTTACTCTGACCCCAACTAAGTGTGCTCGATGAACAACCGACTCGCCGGCGTTAACCCGGCGAGGGCATCTGCCGCCAACAACACCGCACCCGCTGTCCAAGTCGGACGTTCGTCGGGCCACAGCACGTCGTCCTCGAAGGCGAAACCAGTCCACCAAGATCCGTCCTCAGCCTGAAATCGTCGCATATCGTCGAACAGCTGCTCGGCCCGCTCGTGTTGGCCGGCGGCGAGGCACGACATCGTCAGTTCAGAAGTCTCCGCCACCGTTACCCAGGGCCGATGTACGACGCACCGGCAGCCGAGTCCGGGTTCGACGAACTCCTGCCAACGGAGATCGATGCGTGTGCGTGCGTCATCGTGGGTCACCACGCCGGTGAGAACCGGGTAGAACCAATCCATCGAATAGTGCTGCTTCGACGGCCACGTGCGGTCGAAGCGCTGAGGCCGGTCGCGCAGACAATTGCCTAACGCCTTCCGGGCCGAATGCCAGATTTCGGCGACGTCCGCGTCGTTCATCGTCTCGGCAATGTGAATGGCACAATCGAGGCTCTTGTAGATCGAACTGGAGCCGGTGACGAGCGCGTCTTTGTTGATTCCGGTGCGGGTATCCCATGCCCAGTAAATTTCCCCGGTTGGCGCCTGCAAGCTCAGGGTAAAATCGATCGCGCGCCGTACGGTCGGCCACAGGGTCTCAACAAAAGCGTCGTCGTTCGAGACGAGATAGTGAAGCCACACGCCGGTTGCGACGTAAGCCACGAAGTTGGTTTCGGCTCGCGTGCCGTCGACTACGCTATCGCCCTGATAGGCGGCCATCCACGATCCGTTTGGGCGTTGCTGGCTTGCAAGCCATAGATAGGCGGCCTTTGCTTCCGTCCAAGCGCCGGCGATGGAGAGACCCATGGCTGCTTCCACATGGTCCCAAGGGTCGATCGTACCTTCGGCAAACCAAGGAATTGCGCCGTTCGGCTGTTGCACCGACGCGATGTAGCCTGCGGTATGTCGCACGAGTTCCTTCATGCGGCTATCCGGGTGAAATACATCACCAAGCTCTTGCCGATCAAAGGGTTCAACAGTTTGTCCAACCAACGGGTAATCCACGGGCGCTTCATGAGGTCCCACACCAGCAGTTTGTGGTAGCCGCGCACCAACCAGACCTGGTCGCCGCGTCTCCAGAACAGGCATCTGAGCCACCAGTAGGGCGAGTGCAGTCCGTGGGCCCAATGGCGTGATCGGTAGCGCATCCGCCGCCGTTCTATTGCGCGGCGTAACTGACGGGTACGGAAAATGCGGATGTGGCCGCCCTCGACTTGGTGATATGCGTTTGAGAGCCGCCAGCACACCCATTCCGGCAAGAAACGCGGTACGCTGACGGCAAAGGTGCCCCCGGGTACGAGAACGCGCTCGACCTCTCTTAGTACCGCCTCGAATTCATGAACATGCTCCAGTACCTCGGCGCATATGACTTTGTCGAAACAACGGTCTGCGAAGGGCAGGGCAAGACCACTTGCCGAGATCCAGTGAACGGTCTTGTTAGTGGCCGTCTCGTCGCGAAACTCTTTGAACCGGTTTGACGCGGTGGCGAGATCGTCTAGGGATAGATCGAGACCCACTACTTCCACCTCAGCCAGAAGGTAAGCGCTGATGGCGTGCCGGCCCTCTCCGCAGCCGAGGTCGAGTACCCGATCACCTGGCTGCAGAGCCAGCGTTGCGAAATTGACCGTCTCCAAGCTCACGTACGGGTGTTCCTACTCGTCCTACGCGCGCGCGTATGCTGATAATGGTCGACCAACTGCGCAGCCGCGTTTGCCCAACCAAAGTGGGTTTCAATGCGTTCGCGGCCGCGACGGGCCAGCTCGTCGCGACGCCGTGGTTGTTCCAGCAGGTCACCAACGGCGTTGGCAAGCGCCAGCGGATCTCTGGCGGGAACGATGACGCCGGCGTCGCCTACGACCTCGGGAAGAGCACCGCCGTCGGTCGAAACCACCGGAACCGCACATGCCATCGCTTCGCCGGCAGGCAAACCGAAGCCTTCGTACTCGGAAGGCACGACCGCAACCGTGGATCTCGCATAGAGTCGTCGAATGGCTTGCGTGCCGATGCCGTGGACAAAGTCGATGTGTTCGGCAACCCCGTGCTTTTCCATCAGACGTTCCGTTCTACCACCGGGTTTCGGTTTGCCGATAAACGTCAATCTGAGATCAGGGAAGCGAGCGCGCAGCATGGCAAAAGCCGGTATGAGATGTTGGGTGCCTTTCAACGGCTGGTCGGCGCTTGCCGTCGTGATTAGCCGGTGAGCGTGCCGGTCGACTTGGGGGTCGGGCTTGAAGGTCTGCGTATCGATGCCGTTGTAGATCACGGTGATGCGGTCCGCTTCGATACCGAAGGCTTTGCAGATGTCTTGTTTGGCTCGCTCGCTGACGGTGACGATGTGTCGCAACCGGTTGGCTACCTTGGTCTGCATGCGCAAGAAGTTGTGCCAGCGGCGAATGAGCAGCCGTTCGCCCCAATCCGTAGCATGATCGAGCGCGATGTCCCGGTCCCAGGTGATCGGGTGATGTATCGTCGCCGTCAATGCCGCGCCGAGGTCTTGCAGCCGCAGGATCCCGTACGACAGGCTCTGGTTGTCGTGCACGATGTCGTATCGGCTGAGACGAGGCTTCAGGTACTTCAAGACGCGTCGGCCAAATGTATACGGTTCGGAGAATCCGCCGGTCACCATCGAGAACCATTCGAAGAGATCCGTGGCCGAGGTGAGGTGCTTGGCGCGGAGCGCGGTGACAGGATTGTCCGCCGCAAACAGATCGAGACTCGGCAACTTGATCAGGCTGACTCTAGGGTCCAATTCAGGGTACGGCGGCCCGGAGATGACGTCGACTGCGTGCCCTGCATCCGCCAACGCACGAGACAGGTAGTTGAGGTACACGCCCTGGCCACCGCTGTACGGATTGCTTCTATAGCCCAACAGCGCAATTTTCAGACGTGAAACCGCGCCAGGGCTTTCGCGTAGCGCGACCGCCGCCATGTGCTCCCTTCAAGGTCTTTCAGGCAAAGAGCGGGGATTCTAGCGGAACTTCGTGCCGGACGTTAGCCGGCCTGGCGAAGGAGAAGTTGGCTATTGGTTATCGATGCAGGCAATCGTTAGCGACGGACAGCCAGCTTCGGCATGGAGACTACGTCGCCCGAGCGGTCCAACATGAAGTCCGGGCCATCGGGAAGGACGTGGTGATGCAGGTTGGCGATCCACTGCTGACCGTCCTGCGTCTTGCCGAGGTAAACCAAGCCTTCGCCGAGGTATGGGTGCACTTGGTCGAAGTAGAACTCGGGGAATCCTTCGCGCAACTCTCCGGGATTGGCGAAGCCCAGACGATCGGCTTCTCCGGTTTCCTTGAACTCGGCGAACAACCGGGACAGCTTCGGCAGGTACAAGGGATCGGCCATCTGCCCGATGAGATCGGCCGCACGTACCAACGCGCCGAACCCCTCTAGCCGCTGATAGAAAGGATCTTGCGGAACCGGGAAGCGGGTCATCTCGATGTACTCCGAGATCGTGGCCAGATTCAAAATCGCCTCGTTGGAGAAGCGTTCTTGAACGTACAGACTACCCCGGGTCACGTGGTAGGGGGTCAGGTAGGCGTCCGTCACGCCCGGTGGTGGTTTGATTCGCGTGCCTTTGACATCCACCACGCAACCGGTTTCGTTGTCTTCTTTGAGCAGCCCTCTCAGGTAACCGATGTCGTGGAACAACAGGGCGATGATCGAGTGCAGCCAATCTTGGTTGGTGACGTCCCCCCGCGCGATCTGGCGACCGCGCAGAATCGCTTGACCAACATCGGTGACAAGCATCGTGTGATGGATGTCGTGGTACGGGCAATCGCAGTTCAACAAAGTTTCCAATGCCGCGCGCGTTGCTTGCTCGAGCAGCTGGTCATGGTCCGGGTCGTGAGCTTTAAACGTCTCGCGATAGGCCATCAATGTGTGATCTACGAACGCATCGATCAGCGTACGATTGGGATTGAACATCTAAGTCCTGTTCTACGTTTTTGGGCAGTCTAATGCAGCCACTGGGTGTCCATCGTGCTCCAATGCTCAATTCACAAAGCTGTTACTTTGGGCTTTCAAGCATCCCCATTATGAATATACTGCATGTTTCGGCTCCATATATTGAGCAAGATTCATGTCACATATCGAGCTTCGACACCTGCGCACGTTAGTTGCGCTACGCGATACGGGTAGCCTTGTGGAGGCGGCCGATAGGGTGTTTTTGACCCAGTCCGCGTTGTCGCATCAGATTAAAGACCTAGAGACTCGCGTCGGCTGCTCGTTGTTCATACGCAAAACCCGACCGGTGCGATTTACCAGCGCCGGTAACCGGTTGCTGAAGCTTGCCGACGACGTACTGCCCTTGGTTCACGGCACCGAGCAGGACGTCGCGCGACTGGCCGGTGGCGAGTCCGGTCGCATCTTCATGGCCATCGAATGCCACAGCTGCTTTGATTGGTTGCTGCCGGCCATCAATTTGTACCGGGAGAGCTGGCCCGACGTTGAGCTCGACATTTCGAGCGGCTTCCACTTCGCGCCGTTGCCGGCATTGGCCCGCGGCGACCTGGATGTCGTCATTACGGCCGACCCGGTCGATGATTTGAGCCTGAGTTACCTGCCTTTATTTAGTTATGAAGCGCAGCTGGCTGTCGCCAAGGACCATCCTCTGGCAACCCGGGAGTGGATCGAGCCGGCCGACTTAGCCAACGAGGTGTTGATCACCTATCCTGTCGATCGCGGCCGGCTGGACGTCTTCACCGCGTTTCTAGATCCGGCGGGTATCGAACCGGCCCGGGTGCGCCAAGCCGAACTCACCACGATGATGATTCAGTTGGTCGCCAGCGGCCGCGGGGTCGTGTGTCTTCCCAACTGGGCGTTGCACGAGTATCGCGAACGCGACTACATCGCGGTGATTTCGCTTGGCGAAGAGGGCGTCTGGCCGACACTGTATGCGGCGGTGCGTAGCGATCAAGCAGACGCTGCATTCATTCAAGGCTTCGTGCAGACCGCCAAAGAAACCTGTTTTGCCGACCTGGTGGGCATCGTCACGGCAGAAATCGGGTAGGAGCGGCTTTAGCCGCGAAGCGAGACGTCGTCGAGCGGTCTCAACACTAGGCATGGCGTTGCCATGCCTTTCGCGGTTAAAGCCGCTCTACCTAAGGCACCAACACCGTCTCGACCCATTCGCCATCCCCACGAACCCAGCGCCTTCTATCGTGCACGCCCTCCGGCTGGTTGAGATCCAGACGCTCGATGACTATCGGTACTAGGAACAACCCCTTGGCCGACTCGGGCGCGACCAACGGCTCCGGTGGCGCAAGGGTTGCAAACTCCTCGAGGAGTCGTTCGCGGCTAGCGATCGCCGAGCTTTGGCCGTGCCTGAAGTAGAACCAATCCATACGTTTTGGCGTCTCGGGTCGCAGCTGCCAACTGTCGCGTACGATCGGATCGGGAACGGCTTCCGTGGTGCAGCGCAATCGGTACTGAATGTTCAGTGATGCCAAAAAGACCAGAACCGCCGGATTAGCCACCTCTTGCCATTTGGGACTGGTCGCGTTCACGAACACCGCCAACCTTTGCTCGACATCACGCAACACCAGCGTTCTAACCTGTGGCGCACCTGCGTCATCGACGGTCGCGAAGGCACAGAGGTTCGCATAAGGATCCTGGGTTTCCCTGGCTCTCTGCCGGTCTTCGTTGAACTGCTCGAGAGGGTTCACCTCTGTCCCGCGGACGTTAGCGGCGGCTGCCGGTTGCCCCCTGCCGGTCGGCGTCGAGAATCCGGATCCAGCGCTCTTCGTTGATGAAGCCGGATCCCCAGGTCGCGTAGTCGTCACCCAAGCCCCGTTCGATCACGGCCTCGACACTGTCGCCGCCGTCGAGGGCATCGACCACCATCTTTTGGGTCGCGCGAATGACCTCGAGATTCTCCGCCACGGTGATTACATTCGCCAATTCGCCGTGGCCGGGAATGATGCGAATGTCTTCGGGAACCAACTCCAGGATGGTTTCCAAGTTCTGCATGTACCCGGATACCGTGCCTCCGCCTTCGATGTCTATGTACGGAAAGCGGCCATTAAACAACTGATCGCCCATATGCAGCACGTTGGCGTTCTTGAACCAGACGGCACTATCGCCGTCGGTGTGTCCGTGCGGTAAGTGGATAAGCGCGATCTCGTCGTCGTTGAAATGTACGGTCAGGCCATCATCAAACGTCACGAGTGGCAATGCGATCCGTTGCACGTTGTCGTCGTTGACTAGGCGTATGCGCACGTTGTCGTGAGCGATGATGGTTCCGGCTTCGCCGAAAAATGCGTTGCTGCCGGTGTGATCACCGTGATAGTGGGTGTTCAGCACCAGTTTTGGACGATTACCACCAAGTTCGTCGACCGCGCCTTGAATGCGACTCGCGAGCGGGGCGAACTGGTCGTCGACGATCAAGGTGCCGTCATCACCCACCGAAACGGCGATGTTGCCACCGGCTCCGACGAGCATGTGCACCGTGCCGCCGATGTGCTGGGACGTGACCTCGACGTTGGCGAACCTGTCGGCCTCGCCAGCCCAGCTCGCGGCGCAGACAAACAAGACAACGAACGGGATATTTCTCAACCAAACCATTGTAGTGCTCTCCTTTAGAAATCGATATGGGTGCCGGTGATTTTGTGGTCGGCGTACTCGCGGGGTGCGTTCGCCTGATGGCGCTTCATGATTCGATAGACGAATCCGTGTCCGCTCGCCATCAACGCGTCACGAAGCATGTCGTCCGTATCGACGATCTCAGCCCGTCGCATCATGCGCTCGAACGAAAAGATGAAACTATTGGTATGTCGGGCGCGCACTAGGGTGCCATAGTAAAGTGCGTACTGGTCTTCGGGGGTTTCTTGCGACAATGTCGTGGACAACAGTCGACGCGAGAACACCTCGGTATCCTGAGCGGTCATTTGACCGAACAACCGCCCGATTTCGTCCTGCGCGATATTGCCATCGCCGCCGGCCCCTTGGCTGGACAAATACAGGAGTGCGGCAATAGAGCCGAGCTGGCCGTTCACCGATTTGGCGACCTGTAGGAATGCTTCTTGTCGAGCATGCATTTCGTTGGCCGCCATCTGTTCCGATTGGATGACGGCCTGCTCGGCGGTGCGCTGAATCGCGACCGCCTGCGAACGGAGTGCATCGGTGTTGTGTTCAAGTTCTTTTTGCTGCAAGAAATAGCCGATCACCAACCAGAGAAATGCCAGCGGCGCAAACGCGCCCTCGAGGAAGCTGCCTAACTCATGTGCGGGTAATTCGTCGAGGTTGGTCCATCCGATGCTGGTGGACACGTAGATGGTGCCGAGCAGCAACCAAGCGACCGTGAGTGTAAGCCCTAGCCATATGCGCCAGTCGGCGGATGAACTGAAGCCGGCGAAGTTAGCCGTTTTGCGCTTCCTCTTCCGTTGTGGATGCCTCGCCTGCATCCGCGGTTGCCGCAGGTTTCTCAGCGGTAAGTGGGGGCGCGGGCGCGGCAATTTCGGCTGGTGTACTCGACGCGTTGTCGCCGCCCTGTCGCCGTAGCTCGGCAACATCACGCTGGATCTCGCTAAGCCGGAAAACCAGGTCTGGCAATTGATCACTCACACGCCAAATCAGATAGGCGATGCCCAACAGAACGAGAAATGATAAGAATGCCAGCATGCGGCGTCCTCCAATGTCCTTATTTATGCTCCGACGATAGATATACTCGTTGCGTCGACGCTAGTCCAGCGAACCGGTGATGGATTTACGCTGCAGATGTCGATAGCCGCTCGCTGGAGCGTTGGGCAGCGGCTGCCGGGAATGGTTGATCTTCAACAACGAATCGCCGATGGCGTGGCGGTGTTGCTGGACGCCGTTGCCGACCGGCGGCATCTCAACGAAAGGTACATTGGCGTCGTTGTGCCAGAAGTCTAGGCAGTCGTCCACTGAAGGCCAGTTTCGCGAGTTCCGAAGCAGTTCCTTTCAGGCGGTGAGCGCACTATAAGTAACACACGATGGCCAACAGACCCAACGTGCTAGAGCAGTTGCGAGATCGGCTCGACGAGATCTTCGGTGAGCCGACAGCGGCGTCTGTGTGGGGTTCGTTGTCGCAACCGAAAGCTCAAACGTATTGGCTGAACCCGTTGCAACCGCGGCCGGATTCGTTCGCACCCTTTGGCAAGCGGCTCGAGGGCTTCGACGGCGCCTATCATGTCGATCACGTCGACCGCGAATCCGTGACCCGACACGCCGGCGCTTCAGACGGTTGGCTATATCCTATCAATCCGTCCAGTTTGTTGGCGGTGCGTGTGCTGGACGCGCGGGAGGGAGAAGAGATCTTGGATCTCGCTGCGGCACCCGGAGGTAAAACCCTCGGCATCGCGGCAAGTATGCACAATACGGGCCGGATCGCCGCGGTCGAGGTGGTGAAAGCCCGTTTTCATCGCTTGCGCGCCAACCTCAAGCGGTGCGGCGTCACGAATACGACGTTCTATCTCGCGGACGGACGCAGCATCGGTCGCAAGGTGCCGGGACGGTTCGACCGCGTATTGCTCGATGCACCCTGTTCGTCGGAGGCTCGCATTCGTCTCGCGGACCCGACAACCTATGCGCACTGGAAACCGCGCAAGATACGCGAGACCGCAAGAAAACAAGTGGGCTTGTTACGTTCCGCGTTCCAGGCGCTCAAGCCCGGCGGCGTGCTCGTTTACTGCACGTGTGCGTTTGCGCCGCAAGAAAATGAGTTGGTGGTGGACGCCTTGTTGAGCAGCGGCGTCGATGCGGAAGTCGAACCGATCGACGTGGCCGACGTGCCGAGCTTGCCGGGCTTCAACACTTGGCAAGACAAAACCTTGGACCCACGCATCGAACGTGCAGTACGGGTGCTGCCCGATGCGCTTTGGGACGGTTTTTTCGTTTGCCGGTTGCGCAAGGGTTGAATCAGGTGTCTGTGGTAGGAGCGGCTTTAGCCGCGATATTCGTAACGCGCGATCAAGGCAGCCGCTTGGGCCACATCAACACCTCTAGCGCAGCCTCGCCCACCGCAAGATCTGTCACGTCGCCCGGCCAATGCACGCGCGCGATGCCGAATGTCGGCAGCGAGTCGATGACGTTACGTCCACACAATAAGTTTACGCAGTACGTTATGCCTGGATTGTGCGCGACGACGGCTACCGATTCGAAGCCTTGGGGTGTTCCCCTAACCACGTCCAGAATTGCCTCGGGCGATGCGGCATAAAGACGATGATCGGTAGTCAATGTAGCCCCCTGAACGGCACTCTGCACGAATGTGGCCGTCGCTTCGGCACGAACCGCGTCACTCGACCAGACCCACGTGGGTCCATGTGGCTCGTTCGCAAGCCAAGCTTGCATGTTCGGCGCATCGCGCAGGCCGCGTTCGTTGAGCGGTCGATCGAAGTCGCGTTGATGGCTAATGGCCCACGACGACTTGGCATGGCGAATCAACCACAGCCACATACCTTAACTCAAACCATCGATGACGATCACGCTCCCATGACTTGCCGCAAACCGGTGCTGCGCGAGCGCTTGGTATTCGGAACTCTCGTACCAAGCGAGTGCGGCGGCGCGACTCGGAAAGCGAAGCAGCACCGTCCGGGTAGAAGCGTATTCGCCTTCCAACACCAGCTGTCCTTCGTCGACGGCCAGCAACTCGCCGGGGTATTTCGAAAAAATCTCCATGAAACCTTGCTCGTACTGGGCGTAACGCTCCCGGTCGTCAATGGTCAGATTTGCGATGAGGTAAACGGACATGCATGCCTCGCTGGGAACGGTGGAAGTCTGATAGCGGCCTGGCCGTGGAACGGTTACCAGATTGCGAAAAACTCCTCGATGGCCTTCATCTGACCGCCTGAAGCGGACGACGGTACGATAATGGGGGTTTTGATACCCGCATCAAACCACGCCTCGATGCCGTCGCGAACCTTGGTCGCGGAACCGAACAACGTGGTGTCGGCTAACCAACGATCCGACAGGTGGTCGCCCACTTTGTCCATTTCGCCGGCTGCCATGGCGGACTCCACACCCTCCATCTCTTCGACGTAACCGGCTTCCTTCCAGTAGTTGCGGTAGTTGGGCAACATCGAATAGCCCGTCAGTGTACGGCGGTTGACTGCCATTGCGGCGGCTTCGTCGTCCGTGATGCAGGTTGGAATCATGTTGCCGATGTAAAATTCGTCTCCCGTTCGAGACGCATCGCTCAACGCGGCGAGCGAATCGTTCATGTGCGAGCGAGCGCCGTTCGCGAACACCATGCCTTGGCCGATCTCTTCCGCGAGGTGGATCATCTTGGACCGTAGCGTCGCGAGCACGATCGGGGGCAGCTCTCCCGCCCGGGGAACGGCCTTGAGATCGTTGATGAACTTGCGCATGTCCGAAAGAGGCATGCCTTGTGTGACGCCCAAACGGTCCATTGCCGGTGCGTGGCTCACGCCGACGCCGAAACGAAAGCGCCCGTTCGAGACCTCGGGTATGAACGACGCGGTGGCGGCGAATTCGTTCACGTGGCGTGTGTAAATCGGTGTGATGCTGGTGCCAAAGTGGATCTCGTTGGTCACTAACGCGATGGCCTCGCACAGCGCCAAACCGTCGCCGAGACTCGGACAATAGATGCCTTGAAAACCACGGCGTTCGATTTCTTGTGCCACTTCCAACGTGGTATTGCGCCGGCCAGGCACAGCCGCCAGGCTGACCGCGGGTAGTCGGTCGGACATATCGTCCCCCAATTCGTATTGCTTTCTGTTTAGATTGCGGCATCGTTCTTCGATAAGCAACGGATGGGGTCTGCGTCACCGTTTTTCTGCCATTTGCGGCACAATCTGCAGGCTGCCCAAACCGTGTTCCAGGAGGCGTACCGTGCATCGAACGTTCTGGATCGGACTATTGTCCGCTGCATTGATCGGCTGTGGAGGCGGCGGTGGTAGCGGTGGTGGTGGCAACCCGGGCGGTAATGTGCCGCCTCCCGCCGATCCGTTTGGGCTGACGGTTCGACCGGCGGTCGCCAGTCTCAACCTGCCTGACCAGAGCATTGGCTTAGGAGCGTTCGATCTCGTGGCGCGTTTCCCCAATCTCGCGTTCTCCAGCGCGCTGTTCTTGGCGGGGGTACCGGGCGAGAATCGCATCGCCGTGGTTCAGCAGTCGGGCCAAGTGTTGGTCTTCACCAACGACCAGAGTGTCAACACGTCGACGACGGTTCTCGACCTATCGGGCCGGGTTCTGTTCGCCGGCGAGCAGGGTTTGCTGGGTTGGGCTTTCGATCCGAACTTTGTGCTGAACCGTTTCGTGTATGTTCACTATTCGATGGCGAGCCCTCCGCGTTCGGTCATCGCTCGGTTCACGTGGGATGCGGGGCTCGATCAAGTCGATCTTGCAAGCGAGAAGCTCCTCATGGAGGTGGCGCAGCCTTTCTCCAACCACAATGGCGGTATGTTGGCGTTCGGCCCCGACGATTTCCTGTATATCGCACTGGGTGATGGAGGCAGCGGCGGTGACCCGCAGAACAACGCACAAACCCCGTCCAACCCGCTCGGCAGCATGTTGCGCATCGACGTACACCCGGCCGACCCCAACGATCCGTTCGATGTGCCGCTCGACAATCCGTTCTTAGGCGATCCCAACGTGTTGCCGGAAACATTTGCCTACGGGCTCCGCAACCCGTTTCGATTCTCGTTCGACCGACAGACCGGTGATCTTTGGTTGGGCGATGTAGGGCAGGGTGCCATTGAAGAGATCGATATCGTCACCGCGGGCGGCAATTACGGTTGGCGGGTATTCGAAGGCACCCAAGCCTTCGACGGCTCGCTCAATACGCTTCCCAACTCGGCGTTCACTTTCCCGGTGTTCGAGTACGACCACACCTTGGGTGTGGCCATCATCGGCGGCTACGTGTACCGGGGTAACGCGCTACCGAGCCTGCAGGGACGCTACCTCTACTCCGACTTCGGCAGCGGCACGATCTGGGCATTGGAGTGGGACGGCGCAAACGTGCTAGGCAATGACATCGTTGCGACGGCCGCCTCGCCGACGTCGTTCGGCGAGGACAACCAGGGCGAGGTGTACATCGTCTCGCAAAATAGCGGCATTTTTGGCTTAGAGGTTGCCAGCGGCGGCGGCAACCTGCCGGACCTTCTATCCGAGACAGGCATATTCACCGATTTGAACGCGCTGACCGTGGCATCGGGGTTGATCGTGTACGACATCAACCACCCGTTCTGGTCGGATGGGGCGTTGAAACGACGCTGGATCGCGGTACCGCAACCGTCGCAGATCCAGTTTTCAGCGACCGGATCCTGGATCTTTCCGGCGGGCACACTGCTCGTCAAACACTTTGAAATGGAGTTGACCGAGGGCGATCCTACCAGCGCGCGCCGGCTCGAGACCAGGTTGTTGATCAACACGCAAACTGGGTGGCAGGGATTTACCTATCGGTGGAACGGCAACGAGACCGACGCCACGTTGCTCACCACGCGCGAGACGGAAACGCTGACCGTGAATCTGGCAGGCGGCGGCACGCGCGATCAGTTGTACGAATATCCGAGCCGCACCGATTGCCTACGGTGCCATACCCAGGTCACGGGTTTTGCGTTGGGGGTCAAGACGCGTCAGCTCAACCGAGATTTTGCGTTTCCGAACACGACCGACAACCAGTTGCGCAGTTGGAACAATATCGATTACTTCACGAACGACGTAGGTGATGCAAGTCAATACGAAGCGTTTAGTGCGTTGGACGACACGGCAATCAACGCCAGCGAACGCGCACGCACCTATCTCGACGTCAATTGTGCGCAGTGCCATCAACCCGGTGGTCCGACACCCGTCGAGGTCGACCTACGGTTCGACACGGCACAGGGGAACATGAATGCGGTTGGCGTGACGCCAACTGCGGGTGATCTCGGCATTGCCAACGCCGAAATCGTCGCGGCAGGAGAAAAGGAACGCAGCGTGTTATGGCAACGCCTCATGCTTTTGGATGCCGACCGCATGCCGCCGCTCGCAAGCCATCTGGTCGACGCAGAAGCGGTCGACGTCATCGGACAGTGGATCGACGGGCTATAGGGCACGTCGACTAACCTCTCGCGAGCCCGCGTTGGTGGGAAACTTTGGGATGTTAAGCGCTGTCTGATTCGACGTGGCCGCGGACGGCTTCAGCGAGGAAGTCCATACGGTCCTGACCCCAAAACATCTGCCCATCGAAGATGAACGTTGGAACGCCAAAAATCCCGTCTTGTTCGAATGCTTGCTCTATGTTCTCGGTGACCCGAGAACGCATCGATGCATCGTGCGCGCCTGCGAGGATCTCATCGCCACGAAGCCCGACGTGTTCTGCTGCCTCGAAAATGACGTCGTCGAGACCAACGTCTTTATGTTCACACCAACGCGCACGGCAAAGCGCCAGTGCAAACGCATCGCCGCGACTTGCCTTGTCCGCCGCCAGGAATGCCGCGTGGGCATTCGGCCAGTCGGTATCGAGGCTGACCGGGGGCGCCGTTGACAGTCCGTATGCTCGGGTGAGGCGAAGTAGATCTTCCACTATGTACTTCATCTTCTGTGGATTGGCTGCCGGGTCATTGGGGAAGTCGGGCGGCGGATAAACAGGAACGAGTTCGCGACGGATCGGCAGGCTACCTAAAACGCTGTCCCAGCGTTCGAGCGCCAGCCACGCGTAAGGACTGCGAAAACTGAAATAGAACCGCACACTGGGCGCTGACATGGCGAACCCGCTCAAGCCTTGAAGCGCTGATTATACGGTGCCTTCGTTCTACGCGTCCCCTCAAGGTGACCGAGCGCCTAGAGCCGGCTTCTTTAGAACAATCTATGCCGCGACGTTTTCCGCGGTATTTGTTCACGGTGAGTGGTGAGGTACTCGGGCCGCTTGAAGAGGTGAATGAGTGCAATCCCCGTCACGAAGCCGCCGATATGCGCCCAGAAGGCGACCCCGCCGGTACTCGAACCCAACGCCGGTAGCCCGCCGAGCAGTTGTAACACAAACCAATAGCCCAACATGAATACGGCGGGTATCGCGACGGTTGTCACGTAGAAGCCCAGGAAGATCAACGTATGGACATGGGTACGGGGATACAGCAAAGCGTAGGCGCCCATCACGCCGCCGATGGCGCCGGATGCGCCGACCATGGGTATGGTGCTCGACGGATCGGTGGCGATCTGCGCGGCGGCGGCGGCTAGGCCACACAGAACGTAGAAGATCACGAAGCGTACCGGTCCCATGACGTCTTCGATGTTGTCTCCGAACACCCACAGGAACCACATGTTGCCGAGGATGTGGAACCAACCGCCGTGCATGAACATCGAGGTAATCAACGAGCCGGGATTGGGACTCGCATCCAATGCGCATACCAGATTGTTGCCCAGTGAAATGCGGGTGCCTTCGTTGATGAGGCCGAGCAGATCGCCGGGCACCAATCCATAAAGGCATAGCGACTCGGCCAGCGCATAGGCGTTGCCAAATCCTTGCACGAAGAACCATACCAGGGCGTTCAAGACGATGATCGCGATGACCGCGTAGGGTACGCGTACTGTCGGGTTTTCGTCTCTTAGTGGGAACAACTGGAACTCCTCATGGCGCGCTTGTCGCCGCCGTGACGCGTTATACCAACCCAGCCAGTTTGGCGAAAGGGTCCCAATCCGCATCGCGATGCCATTCGTACTCCGTGTACTCAGCTACCTTTGTCGCAACATCCCCACCATAAAGTTTGCCAACCAGCGCCAACGCCATATCGATGCCGGCAGCGACACCACCCGAGGTCAGTACGTTGCCGTCCTCTACCCAACGGGCTTCGGGCACCCAAGTGACGTTCGGACCTTGCTCTACGACCCATTGAAAGCTCTTCTTGTTGGTCGTGGCGCGCCGACCGTCCAGCAATCCGGCGCGGGCCAGCAAGCCAGCACCCGTACAGATCGAGGCGAGATATTCCAGTTGCGGATAGACCGACTTGAGAAAGTCGATCATTCGCTCGTTGTCGACCTCTTGGCGCGTACCCCTGCCACCCGGCAATAGCAGGATGTCGAGGTCCGTGACGTCGTCGAACGTGACGTCCACTGTCGTGCGCGGACCCTGGGCGCTTGCGATCGGAGCCGACGTCTCCCCGACGATCACCACCTCCACCCGATCGGAGAGGCTGCCGAGCATCTCCAGCGGGCCGTAGATGTCCAACAGCTCGAATCCGGGGAACAGGCAAGCGCCGACCGTTTTCCTATCCTCGTTGTTCAAAGTCGTTTCACTCGTTGCTCTAGCAAACCGCGTGCGTTGACGTATCACGGCTTCGCGCTATAGCGTGCCCTGTATGACCCTGTTGCTGCAAGCCAAGGCGCTGACCCACCACGCGGGCGAAAAAATCCTGTTCGAAGATCTCGAGCTCGTGATTTCGAAAGGGGATCGATTGGCCTTGGTCGGTCACAACGGTTCGGGGAAAACGACGTTGCTCAATGTCCTGAGTGGTGCGCTGCCGGTCGATGCGGGTCGCTTGTCGACGCGTCGTGGTTTGCGGCTGGCAATGGTCGAGCAATTCCTGCCAGCAGAGCTTGCATCGACCACGTTGCTCGAGGCCGTCGTCACGAAATGCCGTGACCATGCCCGATGGCGGGCGGAAGGCTTGTTGCACAAGCTCGGGTTTGCCGACGGCGAATTCCAGATCCCAACCGAGGGTTTATCCGGCGGCCAACAGAATCGCCTGATGTTTGCACGCGCCCTGGCGGTCGATCCAGAGTTGTTGTTGCTCGATGAGCCGACCAATCATCTAGATCTCGCGACGCTGGTGTCGTTCGAGGCGTTATTGGCGTCGTTCAGCGGCGCCTACCTCCTCGTATCTCACGATCGCGCGTTTCTGGATGCGGTGACGCGCGAGACGCTGTTCCTACGCGATGAGCGCATCTACCGATTTGCCATGTCCTACTCCGCCGCCAAAGACGCATTGCTACTTGAAGACGCGACTGCCATCCGCCGCCGAGCCGCCGAGGGGCGCAAGATCGGTGCACTGCGAGCGAGCGCCAAACGTCTCGCGATTTGGGGCAAGGTGCACGACAGCGAGAAACTGGCGCGGCGCGCGCGCAACATGGAGAGACGCGTGGAACGCCTGGAAGCGCAGCAAACGTTCGTCACGGAAGGATCATCGCTGGATCTCAAGCTGGAAGTTGGTGAGTCCCGCGCCAAACAGGTGGTGGCGATACGGGATCTCGACGTTGGTATCGCTGGCCACAGGCTGTTCCACATCGACGAACTCGTATTGCGGCCGGGGGAGCGGGTGGCGCTTTTGGGTCACAACGGCGTGGGTAAGACCACTTTCATCAGACGCCTGGTAGAGGCAGTCGCAGGCGCCGATGATGCGATCCGCTTCGGCCCGCAGACGACGCTTGGCTACTACGACCAGGAATTGGACGAGGTAACGGGTCGTGACAGCATGCTCAAGTTCGTTCGCGACCGCGCTGATGCCGGCGAGCAGGCCATCGTGCAGCGGTTGATACTCGCGGGCTTCCCTTACGCTCAGCACGCCAAGAAGGTTTTTGAGATGAGTGGCGGCGAACGAGCCAGACTGCTGTTTGTCGTGTTGTCCTTGAATGCCCCGAATTTTCTCGTTTTGGATGAGCCGACCAATCACATCGACATCGATGGCAAGGAACAGTTGGAAGATCAGCTACTCAAAAGTGATGCGGCGGTGTTGATTACCTCGCACGATCGCACGTTCATCGAGCGATTGGCTGAAAGATTTCTGTGGGTGACGCAAGGTCGCTTGATTGAGATTCACAGTCTCGATCAGACCGATTTATTAACCCCAGGGATTTCAAATCCTTAACGCCGCGTCCTCTGAAAAACACCATATTTACAGGCCGTTAGACGTATTGTGCTTGGTATCTGGAAGTTGCTGGTTGTATACTGGCATTCCCTAAAGGCGTTGCACCGAGGTTGCACCGAATGGATACCCGCTTCAAATTCACCAAAACCAAGCTGGCGGCTTTGGAATACGCCGCTCCGGGGAAGCGGTCCTACTATCATGACACCGAGGTTCCAGGCATGGGCCTTACGGTCACCGACAAGAGCAAGACGTTCTTTGTCCAATATGGCAGGGCCAAGAGCCTCAGGCGTCACGCCCTGACCGATCCTGACAGCGCTATTTCAACTAACAGACTCGGCGCCAAGGATAGACCGGGAATCACGGTTGAGATCGCCCGGAAGAGGGCGAGCGCAGTCCTGGTGGAAATGGCAGCCGATGGGCGAGATCCCATCGCAAAGAAACGCGCTAAGGCCGAGGTCGACCCCGAGGAGATGAGCGTTAGGCAAGCCTGGGAAGCCTACAAGGAAGCCAACGACACCCTCAGGGAGAGCACCGTCATAGCATATGAGTATGCTATGAACCCGGTCCTGGGTGACTGGATGGACCGAAAACTCTTTAGCCTCACACCCGATGAAATTTTAGCTCGGCACAACAGCCGCCACTCGAAGTCCCAAGCGAAACATGCGTTTAGGGTGCTGCGAGCGATCTACAACCACCACATCCGGATGAAACTATTAGATAGGGCCAACCCCGTTGCAGTCGCCTTTGGCGGTAAGGGCAAGAAGGCCGTAAAGCTCACCCACAAGAAACGCCGCAAGACCCTGATAGAGGACCACACCCTCTCCGATTGGTTCGACGCTGTTGAAGCACTTCCTGACCTTGGGCAACGGACAACCTGGCAAGGCGAGACCGCTAGAGACTTGTTCCTCTTCCAACTCTTCACTGGTCTTAGAAGTAAAAGCGAGTGCGCGTCTCTCGAATGGTCGCAAGTCGATCTTCGGAAGAAGACCATCAC
>JAPUIA010000052.1 GCA_027297435.1 Gammaproteobacteria bacterium | reverse complement strand
ATATGGACTTCGGAATGCTCGGAATCAATTTCGTTGACCCTCATGCCGGCGGTCACATCGAGGATTGGCGCCGCGATTTCAGTGACGGTACAGGTGAAAAATTGTCGTTCATCATCCCACGAAATAATTTTTTCGACAGCGGAACCGCCACTATAGAAGTTACAGCGGCGTTCAGCACCGAGACCTCGATCAACTTGGCTGAGTTGATCAACATCTAGGACGTTGGGGTGAAAGATCTGGATATTGTTGAAGTCACTCAAAACGGTCCATATCTTTGATGAAGAAGCGTTGATGTGGCGTGTGGCTCTTACTGTTGGCATGCGATTTTCCAAGTTGATAGGATTTGTTTGATTGAGTGTTCTTAGGTACGAACCGTTTGCACTATTTCTGATTATTCTATACAAATAAAGCAAAGTACCATTCAATTTATTAAACTTAAATTTGTACTAAATAATGGGAGCCCTTTATGGATTTCAATCGATTGAATTCCTTTATAAAAGTAGCTGAGAGGGGAAGCATTACGAAAGCAGCGGGAGATTTATATCTCACTCAACAAGCGGTCTCTAAACAGATGTTATTGCTAGAAGATGAGTTAAACCTAAATTTATTCAACCGTTCTCACAATGCGATTGTGCTCACCCGTGACGGAGAAAATCTTGTTGGGAATGTCAGCCTTTTCTTTGACAATATTCAAGAATCCATCTCCCAGCTCCAAGGTGAGATGGAATCGCTAGAAGGTGTGATAAAAATTGGAACATCATTTGATAGTTCGAGGGAAAAGCTAGTCCGTATTATCAACCTGTTTAAAACACAATATCCTAATGTACGTTTTGAACTCGTTTTTGATGTTGATTTCACGCTTGAAGAAATGATGCTGTCCAACGAGTTGGATATGGGAATCCTCTTTGTTTTTCGCGAAAAAAAAATCTTAAATGGAGTGCGTCTAGAATCCAAAAAGTATGGACTGTACTGTCGGAAGGATTTTTATCGAAAGTATGGGCCCTTCAAACGATATAAAAATCTAATAGGAGTCCCCTTTGTCGAATACACCCACAATTTTGGTAGTTTTGGCGCTTGGATGAAGAAGAATTGTCCAAATCGATTAAAGACGTTTCTAGAACAACGTCCGGAAATCGTCGTTGAAAATGATAAAGTGATTGAAGAGTTTATTCGGGCAGGCTGGTGCATGGGGTTTATCGAAGAATCACGTTTTCTTTCCCAAAAGAAAACGAAACAACTCGTTAAATTATTTCCTCAAGCAGAAGACATTCTTGCGAGCTTAGACTTCGTCATGAAGAAGAAAGAGAGCAAACGTTTTATCGAAAGGGAGTTCAAAAAACACCTTTTTGCATTTTGGAATGCAGATGACGATTAAATTTTGATAGCCAGTAAGAGGCCTCTACCCATACGACCAGCGGCGACCGTGATTCTGGTGCGTGACGCCGCGGTCGACTATGAGATATTCATGCTCAAGCGTACCAGCAAGGCCGCCTTTGCCGGCGGCATGTACGTGTTCCCGGGCGGCAGGGTCGATGGTGATGACCATCTACACAAATACGACAGCGTTCGCGTCGGGCCGAGCGAACCCCAGCAAGCGCAAGCAGCGGCGTTGGGTTTCGAGTGGCGCGGGTATTGGATCGCCGGGATACGGGAGAGTTTCGAAGAGGCCGGGTTGCTGCTCGCCTACACGGAAGACGGTGAGTTGCTGTCCTACGATGATGTGCAAATACGGACTCGGTTCAATGGTTATCGCGGGCCACTCCATTCTGGTGAGCTGAGTCTGTTCGAGATCTGTCAACGCGAAAACCTGAAGCTCGCCGTCGATCGCATTCATTTCTACAATCGCTTCGTCACGCCGCTCGGCCGCCCGCGCCGGTTCGATACGCGCTTTTTCGTTGCTGAAGCCCCAGGGGAGCAAACGGGTAGGCATGATGAAAAGGAAACCGTCGATAGCATCTGGATCTCGCCGCGCGAAGCGCTCGAGCGAAACAGAAACCATGAATTCGATCTCATGAATGTGACTCGCATTCAGTTGGAGCGATTGGCCGAGTACGATTCCAGGTCGACTGTGTTGAACATGGCTGCAAACAACACCTCGTTTCCTGTGCATCGTCCCGTCTTGCCGGCGACCGACGCCGCTGGTTAACGCGTCGGGGCGGGCGCATAATCCGCGGCTCTCTGAAGTACGAACAAAATGCATATCCGACCTTACGAAGAAGCGCGTGATTTCGAGGCGGTCAAGCGTATATGGTTTGAGATCGGCTGGATCGACAGCGAGGCCAGCGCCGAATATCTGAAAGGGTTTCTCTCGCTCAATAACTGCTTGACGGGCGTGCTGGATGACGCGGCCGAGTGCTTGGTCATGACCACCCCGGGCTCGATTCGTTACGAAAATGACGATCTGCGCATGTGTGCCGTCACCGCGGTGACGACCAGTCGTGTTGCCCGCAAACAACGCATGGCGCAGCAGCTCACGGCTTTGCAGTTGGCCGCCGGAGCGGAAGCCGGCGACGAGGTCGCGGTGCTCGGTATGTTTGAACAAGGATTTTACGATCGAGTGGGTTTCGGTACGGGTAGCTATATCCATACGATAAAGTTCGATCCCGCTTCGCTGATGGTAGATTCCGGCTTTCGCCCACCAAAACGCTTGACCAAAGATGACTGGAAGGACGTATCGGCCGCGCTGCTCGCGCGAAAACGTGGGCACGGTGGTGCGGTTCTGAACGCGCCTGAAATGCTCAAGGCCGAGCTCGGCTGGAGCCAGAAAGAAAACGGCTTTGGTCTTGGTTACTACGACGGTTCAGCGCTAACGCACTTCATGTGGTTTGTTACCGATGCCGTAGAATTCGGACCCTACTCAGTGGTGTTGTATGCGTATCAGAGCAGCGATCAGCTGATGGAGTTGCTGGCGTTGCTGAAATCGCTTGGCGATCAAGTATCGATGGTCGAGATGCAAGAGCCTTACGACGTACAGTTGCAGACGCTGCTCAGACAGCCGTTTCGTCACCGCCGCAATAGCAAAGCCTCGGTGTTCGCCAACCAGCACAACACGTCGGCGTGGTGGCAGCTGAGAATCCTCGATGTGGCGGCTTGCGTCGCCAAACGCCATTGGGTAGGTCAGGAGGTCAGTTTCAATCTCGTGCTCGAGGATCCGGTCGAACTGATGTTGCAAGACAGTAACTGGCAGGGTTGCGGAGGCGACTACCATGTCAATTTTGGTACCGAGTCGGGTGCCGAACGTGGTCATGCCGAGGGTTTACCGACGCTCAATGCTTCGGTCAATGCGTTTAGTCGCTTGTTGTTCGGTATCGCACCGGCGAGCAGTCTGGCCATCACGGATGACCTGCATACGGAACCAGAACTGCTCGCGCGCCTCGACGAGGCGTTGCTGCTGCCGACCATGCACCTCGGGTGGGATTTTTGAGCGAGCAGTTCGTCATCGACGCCATTCCCGTTGAACTCAGGCGTAATCGTCGCCGGCGCACGCGCATCGGTATCGACTTCGATCCGGCCGGGGTGGTGGTTCTCGACGCGCCGGTCGCGACAACGTTCGAAGAGGTTGAGGCAATAGTTGCCGAGCACGGACGTTGGATCCGGTACCGGCTGCAAAAGGTTAGGGAGGCTACGGCCCATCTCGGGCGCGTACGTTATCAAGAAGGCGACATAGTGCAGTATCTTGGTCGCAACTTGACGTTGCGGGTGAGTGCCGAAGACGGTTCGGCGGTCTTTTTAGAGGGTAAGCGATTGTGTGTGGCTGCGCTCGATGCGGCTGATGCGCGCTCGAAGGTTCGGGGCTGGTATCAGAGTGAGGCCGAGGTTGTGTTCGCCGCTGCGCTCGATCGTTGGCGCGATCTGCCATGGTTGGCGGGTCGACTGCCGGCATGGCGACACTCCTTCATGAGAACTCAGTGGGGCAGTTGCAGCGAGATGGGTCGAGTATCGCTGAACACGCATCTCGTCAAAACACCGCTCAAGCTCATCGATTACGTCGTGTTGCACGAACTCTGTCATCTTGAATATCTCAATCACGGCAAACGCTTCTATGGACTGATGACGCGCTATTTGCCGGCCTGGCGGGTGCGACGTAAAGACTTGGACAAGTTCATGCCGCTTCTGTTGGAGGAGTAGCGCCCTTGATCGAGCTTGGTTGGGTACCCTTCTTTCAGCAACAGCTCACGCTCGAGGAGCTGGAAACGGGTTTACCCGGACGAGTCATGGGGGTCGAACGATCCGGCGTGACCGTTGCCTATGCCGGGGGAGAGCGGCAAATACCGCTTGGTGGTCGCTGGTTTCAGCTCGACGCAGAAGCGCGGCCGACCATCGGCGATTGGGTGTTACTCAATACCGAAGGCACGCAGATCGAACGTCTTTTTGAACGCAAAAGCGTGCTCAAACGAGTACGCGCGGGCACGACCAGCGAAATTCAACTCCTCGCCGCCAATGTTGACACGATGTTCGTGGTGACGTCGTGTGACGAAGATTTCAACTTGTCACGCATCGAGCGTTACCTGACGTTGGTATTGGACGGCAGTATTCAGCCGGTTGTCGTACTGACCAAGCGCGACTTGGTCGAAACGCCGGAACAACTGGTCGATCAGGTTCACGAACTTCGCACCGGGCTGATCGTGGAACTCGTCAACGCGTTGGACCGGTCTACCTTGGAAGGCCTGAATGTCTGGTGTGGGCAAGGTCAGACGATAGCGTTGCTGGGCTCGAGTGGCGTCGGCAAGTCGACGCTCGTCAATACGTTGACCGGTTCGCAAGTCCAAATAACGAGCTCCGTGCGTGATAGTGACGGCAAGGGTCGTCACACGACCACGAGCCGATCGCTGCACTTGCTGCCGCAGGGGGGCTTACTGTTGGATAGCCCCGGTATGCGCGAATTGCAGATTGCCGATGTGGGGTCGAGTGTATCGGTACTCTTTAACGACATTGAGGAACTGGTCAGCCGGTGCCGGTTTTCGAATTGTGCTCACGAGCAGGAACCAGGGTGCGCGGTGCGTGCCGTGATCGAGGCGGGCGATTTGGACGCACGGCGGTTCAATAGCTACCTAAAGCTCAATCGCGAAGAGGTTCATGCTGCCGAGTCCATCGCCGAACGCCACGCACGGTCGCGGAACTTCTCCAAGCAAGTTCGCCAAGTAATCTCTCAATCGCACAAAAAGCACCGGCACTAGCGCACTATCGTCGACATTGACGGGGTTTGCTCTTAAAGTGCGCGTCCTCGTTTGACGCGATGAACCGCTCATGACCAATCTGGATGCACCGGGTGTTCGTCTTCAACCGGTGTCGGTGACGCGCAAGATGTCGGCCGCGCTACCGGGATTGCGCAAGCTCGCGCAAGACAAAGGTCTCAAGATCCATCATTTGGGCGCTGGTTACCCGCATCCTGAGGTGACCGATCCCAGGGATTTCCTCGCCCATCAACAAGCCTACTTTGCCTATCTCGAGCGGCAGGAGGGCGTCAACGACCCGTCGGTGGTGCCGGAGTACCTGAGGGAATCTTTCTCCTACACCGACACGCTCGGCCCCGCCACGACCCGGGCAGTATTCGCCCGGGCCTACGGCAACGACTGGGGCGTAGAAATCGATCCGGAGCGTCTGTTGCCCACCGTTGGAGCGACGGGGGGCATCAACCTTCTGTGCTCAATGTTCGAACGCCCCGGACACTCGGTTGCCTACATTACCGATGCGCCAACCTACGCTGGTTTCCTGGCGCGCTCGATGCTGTGCCAATATGCGCATATCTACAGCGTGGAAATGGATGAAGAAGGCCCGGTGCCTGAGGTATTCCGCGAGCAGATCGAGAAGGCGCGTGCGGATGGGCATTTCGTGCCTTACTACTACACAGTACCCGACGGCCATAACCCGGCGGGCTTTTCGTTTTCTCAGCGCCGACGCGTGCAGATCTTGGACATCGCACGCGAGCTCGGCGTGCTGATCGTAGAGGATGCTCCCTACGTATATATCAGCTATGCACAAACCGCCGAGCGGCCGCGGCCGTTCTTCGCCATGGCGCCCGAACAGACCGTACATCTGTTCACCGGTTCCAAGATCGGGTTTCCGGGACCGCGCGTTGGCTTTCTCTACTCCGAGGCAGAACTGATGGTTGCGGACGGTGAGTCGGTCAGCCTCTCGCAGTTGGCGGTCACCGAGGCGAGTGCGGATATCCTATTTCAGAATCCGAGCGCGTTGCGCGGCTTCGAAGCGTTGATGCATAAGCGGCAGGATGCTGACTTTGTGGAACGCGGTACGTTCTGGGATCTGGCCGAAGGTAAGCTTGTCGTCTACCGAGAGATGCGCAAGATCATGCTCGATGGTTTGCAGACCGGCTTGGGTGGGTATCCGGAAGACTTCGCCTGGACGGTGCCAGGCGCGGGCTTCTTTACGGTATTCACCTTCAAGAAGGGCGGCGTTCACACGGACGACGACTTCATCACGCGGATGGTTTCAGAATACGGTGTGGTGGTGATCCCCATGTATGACTTCTACCCGAAAGATGCTCGCCGACGTGACCCAAACGTCGGATACGATCAGCTGCGTTTGTCTTTCTGTTTTAGTGAGAGCACGGGCGAGCAACGGCGCAAAGACCTTGCGGAGGCGGTTGCCGCGTTTTGTGAGGCCGTTAAGATCGAAACCGGCATAGCCGGGTAGGAGCGGCTGCCCGTCCAAGGGACGCGAGGCCGCGATACAATAATCGCGACTAAAGTCGCTCCTACCAAGTCATCCCACGGAGTTTTTAAAAGTGCCTTAAAGCCGCTATCCGGCGCCGCGATCATCGGGGCGTACGCCTCTGTGCCGATATGGTGCCCGTGTTGAACCCTAACCAGTGCATGCGTCCGATGTAGCGAGCGTGTTCGATCTTCATGCAACGATCCATCACCACATCGAGTCCGCCCGCCGAGGCGATCTCAGCGGCTTGCTCGCTGATCACGCCGAACTGTAGCCATAAACAACTGGCCCCGACCGCCACGGCTTCTTCGGCGAGGGCGGGTACCACACTCGGATCGCGAAACACATTGATGGTATCGACCGGCTCGGGCACGTCGGCAAGCGAGGGAAAACACCGCCGACCAAAAATTTCGGACTCGCGTGGGTTGATTGGTACCACGTCATAGCCGTGACGCAACAGGTAGTAGCCAACAAAGTTGCTCGCGCGTAGCTGGTTGCCCGAAAGGCCGACGACGGCCACCCGTAGACGGGTCAGCGTGCGCCGGATCACGTCCGGTTGCTGGTAGCGTTCAAGATTCACGAGTTTGACTCGCACGCGTCCAGCCCTTGTTGCAGATCCCAAATCAGATCGTTCGAGTCCTCGATTCCGATCGATAGCCGAATAGTGCCCGTTGCGATACCGGCACGTGCCAGTTCTTCATCGCTTAGTTGTCGATGGGTCGTCGATGCCGGATGAATCACGAGACTCTTCGCGTCGCCGACGTTGGCAAGATGGGAAAACAACGTCAGCGCTTCTATGAAGCTCGACCCGGCTTGCCGACCCCCTGGTAGATCGAAGCAGAATACCGCTCCGGTGCCTTCGGGCAGATACTTCTCGACAAGCGGACGATAGATGCTGGTTGCCAAGCCGGGATGGGCGACTTTTACAACGCCTGGTTGGGCTGACAAGAACTCCGCAACGACTTGCGCGTTCGCCACGTGCTGTCTCATTCGTAGAGGCAGGGTCTCGATGCCTTGAGCCAGCAGAAAGGCGTTGAATGGGCTCATTGCCGCACCAAGATCACGTAGCGTTTCGGTACGGAGCTTCATGAGAAAACCGTAGACGCCGAAGGTTTCGTGAAACTGCAATCCGTGATATGCCGGTGACGGATCGGCAACGACGGGAAAGCGACCATTCGACCAGTCGAAGTCGCCGCGGTCGACAACCACACCACCGAGGCTCGTGCCGTGACCGCCCAGAAACTTGGTCGCGGAATGCACCACGATATCGGCGCCCCAATCGAGTGGTCTGCAGAGGTAGGGCGTCGCAAATGTGTTGTCTACCATGAACGGGCAGTCGTGGTCGTGGGCTAGCTTTGCGATTGCTTCGATATCCAAGATGTTGCCGCCCGGATTGCCGATGGTTTCGGCAAACAACAGCTTGGTATCCGGCGAGATAGCCGCACGCCAGGCGTCCATGTCATCGGGGTCGACGAAATCGAGCTTCACCGAGAGTTTGCCGAGCACGTGCTTGAACTGCGTGACCGTCCCGCCATAGAGCGCCGAAGATGTGACGACATGATCGCCCGGCCTCAACAAGGTAAACAACACGGCCGATTGAGCCGCGAGCCCGCTGGCGAACGCAACGGCACCGACACCACCCTCGAGATTTGCCACCCGTTCCTCGAACGCGGCGACCGTGGGATTCATGATGCGCGAATAGGTGTTGCCGTACTCCTGCAGGTTGAAATATGCGGCCGCCGACTCTGTGTCTTCGAACACGTAGCTGGTCGTCTGGTAAATGGGCAACGCGCGCGCGCCTGTAGTGGGGTCAGGGCGGCTACCCGCGTGCACCGTACGCGTCGCAAAGCCAAAGTCACGGTCTTTCATCATTGTTCTCCTTGGCCATGGCGAGCTTGAAGATGGCAGGAGCCACTGATTACCTCCCCGACAATCACTTTACAGAATTGGCTCGTGACCGCCAATCCGAGATTTTGCGCTTTGATATGGAGTAGTATCGCGGACTGTTTCGGTTTCTCAGGATCCATTGGTGGCAGAGTTTCGAGCCGACGTGCGAGGGTGGTTGGCCGATAATTGTCCCGCCAGCATGCGCACACCCATGCCGGCGGACGAGTACCCGGGCGGAGGTCGCCGCGCACGCTACAACAATCCGGACACGCAGATCTGGCTGGAGCGCATGGCCGAACGCGGGTTCACCGTGCCGATTTGGCCACAAGGGTGTGGTGGGGCAGGTCTTTCCAAGGCGGACAACCTCATCCTCCAGGAAGAGCTGAAGCGCATCAACGCTAGACCCGCCCACCTGGGCATGGGCATCAGCATGATCGGCCCCGCGCTCTTGGAGTTTGGCACCGAAGCCCAGAAAGCCGAGCACTTGCCCAAGATTGCCCGTGGCGAGATATGGTGGTGTCAGGGCTACAGCGAACCCGGCTCTGGGTCAGATCTCGCGAGCCTGCGTACGAGCGCCGTCGAGGACGGCGATGAGTACATCATCAACGGGCAGAAAATCTGGACCTCCGGCGCGGACAACGCCGATTGGATGTTCTGCCTGGTACGCACCGACCCGAACGCACCCAAACACGAGGGCATCACGTTCATCCTCTTCGACATGTCAGATCCCGGCGTGACCGTCAAGCCCATCTTGCTCATCAGTGGCATGTCACCGTTCTGCGAGACTTTTTTCGATGATGTTCGGGCACTCAAGAGCAACGTTGTCGGCGAGGTGAACAAAGGTTGGACCGTGGCCAAACGATTGTTGCAGTACGAACGCACGTCGATTGGCGGCATTGGCCGCGGCAACCAGAAGGCCACCACGCTCGAGGAGTTTGCGGTCGAATACGCCGGCCGGTCTGACGGGAAAATTGCCGACACAAAGATACGCGACTCGGTGTTGCGGCACCGCATGAACGACAAGGCATACGCGATTACGCTCAGACGTTCTATGGAAGAGTCGGAAAGTGGCAAAGCCCCGGGCGCGCTCTCTTCGATGTTCAAGTTCTACGGCACTGAACAGAACAAGGGCCGTTACGAGCTGATGCTTAGCATGATGGGCACTCGGAGTCTGGGCTGGGCCGGCGATGGCTTCAGTGGAGAAGAGATCGACGTCACTAGAGCTTGGCTGCGCTCCAAAGGTAACTCCATCGAAGGCGGCACCTCCGAAGTTCAACTCAACATCATTGCCAAACGCATCCTGGGATTACCGGACTAGCTTCGACTAACAACCAATTGAGGTGAAACATGGCTGGCTACTTGATTGCGAACTATAAGATTACGAACGAGGAAGGCTATCAGGCGTACATCGCCGCCGTCGGCGGGACGATCCTGAGCCACGATGGCGAGATCTTGGTGGCCGGTCCGGGAAGTGAGCCGGTCGAGGGTGACCCGAAACCCGTTACGGTCGTAATAAGGTTTCCGTCCATGGACGCGTTGCGGGCTTGGTATGAGTCGCCCGAATATCGGAAGATCATCCACCTCCGCACCGACAATACCGAAGGCACGATGGTGTTCGCCGACGAGTTCGTTATGCCTGGATAGCGATTCTTACAAGGGATACGACGACACTTCAGGCATCTTGTTTGATTCGGTTGGCGGTATCTTTCTGTGCCTGAAAATCAGCGCGCGACTTCTCGATCTGAGCGTCCGATAACACGTCGATGTTCATGAAGTCTGCCTTCCATGACTCGTCGTCGGCCCATGCTTCCGGGTTGACGATGGTCGTGCGTGGTCCTGTCGCGGCATCGAACAGGCGCAAAGCCTGAGTCAGCGTAGCGGTTTGCGATTCCGCATCAAACGGCTTGCCCGCCGAGTTGCCGAGCGGAAAATCGCTGAACGAAAATCGTGGCACCCCGGCCGATTCGATGATGTCGCGCGCGCACCCCATGATGACCGTTGGCACGTCGTGCTGCTCGAAGTAGCGCGCAATCAGACTCACGGTCTGATGACACACCGGTCACGTCGGTACCAGCAAAGCCACATCTGCACCCAAACGCCGACAGTGGTCCAGCGCGTCGACCGCATCTTGTTCGACTGTGATGCGTTGACTGCGATTGGTCGGCACGCCGATCAGTTCATCAGCGAGTTCGCCGATGACGCCGCCTTGCTCTGCCTCTTTGAGTCGCGCAACAGGCAGGAAAGAGGCCGGATCGGCGGCCGTCGTGTGTTTGCGGTCGTAGCCGACATGCGAAATACGTAGATCAGGTACTGGATCGATCGGCGTGGTGTAGACGCGAAAGAACTTGGCGGCAGCGTTGTAGGCAGCCCCGGGTCCTTGATCCCCCAACTCTGGTCGGTGGGGCGCGGCCGTCGTAATCAATACCAGCTTGCTCTCGGCCAACGGCTTTGAAGGTTGGCAAAAAGGCACGTCGTCGTGACTCGCCCACGAATACGGCGGGTAGCCGAGTGTCGAGTAGTAGGTACGCGTACGCTGGATGTATTCGATCATGTGGCCGAGTTTATCAGTTAACTGTTACTCTTGGTCGCGATAGCTTTGGTATCAGGGGGGAAGAAGCATCATGCGTAAGTTCTTGGCGGCGTTCGTCGCGTTAGCGTGTCCAGCGGCATTTGCCCACGATCTGACGTCGTTGGAAGATCTGCTGACCGTATTTGGCTGGGATTTTGACACGGCGGTCATCGAAGCACAGAAGCTCGACGACGGTTTTTATGTGCTCTTCGGCGTCGGTGGCAATATCGGGTTGAGTATCGGCGAGCAAGGTGTCTTGATCGTGGATGATCAGTTTCCGCAAATGATGCCGAAGATCAAAGCCAAGATTAACGAGCTCGGCGGCGGTGACATCGACTTTGCGATCAACACGCACTGGCACTTCGACCATGCGGAAGGCAACTTGACACTGGGCCCCGAAGGCACCTGGGTCGTCTCGCAGGCCAACTCGCGCGACATGATGGCAGAGTCGCACATCATCAACTTGGTGGCGATGCAGTACGAACAAGAGAGCTATCCGGAAGACGCAAGGGCCGTCATCACCTTTGACGATCGCATGCAGTTTCACTTCAACGGTGAACAGATCGACCTCCTTCACTTCGGACCCGCCCATACGACGGGAGATACCGCAGTCATCTTCCGGGGTGTGAACGCCGTGCATTTTGGCGATGTGTATAACGCTGGATATCCGTTTATCGATGTGGACAACGGTGGCGATCTCGACGGCCTGATCGCGTTTTGCTCAGCGGTTCTTGCCGAGATCGACGAGAACACCGCGGTAATTCCCGGCCACGGGCCGGTTTCCGACTACGACGGGCTTGCCAGCTACATCGATATGCTGAAAACCGTGCGCGAACGCATTGCCGGCATGATCGCCGAGGGCAAGGATCTGGACGCGGTCATCGCGGCCAAGCCGACGGCCGAATTCGACACGCAATACGGCGACGCGTCTGGTATCGGCTTCGTCAATCGCGCGTATACCAGCCTGGTACGCAGCGGCCATTAGCCTTGCTGCGAATCACCTTCCTGCTGCGCAAGCAACCGGACTTATCGTTTGATGAGTACTACCGCTACTGGCTCGAGCAACATGGTCCGCTCGTCGCGAGTCTCGCTAGCGACCTAAACCTGTTGCGTTACGTGCAGGTGCATACGCTGCGGGACGATGCAGCACTTGCGACCGCCGAGCGAATGGCCAAGGATCGCGGCGGCATGGAGCCGATCTACGACGGTGTCGCGGAGGTGTGGTACGAGAACCGCGAAGCGCTGATCGACGCAATGTCGACCAAGGCGGGGCGCGCGGCGGGTAGGGCACTCGTCGAAGACGAAGCAAAATTCATCGATCTTCCCAACTCACCGATGTGGCTTTGCCACGAGTTTCCGCAGGTCAACCCGACGCCGGAGAGCATCGTTGCCAAAGAGCGCAACACGATCGTCAAGCTGTACTTTCCGTTGCGGATGCGTCGAGACCTCGACCGTGAAGAGGCTCATCGTTACTGGTACAGCAACCACGGGCCCATCATTCGCCGCCAGGCCGCCGGATTCGGCATTTTGCGCTACTTGCAGGTACATCGGGTGTCCGACGAGTTAGAGCAGGGGTTGCGCGAGGCTCGGGGAACCGTCGTCGATGCTTACGACGGCCACGCGGAGGTGTGGTTCGACCGCGGCCTACAGGGGGCGACGCCAGAGCGGACCGCGGCCGGCCGGCGCGCCATCGAAGACGAAGGCAAGTTCATAGACTTCAAGCGTTCGACGATGTGGCTCGCAAAGGAGCACGTGTTCGTCGATCACATGTAACTCAAAGGCACCCCTTGGACCTAACGTAGAGGTGGCTTTGAACTGCTTACCAACTCTCGTCCGGCGTGTGCACGAGATCCGGAATCGACGCGAGCGTTACGCTACCCGCAACGACTGCAATGGTGCCCAGACCCAGCAGCAACAGGGCCAGCTGCCAAGTGAAGAGTAGTCCGACGGCGCCAACGGCGACCAGAAATATGCCGATGATGAGGCTGATGATACCGGTATGTTCGCGTTTTTTGACCTGAGATGGGCTCATGACAAAGCTCAACAGATGCTCCTTTGCGCAAGAGGTGGGGGTACAACGTGGTAGGCCGACATTGGTTGACAACCATATGGAGAATTTTAGGCGGTGGACGGCTCACGCGCAATGCATCGTCAGACAATTGATATCAGATCGTCTCTGCATCCCCCCGCGACTGCCGGTTACTCGGGTCGCAGGCCGAGACTTTGAACGGCGCCGTTGACGGCGCGGATCTCGTCCACCATTTTCTCGGTAAATGCCGCCGAGCCACCTCCAAACTCTCCCACAACATAGTTCAGCAGCCCCGCAATCTCGCGGTAGGAAAGTTGATGCGCCATCCCGGGCATCGCACCAAAATAGCGGACGCCATCAACCTCGATCTGCCCGTGCAGTCCGTTCACCACCACATTCACGAGATAGCGTCGCCCCTGTTCAGTTCCGGCCCAGGCTCCCAGCCGGGCATCCAGGGGCGGGAACGCACCGGGAACACCTTCACCCCTTTCCAGATGGCAGATTCCGCAAACCCGCACGTACTCACCCGGCTCCGCTACCGGGGCCTCAGATGCCTGTATGAGCGACGCGTACGGCAATGCGACCAAAGCCATCCATCCTGCACAGCGCGACACGTTAGTCCGTCGCAATGCCTATGAGCACGGCAGTGGAACAGTTGTAGACGTTGGTCGTCGTGCCGAGGCACCAGTCGATGTCGTTATTGGACTGCGGCCGGTAGACCGGTTTGTCGCCTTCGTTGCGATTGCACAGGCAGCGCCCGCAGTCGCTCTTGCCGCAACAGTCGTTGTAGGAAATGATGTAGTTGCGTCCGTCCGCGGGGTTGCGGCAGGAGCCGATCCAGGTCAGTGGCGACATCTCCGTGCCGGGCGGACAGGTATTGTGCGAGCCTCCGCAGCAACTGCACAGATATCCGTCGATCGCGCAGTAGCGCCAGTAATCACACTGCGTGGGATCACCAGGGTCCTGAGGATTGCCCGTGCTCTGCGCGGGCACGCGGGACGCCGCGCTCGGCGTGCTGGCGCGCGCAACAGGCAGCAGCGGCAGTGTCGCGGCCCCAACCAAAACACTGCCCAATCGTCCGATGAAGCCGCGACGCGAACTGCGGTGCGCCACGTTGCGGGTCACTTTGTTAGTCAGATTATCAAACCAGTTCATGGGCAAACCTACGGCATTCTGTGTACTTGATAGGGAGAAGCGCCGAGATCGTAGATCGAACGCTGGTATTCCCCGGTTTTCGCATCATAAATGTCCAACGCGCCCTCGGCGTTGACGACCAGCAGTCGAGGATCGTCTTCCAGCGTTACGTCAATGCTGAGCGCCAGCGTTTGCAGCGGGATGCGCTTCAATCGTTGCCGCTCGTCCACATCGAACAACCATACTTCGGCGGCGGGGTCTTTATGACTGCCATCGTAGCCGTTGGGTGTCATCCCGACCCAGAGTAATCCGTCAGGATGTCCCGCCGTCCAGTGCCAGCCGGCCGGGCGCCAGTTTGCAGCCCGTTCGTCTGTACTGGTCAGCGGCCATCGCTCGCCGGGCACAGCATCCGCGTCGATCGGCTGTACATCGCCCTTGAAACTGACGAAATGCCAGGTGTCGCGGACTTTGCTGGACTTTTCCGACAGCGGGTCCGCGTCGATATCGATGAACACATCGCTTTTCGTGCGCGACTGCACACTGCCGTCCTCATTCAAGGAGATGTCCAGCAGCGAACCATCCCCACATAGCATGAAGAAGTCGTGCAATTGGGTCGGATACACGAGACTGCAGCCGGGCGTGGTGATCTCGGAGACAAAAGCCCTGGTGTCGAGATCCACGACGCTCACCGATGTCGCGGGGGTGAGGTTGAACATCAAAAAGAACTTGCCGCTTGCGGTGATAGCGGTCGCGCCCTTGTTTACGACGATCGCCGCACGTTTCTTCGGCACTTCGATCTCCGCCACCCGGTCCAGGTTAGCCATATCGTAAACCGTCACGAGGTCGACGCGATCACCCCGCGTGCCACGGCTGTAATAGGTCTCTCCCACGTAGAATTCCTGGCGCGCCATCGACACATCGATGGTCGCGAAATTGCCGGCGCTGAGCATACCCTTGAACCGGCCGTCTGCCGTGTCGACGAGTGAGAATGCGCTGTCGATCAAACTGCCGAATGCGAAGTCGTGAACCACCGCGTAACTCGCCGGATAGGGCGTTGCGACGCTCGTCACGCTGTTGGTCGGCTCGGTGGCGAGCGGTTCATCGAATGGTTCGGCCTGAACGAGCGATGTGCATGAGAACAGCGCAACGGCCAACCCGGCCACACTGTGTGTTGCGAAATGCATGCTGAATTCCCTCCCTGCCCAGACACTTAACCTGCGGCAAATACCACCGGAGCGTCAAGCGCCCCGTTGACGCACAGATCGTAAATAGTACACTTGTCCTAATTATTTGGACAGCGGTCCTAACCCTGGAAGCCAGAGCAGCAGCACTAAAGGTACTCGCGGCACAACGCGATCAGTCCACCGGCCGTCGCGAGTTCATTCTCGAAACCGCGCGAAACCTGATGGTGAAGAAGGGCGTCGCCTCGATCACCATCCGTGGGGTCGCGCGTGCGGCAGACATGACGCCTGGCAATCTCGGCTACTACTTCTCGAGCTACGACAAACTGCTGCAGGCATTGCTCGACTGGGTGCTCGATCCCTATCTGCGGGCATTCGAATTCCTGCGGGCCGATGTCGGAGATGATCCCGTCGCGAGCCTGCACGCGGTGTTGAACTACGTGCTCGAAGATCTCGCCAACGAAGATACGACCATGTTCTTTCCGGAACTGTGGGTGCTGGCCAACCGCGGCGATCAGGCCGCTGAGCGCATGCGCGGCTTATATGACACCTACATGAGCGTGTTGAAGGAACTGATATCCGCGGTACGCCCTGATCTGTCGCGGACCCACATCGATGAGCTAGCACTTTTCATGTGCGCCTCCATCGAAGGTCAAACCGTATTCATAGGTTACGAACGACCCTACGCAAAACATCGCAAGGCGCTGAAATCCATCTCGCTCGACGCGATGATCGCGGCTGTGGTCAACCATTCCGGTGACGCGAGTGTAAACGACGCGCCCGGTACGAACTAAGAGGGGAAAACTCATGAAATTTTCAATCAGGTCAGGGGCGTGTTGTGCTTTGTTGTTCTGGTTCACCGCGGTACAGGCAGCGGTTCTGGAGGAAGTTGTCGTCACCGCGCAGAAGCGCGATCAGAGCATGCAGGAAGTGGGCATCGCTGTTACCGCGTTCACCGGCGACCAACTCGATCAGCTCGGCTGGGCGACCGCGGAGAAAGTCACCGCGATGTCCCCGGGCGTGACCACCATCCAGCCGAACGGTCCTTCGGCCTTTTTCACCAACATTCGCGGCGTGGCGCAAAACGACTTCTCTGGCGACCATCAGGAATCGCCCGTTGCCATCTACCTCGACGAGGCTTACATCAGCGCCGCTTCCGGTGCAGGATTTCAGCTCTTCGACTTCGAGCGCGTGGAAATTCTGCGAGGTCCCCAGGGTACGCTGTTCGGACGCAATGCAACCGGCGGCCTGGTTCACTACATCACCCGCAAGCCCAGCCAGGAATTGGACGGTTACCTGGAACTGACCTACGGCGACTATGACCAGACCAAGTTCGAGGGCGCCATAGGCGGCGGGATCACGGATCGCGTCGCCGGGCGCCTGTCGTTCGTCAGCAACCAGCACGACGGCGTGTTCGACAACCGTATCGGCAAGGATCTGAACGACGGCGACGACTGGGCAGTGCGCGGCCAGTTGAGTTTCGATATCGGCGAGCGCGCCCAGTGGCTGGTGAGCGTCCGGGCTGCCGACCAGGATGTCAACATCGCTCCATTCTCCCACCGCTCGGCACGGCTCAACCCCGTCACCGGGCTCGGGGAAGATTTCAACGGTCCGGACCTCACCGCCGATGGTGATTCGCGTAACCCGGTGGGCTACCAGGACACCGCTCATGATCTGTTCAAGGGTTCGATCAACGTGATCGGATTCAACAAGATCGAGTCGACGGGCGTAACCAGCAACCTCAAGATCGGTATCGGCGAGAACATGGAACTGGTCGCCGTTACCGACTGGACGGAACTCGAGAAAGACTACATCGAAGATTCCGACGCCGGCCCCGGCGACTTCTTCTCGTTCTCGCTGCGTTCCGATCTGGATCAGTTTTCCCAGGAGGTTCGCCTGACAGGCACTACCGATACGACGACATGGGTGGTCGGCGTTTACTATCTCGATATCGAGGGTGATTTCTTCAACGGCGGACCCGCAGCCAATTTCTTCGCAGCCGCGTTTCCGGGATTCGGTCTCGACGACCCGTCCCTCGAGACGCTCGGTCTGAACAACCCCTTCAAAACCGAAACCACCTCCTACGCGGTGTTCGCGCAAGCCGAATACGACCTCACAGATCGCACCCGGGTAACGGCTGGCCTGCGCTGGTCCCGCGAAGAGAAGGAAATGGATTTTCGCCAGTTCTTTTCGCTGTTTACCGCACCCGATTCGTTCGATGTGGCGGTTCCGGACGGTCTGGGACTCGGCGGAGAGATCTGGACGTTCAGTCCGGACGTGGTATCCAACGCTCCGGGCGGACCGGCCTTCGGATTTCCGCTCATCACCGGTAATCCGAACGACGCCGAACTCGACGACGACCTGGTCACGGCCAAACTCAGTTTCGAGTGGACGCCCACCGACGACCTGCTGTGGTACGTCAGCTACAACCGCGGCATCAAGGCCGGCGGATTCAACGCGCCCATCGACGCCACCGATTTCTACGCGGGGCTCAGAGCGCCCTCGGAGATGAACTTCGACGAGGAAGTGCTGAACGCTTATGAAGTTGGCTTCAAGTGGACCTTCGCCAACGGCCTCGCCCGCCTGAATGGTGCTGCGTACTACTATGACTACAAAGACTATCAGGCGTTTGCGCTGGACAGCCTGACCACGGTAGTTTTCAACACGGATGCAGAGTCGACCGGCTTCGAGCTCGAACTGCAGGCATCCCCTGTGGCAAACCTCGACATTCTGCTAGGCGTGGGCGTGATCGACAACAACGTCGAAGATGCCTTTACGCGGCCGGACGGACGGATGATCGACCGCGAAGCGGTGCTCACGCCCGAACTCAACTTCAACGGCATGCTGCGCTACGAATGGCCGATTGCGGGCGGTTACCTCGCTGCCCAGGTGGACTTCAACTACATGGACGATCATTTCTTCCAGCTCAAAAACTCTCCAGTGGGCGAGGAAGACGCGTACATGCTCACCAATGCCGCTCTCACCTATACCACGGAGTCGCGACGCTGGACGATCACCGCCTACGTCAACAACCTGACGGACGAAGATCATCGCCTGATGGTGTTCGACCTGGCAGCGGATCCGGCTACGGGCGGCTTTGGCATGTATGAGAGCTTCGCCGGTCCGCCGCGCTGGTGGGGCATCTCGGCGCGCTATGACTTTGGTGAATGAATAACTGCCGGTAAACGAGGCCCCTGTTTGCGACGTGGAACGGGTAGAGGCTAGCTTGGAAAGCTCCGCGAAGCGGTGAGCAGCCGAAACAGCCACAAAGACACGGGCGATACCAGAAGCGTCAGCATCACCGACAGCGTCGGAATGCCGAGCAGCAGATACAAGCCGTCGATCTGAGCAAGATCGAACGACAGGTTGAACGTCACCGATCCGGCCAGGGCCATCAAGAGGCCTAACAGCAAACCGATGGGTAGGGTTATGGCGATGGTGGTGACCAACGCCATCTTGATGAACTGAAGGTAGGCCATGAGTCGCACCGCTTAGTGAACGTCAGCAACCGGGATTTGTTGGGGGTAGGGGCGTCCGGGTTGCTGACGGGTTGATCGGGGCTGCGCCGTTTGCCGCTTAGGTTGGTTGCCTAAGTTGGCGAACAGCGCGCCGCGAGCTCTGATGAATCGAAGGTAAGTCATTGTTTGCTACCTCAATACCTAAATTTCGTTGTTGCGACGGCGGAAATATACGGCACCGGACATGAACGCTACCCCAACGACGACACCAAACCACATGTCGGTGGTGGCGAGCAGTGCGAAGATGTCGGATAGCTCGACGGCATTCTCGACAGTATCACCTTCGATTTCAGCCGCCATTGGCAATGCCTTGAACTGCAGGTGGTTGCCGACGCCTTTGGCGAGCACCATGGATCCGAATACCGCGCGTTCGAGCAACATCGGAACAGCCGGCGTCAGAACCGCCCAGACGAATGGCACCTTGGTGACGGCCGAGGACACGAACAACAACCAGCCATAGATGGGCAGCGCCCAGAGACCCTGAATGACGTATCCAACGATCAACTCGAAGAACCCAACGATCAGTCCCGAATTGGACCACACCTGCCACGTACTCAAGTGGTCACTACCGATGATCAAGAAGGTCACGACGATCAGAAAAAATACTTGGGTTGCGAAGATCATGACGATGGTCGCAGCCGGGGCGACCCAGGCCGTCGTGATCAACTTGCTGAGCACCGTTTCGGTGTCCGTCACGGGTATGGATTTCCAAAAAAGCACTGTCCTGTCCTTCCGGTCGTCGTATAAGGCGCCCAGCAGCACGAAGAACGCGATGATGAAATAGACGAGGTAGAAGGGCGCGGCAACCCCGTGGCGGAACATATCCAACCCCTGTGCCAACTCTGCTTCCGTCCACGATTGTTTGGCGAGCAGGCCGTCGACGAGGTCGGAAAGGTTGATGCCATCCGTTGAGAGCTGAATGCCATATGATTCTGCTTCCGCGATGTCATCGTCGCTCATGTCGCCGAGGTCGATGTGTGCAGCGCCGACGCTGCCGACTACCAGGGCGATCAACGTAATCGCGATCAACACGCCGGAAACGATTACCGGGCCCCAGCCAAAACCGCCTTTGTGTTCCAACCATTCGCGTTTGAAGAGTGCGATCATCGTATTCATGACTGGCCTCCCACAACGGCAACGAAGAGTTCAGCCAGATTAGGCGTGGCGACCTCGCCGTGTTGAGCGAGCATTGCTCGGTCGGCACCGCGGAATATGCATTCGGTGCCCTGCAGCGACTTTCGCTCAGAGAGCGGTTGCAACGCACGAAGCACCTCTAGCTCGTCAGGGCCAGCGGTCACTTTGGCAAACTCGACCTCCAACTGGTCCATGCTCAAGTTCAATACCGAGCGGCCGCGGTGGATGAACACGACGTCGGTCAAGATATGTTCGATCTCGCGTACCTCGTGGGTCGTTATCAAGATCGAGCGTTGCTCTTCGAAATAGTCGTTCAACACCGCATCGTAGAACTGTTGCCGGTAGAGAATATCGAGACCCAGGGTCGGTTCGTCCAACACGAGCAACTCCGCATTTATCGCCAACACGATGGCCAGATGCAGCTGCACGTTCATGCCCTTCGAAAGCGTGTGAACTTTCTTATCGAGCTTGATATCGGTTTTCGCCAGGGTGTCGAGTGCGGTCTGACGATCGAATGAAGGGTTCACGCCTTCGATGAAGTCGAGTACGTGGCCGATCTTCATCCAACGCGGCAGAATACCGACGTCGGCGATGTAGGCGGTTCGTCGCATCAACGCCTTGCGATCGTGTGCGGGATTGATGCCCAACACGTCTATCTCGCCGGCGTCGAGGTAGGAGATGCCCAGGATGCTTTTCAGGGCGGTGGTCTTGCCCGAGCCGTTGGGCCCGATAAGGCCGACGATACGCCCGGGTTCGATGCTGAGATCAAAGCCATCCAGGGCTGCCGTGTCGCCGTAGTTCTTGACCAAGCCTCGTGCTTGCAACACGCTCATGAAGTTTCTCCAGACAGCAGGTGTTTGACGTCGAGTTGCAGGTCTTTAATACGCGCAAGGGTTGCCGGCCACTCGTCGTCCAGAAAGCGTTGCCGCTCCCGTTCGAGCGCTTGAGTTCTGGCTCCTGGGTTCACGAACATGCCCAAGCCGCGCCGTTTCTCGAGAAGGCCCTCCTCCACGAGGGTTTGGTAAGCCTTGGAAACGGTTAGCGGGTTGATGCGTTCTTGACTTGCGACCTGACGTACGGACGGTATGGCTTCGCCCTCGGGCAACGAGCCGCTCAAGATTTGGCTGAGGACGAGTTGCCTGAGCTGCAGGTAGATCGGTTCGTTGTCT
>JAPUIA010000051.1 GCA_027297435.1 Gammaproteobacteria bacterium | reverse complement strand
CGCGTTGATCTACGACGATCTCGATCGCCATATCGCCGAAGCCGGGTCTATCGAGAAGGCCGCGGTACCGTTGGGCATGTACTTGGCCTGGTGCGTCAATCTGCAGCTTGTGGGCGAGCGTCTGCACGTGGAAAGCGAGCGTGCGTTGTTGCAAGTGCGGTACCGCGAGATGCGCGGTAGCGATTTGCTGGTGAGTGCGTGCGGTGGAACATTTGGATCCGAGGATTTGAATGAAGCCGGGCGCGTGTTCACCGACCGCTACTACGCATCCTACCTGGATGATTTCCGGGCGGTGTTCGGTGCGGCGCCCTATGAGGTCAAAGACGACTGGCTGCACTATGACAAGATCGCACCCTTGCTGACCGAACGGTACATGAACCGGCGGCAAGGTGGAGGGGGGTCGTGGTGGAAATTCTGGAAGTCACGCGAAGCATAGCTTTGCGACGCGCCAAGTGGCGCCACAACGGTACCGAGCGTCCGGATTTTGCCGAGCCGGTAGCCGAGGACCAGGAATCGGTTTGGGATTATCCGCGACCGCCGCGCGTCGAACCGGTCGTGGGTGCGATCGAGGTGCGTACCTGTGGACGGCTGCTGGCACATACTTGTGGCGCCGTGCGCGTCTGCGAAACCGCCGGTGCGCCCACCTACTACTTTCCCCCGGAGGATGTGGCCGGTGTTGGGCTCACGCCCACAGGAGCCGTTTCGGTTTGCGAGTGGAAAGGCGTCGCCGAGGAACTCATCCTCGACGGGGCGGTACCTGCGGCCTGGCGATACGTCAAAGTCTACCCGGAGTATCGAGCGCTCTACCGATGGGTCGCGTTCTACCCCTTTGTCGTGGATTGCTATGTCGGTGAAGAACGGGTCGCCGCGCAACCCGGCGGCTACTACGGCGGCTGGGTGACCTCGAACTTGGCAGGACCGATCAAAGGCTTAGCGGATAGCGAGGGTTGGTAGGTGAAGGCGTTTGAGCCGCGCGCCGTCGATATCTTTCGTCCGTATCCTGACGAGATGCCGTGGCAGCTTTTGTTGCAGGCCGATCCCATCGAGGACCGCGTTCGACAATACGCGGATCCCGATTGGACGCGTATCGCCAAATTCAACGGTGAGGTCGTCGGGGTGTACGTCGTTCGCGCCAACACGGCGCTCGAGTACGAGGTTATGAATCTCGCCGTAGCGGCGCCCTATCGAGGCAAGGGTCGTGGTGGGGGGTTGTTGGGCCACGCCATCGGAATCTCGGAGTCGAAAGGCGCGCGCGAGATCGTCACCTTAAGTTTCGCGCAAACCTCCTTGTTCGCGCGAGTGGGTTTCGAGCCCGTTGGGGCGGGTGGCCGGCTTACGCTGACGCCGGAATAGGTTCAGGATCTACGGGCGGGCCAACGTACTTCACGGCGGGGCGAATCAACCGATTGTCTTCACGGCTTTCGATGAAGTGGGCGATGTAGCCGAACACGCGAGCCATCGCGAATCCCGTGGTAAAAAACCGGGTGGGTAGGCCGATGGCTCGGTAGATCAGTCCCTTGTAGAACTCGATGTTGGCGTGTAGGTCTTTGCCCTTTTCCGCCATACGCTCGGTGAATCGCTCTTCGATGGCCTCGAGTACGTGATACGTCGATTCGTGCTCGGTCCCTTCAGTCAACTCCTTGGCCAGACGTTTGGCGTGTTTGGCGCGTGGGTCGACGACGCGGTACTCGCGGTGGCCCATGCCCATGACTTTGTCGCGGCCCTCGATGCACCTGTCGACGAAATCCCGGGCGTGTGACACATCTTTTAACCGGTCCGCGGTCTCCAGTGCAGCTTGATCGGCGCCGCCGTGCAGCACGCCGTGCAACGTGCCGATGGCGCCGGCTAGTGCGTTCTCGATGGGCGCCAGGGTGCTCGCGATTACCCGACCGGCGAAGGTGCTGGCGTTGAACCCGTGTTCGATCTGCAGAATCTGCATCGTCTCGAAGGCCTTACGCGCGACCGCGCTTTGCGGCGCCTCGATCTGATTCAGAAAACGATCGATGTAGTTGGCGTCAGTATTCGCGGTCAACTGGGACCTCGAGAGGTGGGTGGCAACGATGGCCGGTAACTTTGCCGCAATCGACAAACCCTGCGCTGCCTCACCGAAATCGTCGAATGCAACGGTTGGATCCAGCGCAGGTACCGATGCTTGGAGCACGTGCATCGGATGCAGGGTTTGCGGCAATGCAAGCACCATGGCCGATTCTCGTTTCGACAGAGTGGCTTCGTCCGCCAATTCGGTCTCAAAGTCGTATGTGCCGTCTGCGGTGACGACCCATGCGGCGACCTTCGTAAACGGCCAGTTGACAAGTTCGTCTACGCTAACCCCGCGATAACTGAGTTCGCCGTTTGTACCGTCCACGAGCGATACCGCCGACTCGCCGACCACGACATCGTCAAGGCCTTTTGGGACTTCGATCATCCACGTTCTCCTGATTGGGTGGCAACGAGGTTAGAGGCAGAAAGGTGCTGTGCCCATCGCGTTCGGCTACTGCGTCTATAAGCGGGCCTAATGACTAGGCGGGCCTAATGCAGCACACCAGGCCTCCTAATCATTAGGCTCGCTTATCAAGGTATAAGGAGGTGCGTGACGCGGCTGAGGGGAGGGAAGTGCTACTCTTGGCGCGCGAGGAGAGGCGATGCAGATCGAGCGGCACGAAATACGGGTTTTTAGCGCCGTGGTCGAAGAAGGCGGATTCAGCCGCGCGGCGGACAAACTCAACATCTCCCAGTCGGCTGTCAGTCAGGCGATTGCGAATCTCGAGCATAAGCTGGACGCGGTGTTGCTGGTGCGCGGTTCCAAACCGGAGCTCACTGAAGCGGGTAAGCGCATCTTCAGCTTCACGCGCATGGTCATCAATGAAGAGCAGAGCACGCTCGAAGATCTTCAGCAGATCAAAGGTGGCGCGTTGTCCACTTTGTCACTTGCTATGAACAGTATGTTCAACCGATTCTTTGGCCGCGATCTGATGTTCGAGTTCTGCGAGCGCAACCCACTGACACGCCTGAAGCTCGACGTCGCGCCAAGCCGCGAAATCGTTTACGGCGTCGACGAAGACCGCTGGGAGCTTGGCATCGGTCCGTTCCAGAGCCGCATGCCCGGCCACTTTACGTTAACGCCGTTTTTCTCCGAAAATCGGGTATTGGTTGCTCATGAACGGCATCCGCGTTTTCAGGCCTTCATGGCACGACCGGAGGCCGAGCTTGCACAGACGACGTTGCTGACATCCTACCTCGACGACGTCACTAAGCGCCCCGGCAGCGCCCGCATTCGCAATCAGTTTGCGAGTGTGTGGGAGGTCAGCAATCTGGATCTACGCTTGGCGCTTGCCGAAGCGGGTATGGGCGTGCTCTATATGTCCGATCGTTTGCAGGCCGAATTGCAGGGTTTTCGAGTCATCGAAGGACTAGCAATCTCCACGATGGAGCGCGAAGTGGGCCTTTACTACAAGAAGCACAAGGCGCTCTC
>JAPUIA010000050.1 GCA_027297435.1 Gammaproteobacteria bacterium | reverse complement strand
TGGTGATCGATATGTGTTGGAGTGTTTGAACGAGCGAGGCTGGGAAGTCGGTGGAGAATCGTCGGGCCACATCATGTGTCTCGATCTCACCACGACCGGAGACGGCATCGTAGCCGCGTTGCAGGCACTTGTGCCGTTGGTAGAGTCGGGCAAGACCCTCCACGAACTCAAGCAAGGCATGTCCAAGATGCCGCAGACAATGGTTAATGTTGCGGTACCGGATCCTGCAAGGGTTGCAGCGTGTGACAAAGTCACCAAAGCAGCGATTGCTCAAGAACAGGCGCTCAACGGCCGTGGACGGGTGCTCATCAGACCTTCGGGAACCGAGCCGGTGATACGCGTAATGGTGGAAGGCGACGACGATGCCCTGGTTGCCGGTATTGCGCGGAATCTAGCGAAAGTCGTCGAGGAGCAAGCCTGACAGCACGTGCGTAGGTGATCGACGCAGGTGGCGAGTTGTGTGGTCTTCCTCGAGCGTATAAGATTGCGCGCCCCGCAAAACGGTCACTGGCAATATGCGTCAACCCATCGTTGCTGGCAATTGGAAGATGTACGGGTCCACACCCCGTGTAGAGCAGTTTGCAGCGGCGCTGAACGCCGCTGATGTAGCTGCTGACGTGCAGTTGTTGGTGTTTCCACCGGTTGCGTATTTGCACGGGTTTGCGACGGGTCTTGGTGTGAGCGACATCGAGCTCGGCGCACAAGATCTTCACGTCGACCAGGAAGGCGCGTTTACCGGCGAAGTCTCGGGAACCATGATCGCCGAACTGGGTGGACGTTGGGCTTTGACCGGTCATTCTGAACGGCGCCGATACCAGGGTGAAAGCGATGCGTTGGTTGCGAGCAAGTTCCTTGCGGCGTTGGACGCAGGGTTGACGCCGATCCTCTGCGTCGGCGAAACGCTGGCTGAGCGAGACGCCGGCGATGCTGCCGCGGTGGTGACGAGGCAGTTGGATGCGGTGTTGGAATCCGCTGGCATCGAACGCCTAGGGCTGGGTGTTGTGGCATACGAACCGGTTTGGGCGATTGGGACAGGTCAGACCGCGACGCCGGAACAAGCGCAGGAGATGCATCGCATAATCCGAGATCGGGTCCGCGCCGCTTCAGACGAGAAGAGTCGCGAGATTGCTGCGAGCTTGAGGATTGTATACGGCGGAAGCGTCAAGCCGGACAACGCGGCAGAACTGTTTCGCCAGGGTGATATCGACGGCGCTCTCGTTGGGGGCGCCTCGCTCGAAGCGGACAGTTTTCTGAGGATTGCGGCCGCGGCCAGTGATGCAACGTAGAAATAGAGATACCTATGACGACTTTTGAAACCGTATTGCTGATGTTGTTGGTCGTAGACGCGATCGCTCTTGGCGGGTTGGTACTGTTGCAGCAGGGTCGCGGCGCCGACGTCGGTGCGGCGTTCGGTTCCGGCACTTCGAACACCATGTTCGGGGGCGGCGGTGGCACGTCGTTTCTCACGAAGGTTACCGTTTGCCTTGCTATCGGCTTCTTTTTGATTTCGTTCGGACTCGCCTATGCGGCCAACGAGCGAGCGGCCACGGCGCAAGATGTGGGTGTTCCCGGCTTGACGATGCCGGACGAGCAGCCCGGCCAGTTGACCCCGGAAGAGGAGGGTGTAGATTCCGACATCCCGGACGTCTAGCGTCCCATGCCGAAGTGGTGAAATTGGTAGACACGCTACCTTGAGGGGGTAGTGGGCGAACGCCCGTGCGAGTTCGAGTCTCGCCTTCGGCACCAACGTGATCGATCGAGTAACCCCTTGACCACCAAACGAAAATACCCGCGTTCAGTGGTTGCGGGGCTGAAATCACGTCCCTATAATCCGCACCCTTGCTGATGCGGGGTGGAGCAGTCTGGTAGCTCGTCGGGCTCATAACCCGAAGGTCGTGGGTTCAAATCCTGCCCCCGCTACCAAAGGATGCTAAAGGGGCCCCTTAAGAAGGGGCTTTTTAGTACGCATCATCGGCAAAGTTGGCTAGAGCGTTAGCGATGGTGCGTGGTCCTTGAGGTGGCTCGCCCGGTTGGCTGGGCGCCCGCCCTTGGACGAGAGTTGTATGACGTTGGTTTTTTTGGGAATGGGCGTATGCCCATTTTTTATTGGTTGATTGTGAGTTGTGAATCGCACGGAAAAACAGATCGAAGAGCTTTTGAGACCGATCGTCGAAGGTTTGGGCTGCGAGATTTGGGGTGTCGAATATTTATCGCAAGGTAATCACTCGAAACTTAGGCTGTATATCGACAGCGCAGATGGCGTATCGATAGACGATTGCGAAAAGGTTAGTCGCCAGGTGAGCGACGTCCTTGATGTCGAGAACTTGTTTACCAAGGGCTACACATTGGAGGTGTCGTCACCGGGAATGGATCGTATTTTGTTCAATGCTGAGCAGTACGAATCCAATGTAGGTGCAACGGTGGATGTGAGATTGAACTTCCCGTTCGAAGGTAAGAAACGCGTAGTTGGTTTGCTGGCCGGCGTTGAGAACGCCGAAGCAATCGTTCAGGTAGACGGGGAGGAGTATGTTCTACCTTTAGATAATGTGCAGCGGGCGAGAATAGTCCCCAAATTTGATTGAGGAAACGTCGAGTAACATGAGTAAAGAAATCCTCTTGGTCGTAGATTCGGTATCCCACGAGAAGGGCGTTTCGAAGGATGTCATCTTCGGTGCGATAGAGAGCGCGCTGGCGATGGCCACGAAAAAGCGCTACGAAGACAAAGCTGAATTTCGCGTGGCCATCGATCGGGAATCGGGTGAACACAGTACCTTTCGGGTATGGACCGTCGTCGACATCGAGGCACGAGCAAAGGAACAAGAAGAGGAACAAGAAGAGGAACAGGAAGAGGCACCCGGAGAGGCAGCGCAAGAGCAAGAGCAAGAGTTGAATCCTACGGCTGAGATCGCGCTGGATGATCCTCGAGCGGTAGAAGCCGGTTTGAGCCACGGAGACACCATCGAGGAAGCGGTGGACTCCGTTGAGTTCGGTCGCATCGGTGCGCAGACCGCCAAGCAAGTGATTGTGCAAAAAGTGCGCGAAGCTGAACGCGCGCAAGTTGTCGAAGAATATCTGCCGCGCGTCGGTGAACTTGTCAATGGCACCGTCAAGAAGCTTGGGCGCGACAATGTCATCGTCGATCTAGGCAACAACGCCGAGGGCCTGCTGACCCGTGAACATCTGATTCCGCGCGAGACATTTCGCGTTGGTGACAGGTTGCGGGCACTGCTCATCGAGGTGCGCCCTGACAACCGTGGCCCGCAACTCATGTTGACGCGAACCACATCGGCCATGCTCATAGAACTGTTCAAGATCGAGGTGCCCGAGATCTCTGAGGATATCATTGAGATTCGTGGGGCAGCTCGAGATCCGGGGTCGCGCGCCAAAATTGCCGTGAAAACCAATGATGGTCGCATCGATCCCGTGGGTGCTTGTGTGGGCATGCGTGGTTCTCGCGTGCAGGCGGTTTCTGGAGAGCTTGCGGGCGAGCGCATCGACATCGTCTTGTGGGACGACAACCCTGCCCAATTGACCATCAATGCCATGGCCCCGGCCGAAGTCGCATCGATCGTCTTGGACGAAGAACCCCACTCGATGGACATCGCAGTGACCGAGGACAACTTGGCGCAGGCCATCGGGCGCGGCGGTCAAAATGTGAGGCTCGCGAGTGACCTCACCGGTTGGACGCTCAATATCATGACCGAGCAAGAAGCCGCCGAGAAGCAAGAGACGGAAGCCGGGAAATTCATGGAGGAGTTCAAGGAGGCGCTGTCGGTCGATGAGGATGTGGCTGCGGTGCTCGTCGAAGAAGGCTTCACGACGCTCGATGAGATCGCGTACGTACCGATCGAAGAGATGATGGCGATCGAGGGATTTGACGAAGAGATTGTTCAAGAGCTTCGTAACCGTGCAAAGGATGCGCTGCTGACGAAGGCAATTGCGAGCGAAGAACTGCTTGGCGATCAACAACCTGCAGACGACTTGCTGAACATGGAAGGTATGGAACGCAATTTGGCGTTCCGGCTCGCCAGTCACGAGATTGTCACGATGGAAGATTTGGCAGACCTTTCGATTGCGGATCTCTTGGAAATCGAAGAAGAAATTGGTGAGGAAGTCGCGGCGGAACTGATCATGACGGCACGTGCCCCATGGTTCGAGGACGCATGACACGAAGAAGCTGTGAGTGCACGATAGGTTATTAGAGATGCCTTTAAGGAAGCGTAATAGGAGACCGCATGTCTGACGTCACGGTACGACAACTGGCTGAAACGGTGGGAGCACCTGTCGACCGTCTGCTCAAGCAGATGGCAGAAGCCGGTTTGCGGCACACCAGCGATGGCGAAGGTGTCACCGAAGAACAGAAGCAAATACTTCTGGCTTACCTAAAGCGCAGCCATGGCGCGTCGGATGCCGCGCCGAACAGGATTACGCTGAAACGTAAATCCGTTGGCACCCTGAAAACCGGGCAGGGGCGCACCGGTCGCAAGGTGACTGTTGAAGTGCGTCGTAAGCGCACCTACGAGAAACGCGGAGAAGCGCTGGAGGAAGCACGGGCCGACCTGCAGGCCACGAGACCCAGCCAATCCGAGCTGGAAGCACGACGCATTCGTGAGGAAGACCTGGCACGCAAATCCGCCGAAGAGGCAACGCGGGCTGCCGACGCCGAGAAGAAAGCAGATAGCGAACGGCGTCGCGAGGCCGAAGAGGCTCAGCGGGTCGAGGCTGAACGCCAGGCCACGGTAGCCAAACGTACAGCGGAGGCATCCGAAACAGCCGAACAACCTGAGGATGCGGCTGCGAAGGCAGCTGTCGCCGCGGTAGAGGCACAAGCGCAAGCCCAGTCGTCGGAGAAAGCCGGTAAGCGGATCAAGGGTAAAGACCGCGATCGGGCCAAGGCAGACGAATTTGGGGACGGTCGAGGGCGTCGACGCGAACTCTCACTCAAATCTCAACGCCGCGGTCGGCGTAGAGCGCAACAGGCGCCCATTCACGTGGAGCAACACGGAGGGGAGTTCCAGCCGACTGAGTTCATCGCTCGTGAGGTGGAGGTGCCCGACATGATCAGCGTGGGCGATCTTGCCCATGCCATGACCGTCAAGGCCGGCGAGGTTATCAAGACGTTGATGGGCCTTGGTGTGATGGCGACGATCAACCAGGTTATCGATCAGGATGCGGCGACGCTGGTCGTGGAAGAGATGGGCCACAAGGTCAAACTCGTTCACGAAGATGCCATGGAGCAAGAGCTTGAAAAATCGCTCCACATAGAAGGCGATGGCGAGTCGAGACCGCCGGTAGTGACGGTGATGGGACACGTCGATCACGGTAAAACTTCGTTGCTCGACTACATACGCCACACGCGCGTGGTCAGCGGCGAGGCAGGTGGTATCACCCAGCATATTGGGGCTTACTCGGTTGACACGGATCATGGTCGTATCAGCTTCATCGACACGCCGGGCCACGCCGCCTTTACCGCTATGCGCGCCCGTGGCGCGAGAGTCACCGACATCGTCATCCTGGTTGTGGCTGCCGACGACGGCGTGATGCCGCAGACCGAAGAAGCGATACAGCATTCCAAGGCCGCCAATGTCCCGATCATCGTGGCGATCAATAAGATCGACTTGGAAAGCGCCGATCCGGAAAAGGTGACCAACGAATTGGCGGCAAAGGACGTTGTTCCGGAGGATTGGGGTGGCGATACACAATTTATCAACGTGTCGGCCGAGACGGGGGAGGGTATCGATGCACTCCTCGAGGCGATTCTGCTGCAAGCGGAGATTCTGGAACTGAAAGCGGTTGCCGACGCGCCGGGGCGCGGCGTGGTGATCGAATCACGCCTCGATCGCGGCCGCGGGCCCGTGTCGACGATGCTCGTACAAAACGGCACGTTGAGGAAGGGCGACATCATTATTGCCGGCGAACACCATGGGCGGGTCCGCGCAATGTTCAACGAGCAGGGCGAGCAGACCGAGGCGGTAGGACCATCGCAGCCGATAGAAGTGCTTGGCCTCGGTGGTACGCCGGCCGCGGGTGACGATTTCTCGGTCGTGACGGACGAACGCTCTGCAAGAGACCTGGCCGAGTTTCGTCGAGACAAGACCCAAGAGCAGCGCCAAGCCATGCAGCAAGCGGCGAAACTCGACAACATGTTCGCGAATCTCGGAGAAGGGCAGAAGCGTGTGCTGAAAGTTGTCCTCAAAGCTGACGTACGCGGTAGTTTGGAAGCCATATCTCAAGCGCTGGCTGATCTCGGCAACGACGAAGTCGCGGTCAACGTACTCGGTTCCGGGGTCGGTGCCATCACCGAAAGCGATATCAATATGGCGGTGACCTATGGCGCCGCGGTGTTCGGATTTAACGTACGCGCAGACAACGCGGCCAAAGCCCTCGTTGAACGCGAAAACGTCGATCTTCGCTACTACAGCGTGATCTACGAATTATTGGATGATATCAAACAGGTGTTGACCGGCATGTTAGCGCCAGAGATTCGAGAAGAAATCATCGGAATTGCAGAAGTTCGCGACGTGTTCCGCTCGCCGAGATACGGTCAAATCGCCGGCTGCATGGTTACTGAGGGATCGGTGTTCCGCAACAAGCCCATTCGGGTGTTGCGTGACAACGTCGTGATCTATGAGGGCGAGTTGGAGTCGCTTAGACGTTTCAAAGAGGACGCCGACGAGGTACGCAACGGCACGGAATGTGGCATTGGCGTTAGAAACTACAACGATGTTCGCGCTGGTGACCTCATCGAGGTCTACGAATCGACAGAGATCGCTCGGGAACTATAGGACTCGGGCCAATGCAAGAATACGGGCGTGAACTAAGAGTAGCCGATTTCGTACGCGATGAGTTGGCGCAGATCATTCAACGGCAAATGCGCGACCCGAGAGTGGGTATGGTCAGCGTCAATGACGTACGCGTCAGCAAGGATCTCTCCTACGCGGATGTTTACGTTTCTTCTTTGGACACGCCCGGAGCCTCCGAGAAAGAAGACCTGGTTCTGGTGCTGAACAAAGCGGCAGGTTTCTTTCGTTCGGAACTTGCCAAGCGTCACAGCATGCGTACGACGCCGAAACCACGGTTTCATTACGATGAGGTCGTCGACCGTGGGCCCAGACTCGAGAAGCTGATCGACGCAGCGTTACGCTCAGATCGCAAGGAAGATAACGATGGGTCGGCGTAGACGAGGTCGCGTGGTCAACGGGGTGATCGTGATCGATAAACCCCAGGGTTTGAGTTCAAACGACGCAGTGCAGAAGGCTAAGCGTCTATTTGGTGCGCGAAAAGTCGGCCACACGGGCAGCCTCGATCCGTTGGCGACCGGCGTGCTGCCCCTGTGTTTTGGGGAGGCGACGAAGTTTTCGCAATACCTGCTGGCGTCGGACAAAAAGTACTGGGCGCGCATCAAACTGGGTGTCGCTACCGATAGTGGTGACGCCGACGGCAAGGTGATTGCCGAGCGTTCGGTCGACGGTGTTAGCGAAGCCGACATCGAGAGGTGCCTCGCCTGTTTTCGCGGCGAAATCGACCAGGTGCCGTCGATGTTTTCGGCGGTAAAGCACAAGGGCCAACCGCTGTACAAATTGGCGCGTCAAGGCATCGAGATCGAACGAGAAGCACGCCGGGTGAATATTTACTCGAACGAATTGGTCGCGTTTGATGGAAACGAATTCGAATTGGAGATTCACTGCAGCAAAGGCACCTATATACGCAGGATTGCCGAAGAGCTTGGCCAAGCCCTCGATTGTGGCGCGCATGTCGTAGCCCTTCGTCGACGTCAAGCAGGACCGTACGACGAGACTGACCTGATAACGTTTGAAGAGTTGGAAAAGGCACGTGAAACCGGATCGCTCGATCCCTATTTGCAACCGATTTCCAGCACGGTACGAGAATGGCCGGAGGTCGAGCTCTCTGACAATACGGCCTACTACCTGCGCCAGGGACAACCGGTCATCGTGCCACATGCGCCGACGAGTGGCTGGGTGCGATTGTTCGAAAAGGGCGCCAGCCGGGATCAATTTTTGGGTGTCGGCGAGGTATTGGATGACGGCAGGGTTGCCCCCCGTCGTTTGGTAACAAGTCATTAGAACTCGAGCGGACTGTAAATATGCGCGGTTTGCTCGAGGGTTTTATTGATAAGCATATTTGGAGAAATCAATGGCATTAGCGGTCGAAGTAAAGGCAGAGATCATCAAGAGTTATCAATTGGAAAATGGCGACACAGGCTCCCCTGAAGTTCAGGTGGCGTTGTTGACCCACAACATCAATTCTCTGCAAAACCATTTCAATGAACACAAAAAGGACCATCACTCGCGACGCGGATTGATCCGTATGGTTAATCAGCGACGCAAGCTATTGGACTATTTGAGGAAAAAAGACGCATCACGCTACCAAGCGTTGATCAAAAGGTTAGAACTTAGGCGTTAAAGCGAAATTAGTCGCAGGCCGCATGAACGGCCGCAGAGCGCAAATTGAAATACGGAAAATGAGCGCTCTAAATTAAAGGAGATAGTGAAATTGAAACCAGTTATTAAACAATTCCAGTTAGGCAATCAAACGGTGACGATTGAAACCGGGCGCATCGCCAAACAGGCAACCGGATCAGCCTTGGTATCGATTGGCGATACCGTAGTGCTGACCACGGTCGTCGGCACCAAAACGGCAAGGCCGGGACAAGCGTTCTTTCCGTTGACAGTCAACTATCAGGAGAAGACCTACGCCGCCGGTAAGATCCCGGGCGGCTTCTTTCGTCGTGAAGGTCGACCCTCCGAGAAGGAAATCCTGACTTGTCGGTTGATCGACCGGCCCATCCGGCCGTTGTTTCCGAAGGGCTTCATGAATGAAGTCCAAGTCATACCGACGGTCCTGTCGGTGGATAAAGACCATGATCCGGACATCGCGGCTCTGATCGGAACGTCTGCGGCGCTGGCACTGTCCGGTATTCCGTTCAGAGGCCCCATTGCAGCGGCTCGGGTTGGCTATAAAGACGGTCAGTACCTCCTGAACCCGGGCTATGCAGCGCTCGAAGACTCTTCGTTGAACATGGTCGTCGCCGGTACCGAAGCCGCGGTGTTGATGGTCGAGTCGGAAGCACAAGAACTCTCGGAAGACGTGATGCTCGGTGCCGTTCTTTTTGCGCATCAGGAAATGCAGCCGGTGATCGCGGCAGTGAGTGAACTGGCAGCGGAAGCGGGCAAACCCAAGTGGGATTGGCAGCCGGAGGCCGTCGATGAGCAACTGCTCGAAGCGGTTAGCCAGGCGGTCAAGAAAGATCTCGGCGAAGCCTATCGCATCACCGATAAGGTCGAGCGGCTGACCCGCCTGGGTGAGCTTAAAGGCGCCGTCGTAGAGCAATTGGCTGGTGGTGAGGATGCCCAGTACGGGGCCGAAGACGTAGCCGACCTATTCGGCAAGGTCGAGAAAGACCTCGTCCGCCAGCGTGTGCTCGATGGAGAGGCCCGTATCGATGGTCGCGACCTGCGCACCGTGCGACCGATTCATGTGGAAGCCGGTTTCCTGCCGAAAACCCACGGATCAGCACTTTTCACCCGCGGCGAGACCCAAGCCATCGTTACCGCCACACTGGGCACGCTGCGCGACGCGGCGTTGATCGATGCGCTTCAAGGGACCTACAAGGACCATTTCATGCTGCACTACAACTTCCCCCCGTACTCTGTGGGTGAAGCGGGCTTCATGACCGGACCGAAACGCCGGGAGATCGGCCACGGACGGCTCGCACGTCGCGGCATTGCGGCGGTTCTGCCGAGCGAGGAGGATTTTCCTTACACCTTGCGTGTGGTCTCGGAGATCACCGAGTCCAACGGTTCCAGCTCCATGGCGAGCGTCTGTGGTTCATCGATCGCGTTAATGGATGCCGGCGTACCGATGAAAGCACCGGTTGCCGGTGTCGCTATGGGCTTGGTCAAGGAAGGTAACAAGTATGCCGTGCTGACGGACATCCTCGGCGATGAAGATCATCTCGGCGACATGGACTTCAAAGTGGCGGGTACCGCGGCAGGCGTGACCGCGTTGCAAATGGATATCAAGATCGAAGGAATTACCGAGGAGATCATGGAAGTCGCATTGCAGCAAGCCCGCGAAGCGCGTACCTACATCCTGGGTGAGATGAACAAGGTCATCGACAAGTCGCGCGACGAAATCTCAGAGAATGCGCCCTCGATGACGGTCCTCAAGGTTCATCCGGACAAGATCCGCGACATCATCGGCAAGGGCGGCTCGACGATTCGCGCCATTGTCGACGAGACCGGCGCGGATGTGGACATCGATGACGACGGTACGGTACGCATCTATGCCGATAGTGCTGCAGGCAGAGATGCCGCGGTGGCCAAGATCGAGGAGATTACGGCGGAGGCCGAGGTCGGCAAGATCTACAACGGTAAAGTTGCACGCATCGTCGACTTCGGGGCGTTCATCAGCATTCTGCCGGGCAAAGACGGTCTGTTGCACATCTCGCAAATTGCCCAGGAACGGGTCGAGAAGGTCACCGACTATCTGGAAGAAGGTCAGTTTATCGACGTGGTCGTACTCGATGTGGACCAACGGGGCCGCATCAAGCTCAGCATGAAAGAAGTGGAAAACTACGCAGAGTCTGCGTAAAGGCGACCTTTAGCCGCGATTCCTGTTGGCAACCAGATCGTCCACCACGCTTGGATCGGCGAGCGTGGTGGTATCGCCGAGGTTGTCCAAGTCGTCTGCCGCGATGTTGCGTAGGATGCGGCGCATGATCTTGCCCGAGCGGGTCTTCGGCAGGCCGGGTGCCCATTGGATGACGTCCGGCTTGGCGATCGGCCCGATTTCTTGTCGCACCAAACTCACCAGTTCGTCGTTGAGTTTTTCTGGGTCTTCGTTGCGTCCGAGCATGAGCGTGACGAAGGCGTAGATGCCCTCACCCTTGATGGGGTGGGGAAAACCGACGACGGCCGCTTCGGCGACGGCATCGTGTAAGACCAGCGCACTCTCGACTTCCGCGGTGCCGATGCGGTGCCCGGAGACGTTCATGACGTCGTCGACCCTGCCGGTGATCCAGTAATAGCCGTCTGCGTCGCGTCGGGCTCCGTCACCCGTGAAATAGTAACCCTCCGGCGTCGAATAGGAAGTTGCGTAGTAGGTATCGATCGCCCGTTGATGATCCCCGTAGAGGGTACGAATCTGGCCGGGCCAAGTGGCGGTGAGCACTAGGTTGCCGGTGGCTTCCGTTTCTTCGATGACGTTACCGTTTTCATCGACCAAGGCTGGCTGAACGCCAAAGAATGGACGCGTGGCGCTGCCTGGCTTCAAAGTTGTCGCGCCCGGCAGCGGTGTGATCATGATGCCGCCGGTTTCCGTTTGCCACCAGGTGTCGACGATTGGGCAGCGCTCCTCGCCGACTACGCGGTGGTACCACGCCCACGCCTCAGGGTTGATGGGTTCACCGACCGTGCCCAACAGATGCAGCGATTGACGTGATGTCGATGTGACGAATTCATCGCCTTGGCTCATGAGTTGGCGAATGGCGGTCGGAGCCGTGTAGAAGATGTTGACCTTGTGCTTGTCGACGACCTGCCAGCAGCGGGAAGCATCCGGATAGGTGGGAACCCCTTCGAACATCAACGTTGTCGCACCGTTGGCCAGTGGCCCGTAGACGATGTAGGAATGGCCGGTAATCCAGCCGACGTCGGCCGTGCACCAGTAGATGTCGCCGTCGTGGTAGTCGAAAACATATTTGTGGCTCATCGCCGCATGCAGGAGATAGCCGCCGGTCCCGTGCTGGACGCCCTTCGGTTTCCCGGTAGAACCGGATGTGTAAAGGATAAACAACGGATCTTCCGCCGCCATGATCTCCGGTTCACAAGTTTCCGGTTGCTCCGCCGTCAACTCGTGATACCAGATATCGCGGTCTACGTTCCACGCAACGTCGGCACCGGTACGACGTACGCACACGACCGTATGCACGTTGGGACAGTCAGCGAGAGCGATTTCGGTGTTCTCCTTCAATGCCACCGGTCGGCCGCCGCGAATTCCTTGATCGGCCGTGATGACGGTCCGGCAATCCGAATCGAGGATGCGGTCTTTGAGCGATTGCGGCGAGAAACCGCCGAACACGACCGAGTGAATCGCGCCGATGCGGGCACAGGCGAGCATGGCGTAGGCAGCCTCGGGAATCATGGGCATGTAGATACAGACGCGATCGCCTTTCTTTACGCCCCGTTCTTTCAATCCGTTGGCGAGTTTGATTACTGCGGCGAGTAATTCTCGATAGCTGATCTTCGCGTCATCCGCCGGGTCGTCGCCCTCCCAAATGATGGCCGTCTGATCGGCCCGCTCGGGTAGATGCCGGTCTATACAGTTGTAACAGACGTTCAATGTGCCGCCATCGAACCAACGCACCTTTCCGGCCGGCAGATCGGCCTGACTAACGGTGTCCCATTTCTGGTACCAGTCCAGGAAGATGTCGGCCTGCTCCGCCCAGAATCCGTCCGGGTCCTCGATCGAGCGCCGATACATGGCATGGTACTGATCGTCGTTGATGAACGTGCGACGAGCCATGAATTCGTTGACGGGATAGCGGTTGCTCATGGTGTTCCTTCTGCAGTGCTGACGTGTTGGATCAGCGCCCGCGTGGAGGTATCTTGAAGGATCGCGGATCGCCCGCCTAACTGTTCGTAGATGACATTCGCGAGCCGCTTACCGAGTTCTACCCCCCACTGATCGAACGAGTTTATGTCCCAAATCAATCCCTGGCAAAATACCTTGTGTTCATAGAACGCGAGCAACGCCCCCAACGTTTTACCGTCGAGACGGTCGAGCACAAAGGTATTGGTTGCGTGGTTGCCTGCGACCGATTGGTGTGGATCGTCGGCGTGTTGACCCTGCGCCATCGCCTGACTCTGACTGAAACAGTTGGCCGTCAACCATCGATGGTGGTCGTCATGCTCGTGGTTGGCCCGGGCGGCGAGAATGAAATCGGCGGTAAAAGCGCGCGTACCCTGGTGGAGAAGCTGGTGGAAGGCGTGTTGACCCGTGGTGCCAACACCGCCCCATAACACGGCCATCGTATGTACGCCGACATCGGATCCGTCGTGGCGAACGCTCTTGCCATTGCTCTCGGTTTCCAGTTGTTGCAGGTAGTTGGGCAACAACTTCAAACGCTCGTCGTACGGCAACACCGCGTGGTTGTTCACGCCGAGAAAGTTATAGTTCCAGATACCGATCAGCGCCGCCAATAGAGGTGCGTTCGCCTCAGCCGGTGCGGTCCGGAAATGGTTGTCCATCGCGTGGGCACCGGCAAGCAGATCTTGGAACCCGTCAATACCGAGACACAAGATGATGGGCAAGCCGACTGCGGACCAAAGCGAAAAGCGCCCGCCGACCCATTGCCAGATTGCGAAGCAGTTGTGCGGCGCTATGCCGAATTCGATGGCAGAGGCCAAATTGTTGGTCACTGCGACGAAGTGTAGGGCGATTGCCTGCGAGGCGCCGGTGCGTTCCAGCATCCAGCTTCGCGCGGTCTGAGCGTTCTTAACCGTTTCCAGCGTTGCAAAGGATTTCGACACGACGACGAACAGGGTCGTTTCGGGATTGAGCTCACACAGCGTCATGTCAATGGCATGGCCGTCGACGTTGGCGACGAAGTGGCACCGGAATGGAGAGTGCGCGGGCTTGAGCGCCGCGACCACGAGCTCCGGGCCCAACTGGGACCCGCCAATGCCGATATGCACGATATCGGTGATGGCCTTACCCGTATAGCCACGGAACGACGCGTCGGTCAGTCTCTCGGCAAGTCCGGAGAGTCGCTTGAGTTCTCGATGTACTTCTTGGTTCGAAGGCTGCTCGTTAGGTGGAGCACGTAGCGCCGTGTGCAAAGCCGCACGCCCCTCGGTGGTGTTGACCAACTCGCCGTTGAACAGCTCTTCGATACGCTCCCGCCAGTTCCGCTGCTCGGCCAACTGCAGCAATGTGTCCAGCACTTCCTCGGTGATGCGCTGCTTGGAGAAATCGAACAACACATCGGACGTCGCCAGCATCAGACGTTCGTGGCGGCGTTCGTCGGGGAGCAGTTCGGCTACGCTGGGGTAGGTGCTCTTCGCGGCAATCTGTGCCAGCTGTTTCCATGCCGGCAGATCTTTCGCCGCCAAACGGGTCATTGCAAAACGACGCCGATGTTGTCGGTCAGTCGCGTGTCACCAAGGTAGGCAGCGGCGAAGATACGAAGCCTGTTAGCGACCGGCAAAGGTGCTTCGAGGGTTTCCTCGTCACAGATAGTTATGTACTCGGTGCGAAAACCGCCGCCCCGTAACGCCAGCCGCGCCGTCTGCTCTAGGCTTGCATAGTTCTTGGCGCCGCGCGTTAGCGCATGCGAGATGTCGACGAGGGTCTGGTGCAATATCGGTGCTTGGCGTTGCTGCTCGTTGGTCAACGCAAGGTAACGGTTGGAAATGAGGAGGCCGCTGGCTTCTCGGACCGCCGGGGCCACCATGACGTCGGTCGCGACCAATAGATCTTCGAATACCTCGCGGATGACAGTTGCGAGCTGAAAGTCGCGGTCGCTAAAAAACAGGTATTGCGGTTGTACGGCGTTGGTGAGCTTCAGTGCCATTGTGACGTCGAGGTCGAAGTACCCCGGATGCTCTGAGCCGCAGAGTTTGCCGGCACGAGCTGGTAGTACGAGGCGCGTGCGATGTTCCTCGCCAAGTGCAAGGGCATCGTGGGGCTCGGCCATGAAAGCGAAATCGATGCCCAGTTGGTCCAGTGAACGCAGGTCATCGGTGCGGTCGCGATTCGCGTCGCTGTGCAGATTGACGACCGTAATATCCGAAACCTTGAGAGCTAGGTTGGCAAGCGACCGGTGCCCGTCGTGGAGTCCTCCCTTGACGGTGAGCAACCCGATGGGGTTGTTCTTGCGGCGCCAGCCCAAGCTGGTGTTCAACGCGCCGACCGAGCGAATGATTTCCATTAGATGACCACCGCTAAATCAATAGAGGGTTGGGGTTGAAGTAGTGACGAGCACCGTCCATGCCGATCATCTGATCGAGCAAGGCTTCGAAGTGGTCGGCGTTGTTCGCGAAGTCTATCTCGGCGGCGTTGACGACGAGTAGCGGCGCTTTGTCGTAGAAATGAAAAAATTCGGTGTACGCGCTGACCAACGCTTCTAGGTAGTCGGGCTCGATATTTTGTTCAAATTCGATGCCTCGGTGGCGAATGCGTCGGACCAGGACGTCCACCGGCGCTTGTAGATAGATAACCAAATCCGGGGAACGTGGTCCTAAATCCAAGGTGTCATGTATCTGTTGGTACAGCACCAATTCGTTGGGCTCCAGGGTAATCTCAGCGAACAGACGGTCTTTCTCCATCAGGAAGTCCGCTACCAGCAACGGTCCGACGAGATCGTCTTCAGGAAGATCCGCGATCAGCCGTGCGCGGTTCAGCAAAAAGAAGAGCTGTGTCGGTAGTGCATGACGTCTGCGGTCGCGATAGAAGCGATCCAGAAAAGGGTTCTCCAGCGCCGGCTCTAGCATCAACGGATAACGTAGCGCATCCGCTAGGCATCTGGCTAAGGTGGTCTTGCCCACGCCAATGGGTCCTTCGACCGCGACGTATCGAGGCCACTCGTGGGCGTTTATTTTTTGTGAAATTGCCCCGGGCATCTCGAGCGCGATATCCATGCTAGGTGATACTAAAGGAGACTCTGATTAATTGTCAGCCTCGCAGAGCGTTGCGCGTGCTTGCACGTAAGGCGCGTTCCGCAGGTAATATCTAGCCATATTGGCAAGGGACGCAACGCTGCCATGGAGCACGCGCAACGCTCCCGAAGGGCGCGGCCTACGGGGCTTGTGCCCGCGTTGCACTTCTTGGCAATGGAACCAACCATTGCCCGCGAATCGCGCCTTGGCACAAACCCCGTAGGTCACGCTGCGTGGTTGAGAATTAGTCAGAGGCTCCTCAAGTTAGTGGACGAAGATGGCCAACCGCATTGCCGCGTTCAACTTTGACGTCGTTGTCTGCGTCGTCGGCGCTTGCGGCGTGGTTCCGGAGCCAGCTCGGTGATCATTTGCTCGCGCTGCGTGCTGTCGGTTTCCTGGATTTCGGTCCACCAATCGGCGATACGGGTTTCGAAGAGTCCGGCCTGAGATCGCAGCAACAAGAAATCGTAGGCAGCACGAAATCTCGGGTGGCTAAGGGTTCGCTGAATCTGGCGCGCTCTCCGGGTTTCCAACCGCTCCTGCAACTGCCACACATCGTTGACGAACTGGGAAAAACGGCGCGGTATCGCGAGTACGTGACGTTGCTTCGCAAGGGCTTCGTGTGCAGCGAGCAACCGTGCTTCGTTTATCTTCTTGTTGCGGGTGAGCTCGGAGATCCGCGCCTGGTAATCGTCCCAAAGCAACACGGCAAGTAGGAAGCCGGGCGTCACCGGCCTGCCCTCGGCGATACGTTGGTCGGTATTTTGCATCGCCAAATGCACCAAGCGGTTGTCGGCCGATGTCGCCGGAAACAACACGTTGCGAATGGGTGTTGGTTCGATGATCTTCCATACGTTCATGGCGTAGCCAGACAGGAACATCTTGCTGAACTCGTCGAACAGCCGCGCCGACGGGATGTCCATCAAGCGTGCCGCGGTGAGTTCCGCATCGTCCGTGATGCCGGCATCGAGATCAAAACCGAGTTTGGCTTGGAAACGCATTGCCCGCAGCAGTCGCACGGGATCCTCTTGCAGTCGCGCGCGAGGCTCGCCGATGAATCGAAGACGATGAGCTTGTAGATCTTCGATGCCGCCGACGAAGTCGAGTATCTCTTCCTCGTGAGGATCGTAGTACAGCGCGTTCACCGTGAAGTCCCGGCGAAATGCGTCTTCATCGAGCGTGCCATAGACGTTGTCACGCAGAATGAGACCGTCCGGGGTAGCCTTACGATCGCCTGCCTCTTCCAGGTCTACAGACTTTCTGAACGTTGATACCTCGATGATGTCCCGGCCGTAGCGAACGTGGGCGATTCGGAAGCGTCGCCCGACCATCCGCGAACGGCGAAACAAACGCCGCACGTCTTCGGGGGTTGCGTCGGTGGCCACGTCAAAGTCTTTGGGCGCGGCGCCGAGTAGCAGATCGCGCACACAGCCACCGACCAACAGGGCCTGGAAACCTGCGTTTTTCAACTTGGTGACAACGTCGAGAGCGTTGGGGTCGACCAGTTCCTGGGTGACGTTGAGCCGTCTTGAGTTGAGCCTCGTCGCGGTGACGGATTGCGGGTTCAACAATGAGATTACGCTGTTATCGTTAGATCGGAGATACTAGCAGTCTGTCGGGCCCAGTGTCCCGTCCCATAAATATCTGCACAACCACGCTGAGCGCCCCTCTTTTTGGTGAAGAGGGCCGCTGGCGGCGTTGCTCCTCCTCCCGTGGGGCCTACCACTGCTCGTCGCCGGCAACCGAGAGGGTTGCTGGCAGTTTGGATCCCAAACTGCGTCGCGCCCCGATGGGGCGCGCCCTTGCCAGCGACAAAAATCGCTCAGCCTATTTGCACACCTATTTATGGGACGGGACACTCGCTCACCTACTGTGAAAAGCCGAGTTTTGGCGATTTTTGGTACGCCTTTGCGTCAAAGGCGCGCCTCCGCGTCAAATATGGCTCGATATTCTCCTCAAAGACGCGCCAAAAACCCCCAGACCCGGCCCTCGCATACGGCGGTCTAAGTCCGACAGACTGCTCGCAGATCCGTTGCGTTGCGCAGTTAGTTGGCATCCTGACGTCGCGGACCGCGCTTCTTGGTTTTTTTTCGCGGGATGTTGAGACGCTGGCGCCTTTCCCAGAGGCTCTTGCGGCTGATTCCCAGCTTTCCGGCAAGCTCGGTCTCGGTGAGGCGATCTTGGTGCTCCTGGACGAATCGTACGAAGTAGTCTTCGAGCGATACCTGGTCCACATTTGCCGGCGGTGAGTCTTCTTCTGGTACCGGCGCCGTGGGGTCGATCGCGAGCAGTTTGACGTCGATCTCTTCGCCATCGCAGAGAATAACGGCCCTTTCCATCGCGTTTTCGAGTTCGCGTACATTCCCTGGCCACCGATAGGTTTGGATGGCTTTCAGTGCCTCACTGGACAATCGCATCTGGGCCTTGCCCAACTTGTCACAGACCCGTTTGAGAGCGTGGTGGGCAAGTTCAACGATATCGGCTCCACGCTCTCGTAGCGGAGGTATGACAAATGCCACGACGTTTAGACGATAGAACAAGTCCTCCCGAAACTGACGGTTCTCGGTGAGTTGTTTTAGGTTTCGATGCGATGCGGCAATGATGCGCACGTTCAAAACCTTGGTGCTGCTGGAACCGATCCGGCGCGTCTCGCCTTTCTGAAGCAACCTGAGAAGGCGGGCCTGCGCCTCCAAGGGCAACTCGCCAATCTCGTCGAGAAACAAGGTGCCTCCATCGGCGGCTTCCACGAGTCCACTGCTGACGCTAGCGTCGGGCGTTTCGTGACCAAAGAGTTCCGTCTCGATCAGGTTGTCGGGTACCGCGGCGCAATTCAACGTAATCAGGGCCGCAAGGTTGCGCAAGCTGCCCGCGTGTAGCGCTCTGGCCACGAGTTCCTTACCGGTCCCGGACTCTCCTTCGATCAATACGGTGGCGTCGGTTGGGGCCACCTTGTCGATGCGGTCCAACAACTCGCACATTGCCGAACTGCTGCCGATGATGGGGAAGTGTTTGCGCGTTTCCGGCGCTGCAGTGGCGCGGGGTTGCAGGGCGGCGCGCGCGCGCTCTATGGCGGCGACCAGCTCATCTGGCTCGACGGGCAATTCGAGGTAGTCAGCGGCACCTTGCTTGATGGCGTCCACGGCTTCGCGCACCGTGCCTTTGTCAGAGAGCAGGATCAGCGGCAGCGTGGCGAGCTGTTGAAAGATGTCAGGGCGTTCGAGGACTTCCGTACTGGCGACAACCGAATCGAATGCCGATAGGTCTTGGTTGTCGAGGACGCCCGGCGACCCGTGTTCGGTAATCGTGAAGCCGTTGCTCTCCAAAACCCTTGCCAGTTCAGTGCGCGTATCCGGATTACGTTCGATGAGTAATACGTGAGCCATTGATCACATGGTAACAAACGCTTCTCGAGTAACCTATTGACCATCCGAAACCGACGTGCGACCGCGTCCAACTCATTTGCCGGACATCAAACGATGATCTTGAGTTCCGATGGCACCGAGATCCCAGCGTTGTATAGCCCATTCCAGCAGGTCATCAAGGTCTAGACAGTCCTCAGGTGGACCCAGTGCGAGCAAGGCGAGACAGGTTCGTAAGTTGGCGACCGCTTTGGTGTCGTCAACCGGTAGCGCCTTGGTTTGCTTCGAGAGTTTGTCTCCGGCCGCGTTGAGCAGCACCGGTATATGCGCGTAAGTTGGTGGCGTTAATTCCAACAACCGCATGAGGTGCAGTTGTCGCGGCGTGTTGCTCGAAAGATCTGTGCCGCGAATCACTCGGGTGATGCTGGGTTGGCCGTCGTCAACTGCGGTTGCGAGCTGGTAGGCGATGAGACCGTCGCGACGTCGGACGATGAAATCTCCGACCGTTTGATCGAGGCGGGTACGCCGTTCGGCGGCCACGAGATCTTCAACCCGGTAAACGTATGAGTCGGTCAGCACGCGAATTGCCGCATCGTCGATTGGCGCCATTTGGTTACGGCACGTACCCGGGTAGCGTGACAGCGCCTTCAGCTGGCGCCGCGAGCACCTGCAGAAATACACGAGCTCTTTGGCGTTCAAGGTCTCCAATGCCTGTTGATACTCTGGTATGTGGTCGCTTTGGCGTTGCACCAAGCCGTCCCAGAGCAAATGATGAGCTTCCAGCGTACGTAGGATGCTGGTTTCCGCTGTGGGACTATTGCGAGGCGTATCCAGGTCGTCCATGCGTACCCACCAGAAGTCGTCGCGGGCGCGAGCGTCGAGGTAGCTTGCAATTGCCGTGTAGAGTGATCCGAGATGGAGTGGCCCCGTAGGAGAAGGCGCAAACCGGCCGACCCCATTAGACGACATTTAGGCGCATTCGAGGAGATGCATGGCTCAAACTTCGTTTGAGCTTTGCAGTTTGGGCAAGCCCAAACCGTGTTAAGTGATGCTTGCAACACCCCCGGCTCATGCTGAACTTCGCTAGCGGCCGGGCGCCCCTACGTTGCAGAGGCATGTTCTGCAAGTCGGCCGCTACATATGGCAACGTTTTAGCGGGAAACCCGTTAAAACCTCGCAATTTCCACAACTGATGATTCTACAAGAAGTATAGATGTCTCCTATGCTCGAACCCTTTATCGGGGCCGACTACGCTAACGCCCAGTTTTCGGCGTGCCCCGAGGTGCCTCAACCGTGCAGCTGACGTTCTTTGATTTCGTCCAAAGACTTGCAATCGATACACTGCGTCGCGGTGGGACGCGCTTCCAAGCGCTGCAATCCGATCTCGACGCCGCAGGTGTCGCAGTAGCCATAGTCTTCCTGGTCGAGCCGCTCGATGGTTTGGTCGATCTTCTTGATCAGTTTACGTTCCCGATCGCGAGTTCTGAGTTCGATGCTGAACTCCTCTTCTTGCGTGGCACGGTCGGCTGGATCGGGGAAATTGGCGGCCTCGTCCTGCATGTGGTGGACGGTTCGATCCACTTCTTCCATCAGTTCGAGGCGCCAGCGATTGAGAATGTCGCGAAAATGCTGCTGCTGTTTTTCGCTCATATAGGCTTCACGCTTGGTTGGTTTGTACGGAGTGAAATTCCTAAAGGGTGAATCGACTGTAGATGCCTTCTTTCTACTTCGTGCTTTTGCCACCATATACTCTAATCCTGTACTGCCATCTGTCGATGATTGTCTCGACTCCCATGGAAGCGGCTAAACCTGGGCCGCGAAAATCGAAGGGCGCGTAAGCTACCAGAACAAAATCTCGTTGACCATATATAGTGGCGAAGTTTTTATGGAATTTGCTTATCGGATGCCCGCTGATTGGTTGAACCAGATCACCCCATTTCGGGTGATGGAACTCATGAAACGGGCTGAGGAGCTTGAAGCACGCGGCCACAAGGTCGTGCATTTCGAGGTGGGAGAGCCTGATTTCAACACGGCTGAGCCGATTATCGAAGCCGGGCGCCAAGCGTTGATCGACGGCCGGACCAAATACACCCATGCTCTGGGGTTGCTGGAGCTTCGCGAAGCCATTGCTCGGGACTACGCCACCCGGCTCGGCGCAATAGTGCCGGTTGAGCGAATTGCGGTGACGGCGGGGGCCAGCGGTGGGCTACTGCTATTGAGTGCGTTGCTGCTCGATTCAGGCGACGGGCTCTTGATTACCGATCCCGGCTACCCCTGCAATGAGGTGTTCGTACGCCTCACCGGGGGTGTTCCCCAGCGGGTGCCGGTGCGTGCGGCAGATGGCTACGAACTCGGCGTCGATGCGCTGAATGCGTATTGGCAACCGAATACTCGAGGGCTGTTGTTGGCGTCACCAGCCAATCCAACCGGTGCGGTGGTCGGCGCAGACGCAGTACGGCGTCTTGGAGACGCGGTCGCGGCACGCGATGGGTTCTTCATCATGGACGAGATCTATCAGGGCCTCACTTACGGGGATGAGCGCGCCATCACCACCGGTCTCGCCGTGACCGATGGTCTGATCGTGCTCAACAGCTTTTCCAAGTATTACGGCATGACCGGTTGGCGCTTGGGCTGGTTAGTGTTGCCCGAGGGATTGGTCGACGACCTCGAGAAACTCGCTCAGAACTTGTTTATATCCCCTTCGAGCATTGCCCAGTACGCGGCGATAGCGGCATTCACGCCGGACGCGATGGCGGTACACGAGGCACGACGTAGGCGCTTTGATCAACGTCGCCATCAGCTGTTGACCGGACTCGAAGCACTCGGCCTCAGGGTTCCCGCGAAACCAGGCGGAGCTTTTTATCTCTATGTGGACGTATCCCAGACCGGCATCGATTCCCTGGACTTCTGTTGGCGGTTGATAGACGAATTTCAAGTCGCTGTGACGCCTGGCATCGATTTTGGCGAACTCGAAGCCGACCGTTTCGTGCGGTTTGCTTACACGACCGACGAAGAGTCGATCGACGTTGGTTTGAATCGCATCGGACATGCGCTGGAGGTCTGGGGCGCTTGAACGACTTTGCGCGTGAAGTTTGAACCGCCCCTCACCGAGGCGCGCCTCATCAAGCGCTACCAACGATTTCTCGCCGATGTGAGGCTCGATGGGGGTGGGACGGTGACGGTTCACTGTCCCAACACCGGTGCCATGACCGGTTGTTCTGACCCCGGTAGCGTGGTTTGGATATCCGAATCTCGGAACCCAAAACGCAAATACCGCCATACGCTGGAGATGGTTGCTTCAGGCCAGTTTCGTGTTGGCGTCAACACCACGCGCGCCAACCGCCTTGTCGCAGAGGCATTGACCGAGGGGCGCATACCTGCGCTTGCCGGCTATAGCGGCGTCAAAGCGGAAGCGGCCATTCCCGAGGGGCAGGGGCGATTCGATTTTCGTTTGTTCGACGCAAGTCGTCCTGACTGCTACGTGGAAGTGAAGAGCATGACGTTATGCCGCGGTGGCGGTGAAGGCGCATTCCCGGATGCGGTGAGCGAGCGAGCACTCAAACATGTTGGTGCGTTGGTTCGACGCAAACGCGCTGGTGATCGAGCCGTGCTGTTGTTTTGCGTGCAACACACCGGCATCGAGGTGGCAAAGACGGCCGATGATGTCCATCCGGAGTACGGAAAGCGTCTGAGGTATGCAGTCGAGGCAGGCGTTGAGGTGTACGCGTGGGCGTGTTCGATCGAGCTCGATGAGTTTCGTCTGGAGCGGGAAATTCCGGTCGACGATGCGTTGCAGTGTTAGTAGGGAGGTGAATTTCTGGCGTTTGCGGAATTCTCGGAAGCTGAGCTGCGGAAAGTTCCAAGCGGCTAAAGAGCGCGAAATGCCTTCAAAACATCCTGGTACTGCTGCATGGTTTTCAGTCGCGCGCCGTATTGTTGAACGAGCGTCGCGGCAGCGTAGTTGCCGAAACTCGCTGCTTGCTGATGGTCCATGCCCGTGCTCCAGCCGTAGAGACAAGCACCGGCATAGATATCGCCGGCGCCATTGGTATCCACCGCGGTCGCGGGGTATCCGGGCGCTGCTTTTTGGCGTCCGTCTATGACGGTCAAACTACCGCGACTGCCCAGGGTGATGTTGCAGTATCTTGCGATGTCCTTGAGTTCGTTGATCGCCACATCGAGTCGGTCGGTGCGCGCCCACGCAAGCGCCTCTTCCTCGTTGCAAAAAAGGTGGTTTACACCGTTGCCAAGAAGGGTTTCCAGATCGTCGCGGAAATGCTCGACCATGCTCGGATCCGATAGGCTGACCGCGGTCTCCACACCCTGGCTTTCGGCAAGTTGGCGGCATGCCGCCGCCGCTGCCAGGCTTTCCGGCGAAGACGACAGATAACCCTCGACGTAAAAGTAGCGCGCTTCGGCAAGCGCGGCTTCATCGATCTCTCCCGCACTCAGCTGGTTGGAAACGCCGAGGAACGTGCTCATCGAACGCTCCGCGTCTTCGGTCACGAGTATCAGGCAACGGCCGGACTTGCCGCTCGCTGCAGCTGCGTTGGGGTTGGTGTGTACCCCCGCGGTGTTGAGATCGGCCAAGAAGTGGTGCCCGGTGGCGTCGTCGGCGACTTTGCACGAATAATAGGTGGCCGCGCCAAAGCCTTGGGCTGCGATGATGCTGTTGGCCGCAGAGCCACCGCTCATGCGCTCAGGTTCGAGCTCGCTGAGCGCTTCGATCAACATCTCCATTCGATCTTCTTCCACCAGCGTCATGTGGCCCTTGGCGATCGCGTGCTGCGCGAGAAAGTCCTCGTCGATGCGGTACTCGGTATCCACTAGAGCATTGCCTAACCCGTAGACGTCGTACATAGAAGCTGTTTCCGTTTAGAGGTTGCTCAAAGCTCGATCGGCGGCCGATAGGGTTGCGTCCAACACTTCTGTCGTGTGCTGTGCGCCCAAGAACCCTACCTCGAACGCGCTTGGCGCGAGGTACACGCCCTGGTCCAGCATCGCGTGAAAGAAACGATTGAACGTATCGATATTGGCGTTCGCCACGTGATCGAACTCCGTTACCACTTTTGCGGCATCGAAGAACAAGCTAAACATGCCACATACGTGATTGATGGTGATGGACAGTCCGTGTTTAACGGCAAGCGCTTGCAAGCCTTCGACGAGGTAATTGGTGCGGGCTTCGAGCTCGTCGTAAAAGCCGTCGTCGAGTGCCTGCAGCATCGTCAAACCCGCAACGACGGCTAGCGGGTTGCCCGAAAGGGTGCCAGCTTGATATACGTTACCGACGGGCGCAATGTGATCCATGATTTCAGCACGGCCGCCGAAAGCGCCAACCGGCAACCCGCCGCCGATGATCTTACCGAGGGTCGTCAAGTCGGGGATCACGTTGTAACGTGCTTGCGCGCCGCCCCGTGCCACGCGAAAACCAGTCATCACCTCGTCGAAAATCAGGACGCTACCGTCCGCACGGGTTAGCGTGCGCAGACCCTCGAGAAATCCCGGCACGGGGGGTATGCACCCCATGTTGCCGGCCACCGGCTCGAGAATCACGGCGGCGATCTGTTCAGGATAAGTGGCAAATGCGTGTCGAATCGAATCGAGGTCGTTGAAGGGTAAGCTTAGCGTCTGCGCGGCAACGGCTTCTGGAACGCCCGCAGAGCTGGGAATACCGAGCGTCAAAACACCAGACCCCGCCTTGACGAGCAAAGCATCGGAATGGCCGTGGTAGCATCCGTTGAACTTGACGATGAGGTCTCGGCCCGTAAAACCCCGTGCCAATCGGATGGCCGACATCGTGGCTTCGGTCCCGGAGTTGACCATGCGCACCTTTTCAATACTCGGCACCATGTCGACGACCAGTTCGGCTAACTCGATCTCCTGTTCGGTAGGGGCGCCAAATCCTAGAGCGAGATCGGCTTGGTGTTTTACCGCTTCGACGACTCCGTGGTGACCGTGACCGAGAATCATCGGGCCCCAAGACGCGACGTAGTCGATATAGCGGTTGCCATCGACGTCTTGCAGGTACACGCCATCACCCGACGTGAAAAACACCGGGTTGCCGCCCACGCCTTTGAACGCGCGTACCGGGGAGTTGACGCCGCCGGGAATAGAACGTGCGGCCCGTTCGATCAGCGACTGGGATTTACGCCTGTCCATCAAGGATCCATCAAAAGGGCTTCACCACCACGAGGACGACTATGAGTATAAGCAACAGCACGGGAATCTCGTTGAAGATGCGGAAGAATTTCTCGGGGTGTGGGTTTTCACCAGCGTGAAAGAGACGGATCAACTTGCCGCAGTAATGATGGTAGCCGATCAGCGCGACGACGCCGGCTATTTTCAACCAGACCCACACGGTACCGCTGTACACGCTCCAGGTTTCCACGAACGCCCAGACACCGAATACCAGCGCGATGATCATCGATGGGTTCATGATGATCCGGTAGAGCTTCGACTCCATCACCTGAAAGCGCTCGCGACTGATCGAGTCGGTGGCCGATACATGGTAAACGAACAATCGGGGTAGGTAGAAAATACCCGCGAACCAGCACACCACCCCGATGATGTGCAACGCCTTGATCCAAACGTACCAGCTCACTAATCAACCTCGCGGTAGTTGTCGATGTCGTCCTGGGTGATCACACCCAAGATGGCTTCGGTCATCGGCGCGTTCATGCGCCGTACGCACAAGGCTTCGACGCTCTCCGAGTTCAACATCTGCTGAGCTTCCTCCACCGTCGCGCGTGCATCGATGCTTGCGACGTCTTTGCGCATGCCGGGCATTCTAAGAAGATGTATGTTCGCTTCCTCGACGCCTTCGCCATCCAAAAAAACGCGCAAGTCTGCGGCGTTTAGAACGCAGCGTAAGTCCCCGGGTGCGGTCTCGACCACGATCCATCGGGGGTTGTCCGCAGGCGCTGATTCGGCGAGTCGACGTTTTACGATAAATGAGAGGCGTTCGACATTACGGCTCATGATAGCGGCGACCCCGGCCCGTTGCAGATGCAGCGTCACCGGATTAGGCGGGTATTGGAGGCCGAGCGTCGTCAACATTGTCAGAAATACCGGCTTCCGTTTGAATACTTCGCCGGTAACAAGCGTAGCCACCACGATGATCAGCATGGCAGGCAAGATCACGTTGGGGTTCATGGTGAGCTCTAACACCGCCATCAGGGCGGCCAGCGGTGCTTGCAACACGGCGGCGATCATCGCGGCCATACCGAGCATCGCATAAAATGCGATGGACGCTGCCGCATCTGGCTGGAACTGGCCGCCGAGGATGCCCAGGACACCGCCAACGCAGGCCCCGATCAGCAACGTTGGACCAATCAATCCCACGGGCAAGCCGAGCCCCACGGCGGCGGCATTGGACAGTGACTTCAAGACCACGACACCGATCAAAGTCCCGATGGTCAGCTCACCTAGCATCGCGCCGTTGACGGTATCGTAACCAATACCCATCACCTCCGGCGTAGTGATAGCGGCGAACCCGGTGATGGCGCCGGCCAAAAGCGCACGGGCCCAAAACGGCCATTCGCTCAGTTTTGCGAACTGCTGTATCAGCATGATGAACGCCGTAGCGAGACAGCCGATAACGACGCCTGCCAGCATGATGAAAGGGATTTCTGAGAGCGAGCGTATTTCGAATGGCGCGGCGACTCGAAACACGAGGATGACTAATCCGGTGAAAAGGCCGGTGGCGATCGCTAGGATGACCAGTTGTGGCAATGCCTCAACGTTGGCCAGCTGTCGTCGAAAGAAATCTAAGGGTATTCGCCTTGGTTGCGTGTGAGTTGCCTTAACGCGCCAACGCTCGCGCTCTAGTATAGTCGGCCCCGATTCAGGGTCCGATCATAGGAGAACTCTATACTTCTCGTCGAGTTGGGAAACTGGCGACCAGTAAAAATTTCGGGTGAACCGGTTGTAGATAACTTCCATGTTGCGAATGCTTAAGCGAGCTAAAGCGAATCGACGCATGACCGTCGTTCCGCACACTCCAGTGCGTCGGGGGGTGATGCTAGCCGTTTTGACGTTGCTGGGGCTGGCAGCAGTGTTTGCGGGCTATTTGTTAGGCCAACGCCAGTCGGGTCTCGACCGAACGTACCTCGGGGTGCTCGAGGACCAGAAACGCGCGGGAGAAGTCGAGGTTGCAGCGTTGAAGCAACGATTGGTCGATGGCGAGCTAGTACGCGAGATTGACCAACAGGCGGCTGCGACGCTGCGAGAAAACATCAAGACGCTTCGAGACGACCTTGGCGGATTGAAAGAGGAAGTGACCTTCTATAAGAGCTTGATGGCACCGTCATCGTTGTCGAAAGGGCTGCAGATAGCCGAATTTGAGGTCTTCGGCGGCGAGGCGCCCGATACCTACAACTATCACCTGCTTCTCACCCAAGTAGCCGATCGCCGCAACTGGATTCGGGGCGACGTGCGTATAGACGTGATTGGTCGTCAAGATGATCGCCTTGAAAAAGGCGAGCACCGCCTCGAAATAGGCGAGCGAGTGCTGTCCCTCACAGATTTAACTGATATTGACACTTATCCTCTGAAGTTCAGGTTCCGATACTTTCAGGACCTGTCCGGTCTGCTAGCCTTGCCAGTAGGGTTCCAGCCGGAACGGGTGGTCGTAACGGTCGTCCAGCAGGGCAATCGTGGTAACGACCTACAGCAATCGTTCGAATGGTCCGTGCAACAGGACTAAGATGGTAGGTCAAGAAGATGAAAGGCAACTCATCGATGGCAAAGACGAAGCTTGACAAGGGCGTAACGCTGATCGCCGCCAACACGGAAGTTGAGGGCGACGTGCGGTTCTCGGACCAGCTTTACATCAACGGACATGTGAAGGGCAACATCATTGCCGAGAAAGACGGTAACGCGACGTTGGTCGTGAGTGAAGAAGGCTCTGTCAGCGGCGAGATTCGCGTGCCCAACGTGGTGATCAATGGTTCCGTCGAAGGCAACGTCTTCGCCGGCGAGCGGGTTGAACTCGCCCCCAAGGCGAGAGTATCAGGCAACGTATACTACAAACTCATCGAGATGCAGCTCGGCGCCATGGTCGATGGCCAAATGGTCCACCAAGAAGATTCCAGCGCCGAGGTACATCCGTTCCCGGCCGGGGCCCGTGACGAAGGGCTGCAAGGCCAGGTTTGAACCGTTCCTACCGCGGCATCTAAATTTGCCAAGTCGCGGCCATACCGGAATAATGGTTAGTTCTCTCAGGCCAACGTCCAGCGAGCATGCAGACTGATATACGCTTTTCAGAGGGCGCAGCAAACAAGGTGCGGCAACTTATCGAAGAGGAAGGTGCTGCGGACCTCAAGCTTCGCGTGTTCATCACGGGCGGTGGTTGCAGCGGCTTTTCCTACGGGTTCACGTTCGACGACGCAATAATAGCCGACGATGACGCTATCGTTGAACGGGGCGGGGTGACCATGGTGGTCGACGCGATGAGTTACCAGTACCTGCTTGGCGCCGAGGTCGACTACAAAGAAGGTTTGCAGGGTTCACAATTCGTGGTCAACAACCCGAACGCTTCCTCCACGTGCGGCTGCGGCAATTCCTTCGCCATCTAATTGGGGTCGGAGTAAAAACTCGTGAGTTTGCTAATTAGCCTAGGTAGACACCGCCCAACACCCGCTCGCCTTGTGCGCCCGTAACATCCGGGGCGTTGCCTGCCAGGTGCTCGAGACGCCGATGGGCTAACCACGCAAACGCAGCTGCCTCGATCGCATCGCCGTCCCAACCGAAGGCATCTGTCGTCTCGAGGGGCAAGCCAACGAGATCGTTGAGTCGATCCATCAAGAAGGTGTTGTGCCGGCCCCCGCCGCAAACGAGCAGACGATCGCATTCGGGGGCCCAGCGGCCTAGCGCATCGGTGATGGACTGTGTGGTGAATTCGACGAGCGTACGTTGCACGTCCGCGGGTTGGGTGGCTTCGGGCAGTTGGCGATTCAACCACGCCAGGTTGTAGTGCTCCTTACCGGTGCTCTTGGGCGGAGGATGCTTCAGGTAGGGATCAGCACTACACGCGTGCAGCAACGCCGGGACGACGGCTCCATTCGCGGACCACGCGCCGCCTGCATCGTAAGGCTTACCGAGGTGTTCAGCGGCCCACGCATCCAACATCGCGTTTCCGGGTCCGGTGTCGAATCCGCTTACCGGCCGGCCGGGTCTTAGCAAGGTGATGTTGCTGATGCCGCCGATATTGAGCACCACGCGAGACTCGCTGATGTCGCCCAGTATCGCCTGATGAAATAGCGGTACCAACGGCGCTGCTTGCCCGCCAGCGGCCATGTCACGCCGGCGAAAGTCGGCAACTGTCGTGATTCGGGTAGCTTCAGCGATGTGGTTGGGGTCGCCGATTTGTGCGGTAAACGGGTCGCTACCGGTTGGCCGATGGCGAACGGTTTGGCCATGGCTGCCGATGGCGTGGATATCTGCGCACGCAACGTTTTGAGCGACCAGGAAATCATTGATCGACTTGCCGATGAACACACCCAAAGCAGTGTCGGCATGTCCGAGCCTGTCTAGGTCGTCCCCCTGGGCTTGGCCCAAAGCCATGAGCGTTGCTTTGAGGTCGCTCGGCAAGTCATGCGTTGCACTCGCGATCAGGCTGATGTCGCTATCGGAGATGTCGATCAACGCCAGATCGAGACCGTCTACGCTCGTTCCGGAGATCGCCCCGACGAAAAGAGCCACCTGTTATTGGCCTAGCGCGAGCTGTATCTGTTGTTTGTAATTGTCCAACAATGCAAGCCGCGGTATGGACAGCTGGCTGAAGCGATCGATCTCGGACTCGGGAACCGGATCCGCATCGGGCAGCTTTACGGTTCGCGGATTTCTATGCACGCCGTTGACGAGAAACTCGTAGTGCAGGTGCGGCGCGGTCGCCCAACCGGTAGCGCCAACGTAGCCGATGGTCTGTCCCTGTTCTACCCGCGCATTTGAGCGGACGCCGCGTGCAAACTTGGATAGGTGCAAGTACTTAGTGACAAACTGCTCCCCGTGTCGGATCACAACGAAGTTGCCGTTGGCTTGCGAGCGGGTCGCCTTCAATATTTTACCGCTGCCGGCCGCTAGGATGGGCGTTCCTCTGGGCGCGACATAGTCTATGCCTCGATGCGGCATCGTGCGTTTCCACAGCGGGTGGGTGCGGCGTAAGTTGAAGTTGGAACTGATTCTCGTGAACGATAGGGGCGCTCGCAGAAATGCCTTCCGCATGCTATGCCCACTCGGATCGTAATAGCTCTCATCAAGTTTGGTATCGGTATACAAAACGGCTCTGTAGCTGTCGCCTTGATTGATGAATTCGGCAGCCAGGATTTTTCCGTACCCGATGAACCGATCGACTAGGTAGAGTTCTTCGAACAACACATAGAATTCATCGCCGGCTCTGATGTCGAGTACGAAGTCGATGTCCCACTGAAAAATTTGCGCCAAGCGCATGGTAAGCGAGTCATCCAGACCGGCCCGTTGACTGGCAATGAACATGCTGTGGTCGATGGTCGCGTGTTTGTAGGCGGTCACGCGTTCGGGTTCGGCCACCACCTCGACACCCTCGTACCCGTCGCCCACGCGCGTGAACTCCAGAACTTCGAGGGGGCCGGGAGAGTATTCGAGTTTCACGAGGGTGTTCGCGTCGTCCACCGTAAAACGCAGCTCGTGTCCAGGGAAAATCTCCTTCAGCCTGGACCCAAGCGGCTCTGTCGTGACGAGACGGTGCAGCTCTTGTGGCGAGAGTCCATGCTTTTTGAACAACAACGCGAGGTTGTCACCCGGCGCGACGCTCACCTTTTTTGTCGTGGTGTTGGTCACCGCACGTGGAGTCGGTGCCGGGTTTTGACTCGCCGTTGCTGCGCCAGGCAGTAACGCCTGACGGTTGATCTCATCAACGGTGGGCAGATCTAAAAGCACGGTCTCGGTGGTGAAGCGATCGTCATCCGGATCGCCGGAGAACTTGGCAATGACGAACCAGCACAGGCTCAAGCCCAGCACGATGGATAGAATCACGTGAGATTTCGGGAACTGGCTGGAGTTCACGATCTGTCCGGTTATCCTTGTCTGGGAGAGGTCAAAGTATTCTTTTCGAAACTACCGCTAAAACTCTTCAGTTACGGAGGGTTACGTCTCTTTTGTTATGTTTGAATCAACTGGGCCGCTAGTATAAGTAATTCCAACGCTTTGAAAAGCTTGACGAAAGCCCCGTTGGGGCGATCGATCTGGTACATTGCGCCCCGATTTTCTACCGTTCGAAGGTGCGCTGGCCGCCGAGATGTTGATTGATGAGCTAAAGCGGCGCGGATTGTTTGCCCAAGCGTCCGACGAGGACGGATTGGTCCAACATCTCGATAGCGGGTCACGTACCCTTTATTGCGGCTTCGACCCGACGGCGGAAAGCCTGCAGATCGGCAATCTTGTGCCGCTGCTAACCCTGCGGCGCTTCCAGGCGAAGGGCCATCGGCCCATTTTGCTGCTCGGTGGTGCAACTGGACTCATCGGTGATCCATCCGGCCGCGGTGACGAACGCAACCTCAACGATTCCGGGCTCGTCGAGGTGTGGGTCGAACGTATCCGTGCCCAAGTAGAGCCGTTCCTGGATTTTTCCGGCAATGTGGCCGCAGTCATAGTCAACAACCTTGATTGGACCAAGGACCTAGACGTCATCGGCTTTCTACGGGACATCGGTAAGCACTTCTCGGTCAACGCCATGATTCAACGCGAATCCGTCAAGAGTCGCCTCGACCGTAAAGGCGAGGGTATCTCGTATACCGAATTCAGCTACATGTTGCTGCAGGCCAACGACTTCCTGGAATTGGCGAGACGCCATGGTTGTTCCGTCCAGATCGGGGGCAGCGACCAGTGGGGTAACATCGTCTCAGGTATGGATCTCGTGCGGCGGCAGCTCGGCGGCGAGGCGTTTGCGCTAACCGTGCCCCTCGTCACGAAGGCGGATGGGACGAAGTTCGGCAAGACGGCGGCCGGAGCAATCTGGTTGGATCCGGCCAAAACCTCTCCATATGTCTTCTATCAGTTCTGGTTGAACAGCTCCGATGATGACGTTATCAAATTCCTCAAGGTCTTTACGTTCATCGGGTTGGATGAGATCGCTGAGCTCGAAGCCACGGTTGCCTCGGAGCCGCAGTCGCGTGTGGGGCAGCTAAGGTTGGCCGAGCACGTGACCAACCTCGTCCACGGCGCCAAGGCGCTAGCTTCGGCCAAGCGCATCTCTGAGTGCCTTTTCGGCGGTAGTCTCGAAACGTTGACCGAGGGAGATCTCGAGCAACTGAAGCTCGATGGGATGGATTGCACCCAGCTCGCCGAAGACAGCGTGGGCCTGCTTTTCGCCGCTGCCGAGAGCGGATTAGTGCCCTCTCGTGGAGCCGCCCGCAAGCTCGTTCAAAGCAAGGGACTTTCGGTCAACGGCATCGTGCAGGACGACAGCGAGCGCAATCTGGACTGGTCGGATGCACTGTTTGGGCGCTTTTATCTCATGCGGCGCGGGAAGAAAAATTGGCACTTGCTCGTGCGTGCTTAATACTGAATTCGAACCGGCAAAAAACCTTGCCGAACGCGCTTGCTAAGCGAACCTTCGTGCGTATAATACCGACCCCTTGCCCCGGGGCTACGCCCTGGCGGACGTTCTTTAACATTGAAAAAGTAGAAGTACTTTAACAAGTACTAAACCATGTACGCGGTAGTCAGAGGTACGTGCAAATTTTTTTGCGCCGTAGTTCTGTCTACAAAGTCAAACAAGCCATTCGTGTGGGTAAACACGTAGATTCGTTTGAGAGCCAAAACTGATTGGTGCAAGTGCAGTTCTTTGAATTGATGGGATGCCGCATTTATGCGGACGCTAAAGAGACGAAGAGAAACTTGCGCAACCTTCATTAAACTGAAGAGTTTGATCATGGCTCAGATTGAACGTTGGCGGCACGCTTAATACATGCAAGTCGAACGAGAAAGCACCTTCGGGTGCGAGTAAAGTGGCGGACGGGTGAGTAACGCGTAGGAATCTACCCAGTAGTAGGG
>JAPUIA010000005.1 GCA_027297435.1 Gammaproteobacteria bacterium | reverse complement strand
GCCTTACAAATTCGTGGTCGACGAATCGGTTACACGATGTATCTCTCAGATAAGAAAGGCTCTCGGCGACGCTCGTCCGTATCGATACATAGAGACACTGCCGAAGCGCGGCTATCGGCTCGTCGCAACAGTGGGTTCTTGTTGAGGCTGGAGCCCTGAGCCCGTGGCTCGCTGTGAGGAATGACCGTTTTTTGAAAACCAAGCAGACTCCCCCATCGACGTCTACACAGCACCTGTGGAGGTTGGCGCTTCATATCCCACCATGTGGCAACGGTCTACTCCCGGTGCTCTTCGATATCAATACTGGATTGCGGGAGAGTGCCCTACTTGCTTTGAGATGGGATTGGGAGGTATCGATTCCAGAATTGGGAGCGTCTGTGTTTGTCTGCCCCGGTTGGCTAAACGGTAAGAACGAGGACGAAGATTACCTCCTGGTTCTCAATCCTACAGCCCGCCAGGTGTTAGACGAGGAGCGCGGTAAGCACCCTGAGTTCGTTTTCACGTACAACGGGACTCCTATGAAGGGGATTTACAACAGCGCGTGGAAGCGCGCGTGGAAACGAGCAGGCTTGCCAACCAGCAATCGATATCGAAAAGGCGTACACAACCTGCGCCACACATTCGGTCACCGATGAAGGGCGGCAGAGGTCACGTTTGAGAATCGCCAAGATCTTCTTTGGCACACCTCTGGACGCGTTACGACGCAGTACAGTGCACCGGATATTCAACACCTAATCGACGCTGTTAGTTCGATAAGTAATGAAGACCGGGGCACGATATTACGTGTGGTTTCTAAAACGGGGCAAAACTCGGGCAAAATGGTCGGGCAAAATGTAGCGATCACAGAGGGTACCGCGTAACACGTTGTTATTGAATGGGAAATTTGGTGGAGCCAGGGAGGATCGAACTCCCGACCTCTACAATGCCATTGTAGCGCTCTCCCAGCTGAGCTATGGCCCCATCGTCTGAAATCATTCTAGCCGTCCGTGGCGCAACATCGTAGGACTTGGCCCACCGGCCCACACATCCATGCGTGGTCGTTCGACCCTCTCTGAGTGATGCTCGGAGTGTTTCGTACCGGGTCTCACGCGACGGCGCGGAATACTAGGCGGGGGTTAGTAGCGTGTCAAACGGGGCCAGCCGTGCGCGATGCTCGGGTCGCTATCGCGGAAAGCCGAAACGCGTCGCCGCTTGTCCCGTTCTCGATATGCTGGTAAATATGCCCAGCACCTCAATGCTGATGACGAAGATGAGTGACAAAGCCTGGGAGACGTTTGACATCGCTGCCATACAGGCAGAGCTGGACGGCAACGCGGTTCAATACCGCGAGTTTTTGAAAGTACCTGCGCTGTCTTGCGGGTTGTACTTCCTACCTCGCGAATCCGAAGACACGCAATCCCCACACGCGGAAGACGAGGTGTACTACGTTCTGAAGGGGAAGGCGCATCTCAAAGTCGGCGACGAGACGCGCGAGATCGGTGCCGGGTCACTGCTTTACGTCAAAGCATCGGAAACGCACTCATTTTTCGACATCGAAGAAGATATAACGCTGTTGGTTTTGTTTGCGGCCAGCGGGCGTTGATACCACAACCACAAGATCACAGTCTCGCGTCACTTGGACGCGCAAACTACTGCTACGCGGTCTCTTCGAACGCGCCCGGCGCGCCTGCTTCAACGAGCGCTTGGGATCCTGCGGCCCACTTGAGGTCGTCCAGCATCCGTTCGTGTTTCTTCACCATCAGTTTTTGAAATCGTGGGTCGGTGAAAATGTAGAGTCGATTGTTCCGCACCGCCTCTAACACCAAGCGGCCAACGACATCCGGATTCAACGCCTCTTCGATACCTTCGCCCGTATTGTCGTAGGCAACGTTCGACACCTGCGGTCCAAACCGGTCTGGGCGATTGCGGGGCGCATCGAAAATGTTGGTTGCCACACCGCCGGGGCACAACACCGAAGCCCCAAATCCACCGATGCGCCCTTCTTGGCGTAGAACTTCGGTCAAACCCACTACGGCAAACTTGGTCGAGTTGTAGGGTCCCCATCCGGCCATACCACCGAGCAATCCGGCCATCGACGAGGTGTTGACGATGTGGCCACCCTCCCCTTGTCGTTTGATGTGTGGCACGAAGGCTTGGCAACCATGTAATACGCCGAGATAGTTGACCCCAATCGTCCAATCCCAGTCACCGGCATCGCATTCCTCAACGAGACCGCCGGTAGTCACGCCGGCGTTGTTGCATAACAGGTGGACTTTCCCGAACTGTGTCAGCGCCGCGTCCGCGGCTGCCATGACCGAATCCGAATCAGCAACATCGCAGACCACACTGCCCACATCACCGCCCGCGGCGACGAGTTCGGCCTCGACGGTTTCCAACACCGGTGCCTCGATGTCGGCCAACATGACTTTCATGCCGGCCTGCACCGCAGCCCGGCAGATTCCACGGCCGATACCACTCGCTGCGCCGGTCACGAACGCGACCTTTCCCGCTAGATCTTCCATACGTCCCCCTGGTTTTACCCCAGTATACCGAGGCGATGACCAAAGGCATCAGAATCGGTATTTAGCAGTATATGTAAAAAATAGTTTACTTTGAGTAAATATTTATATACTTTATGTCGCGTTTAATTTACAGAGGAATGCTATGGACCTTTCGTTCGAAGAGAAGAGTGCCTGGGTCAATACGGTCATCGTTTTACTGCTATTCGGCTACTACTTCGGGGAGGTTTTCGGTGCCGAGGTACTCGGTCCTGCCGCCACCCTCGGATTGTTATTTCGTGTTGTGCTGGCAGTAGTCGTCATCGAGATCGTCGTACATGTGGTGATGGCCATCGCACATCGACCTGAAGGCACCGACGAACGCGACGTTCTAGTTTCGGCAAAAAGTGCGCGCAACGGCGGTATGGTGCTTGGTGTCGCCGTCTTCGGCGCGATCGGCTACAGCTTGTTCGGCGGTGCGATTCATCACGCGACGCAGGTCTGCAACCCGGATGTGATCGCCAAAACAGCGCACCTTTTGGTGCTTGGCGCGGTAGCCGGCGAACTTACCCGCTGCGCATCACAGCTTTTTTACTACCGACAAGGCGTTTAGCGATGAAGCGCTGCGCCGTCAGCAACAAGATTCGCCGCCTACGATTCGATCGGGACGAGATGACCCAGCAGGCGCTCGCGGAGAAGATCGGGGTCACGCGGCAAACCGTCAACGCCATCGAAGCCGGTAAGTACTCGCCGTCCCTAGAAGTCGCGTTTCGGATTGCCGAAGTCTTCAACGAACCGCTCGAAGCCGTGTTTGCCTATACGCCCAAACCCGTATGAGGGTCTGACTTTACAATCACCCGAATCCTCAATAATCTGATCACCGGCTCTGATCTCACCAACGGACAGAGACCGGTGTGAATGGCGCAAGGCGCGTGCTCGCACACCACATGCAAACGATTGGCTAGGACTTGATCCATACGAGGGACAGGTACCGAATAGCAGCTATGACTCCTGTGTCGCTATTGGTCCACGTCTCTCCCAGACGGGAGAAACGCAGTGAACATACTCGATTTCCAGAAACGTAAATGCCGGCGCGAGCCCATCTCGATGGTGACGTGCTACGACTTCTCCTCAGCAGTGGTGCTGAACGACACCGACATCGACTGCCTTCTGGTCGGTGATAGCCTGGCGATGGTCATGCACGGATTCGACAGCACGGTACACGCGACCGTTGACCTGATGACGTTGCACCTATCAGCCGTGAGGCGCGGTGCACCGGATAAGTTCATTATCGGCGACATGCCGTTCCTCGCGGTCCGTAAGGGTCTGTCATCGGCAATGGAGGCCGTTGGTGATCTCATGCAAGCCGGTTCTAACGCCATAAAAATCGAAGGTGAGGCAGGCCAGCTCGACCTGATGGCTCACATCGTCGAGTCCGGTGTGCCGGTGATGGGACACCTGGGGCTGACGCCACAATCCGTCGAGGCTTTCGGCGGGCACAAGGTTCAAGGGCGCAACGAAGGCCAGGCAGGAGAGATTCTGGCGTCCGCC